>CAIYTS010000001.1 GCA_903929185.1 uncultured Acidimicrobiaceae bacterium
ATTGAAACTGATCTGGCATCAGGTCTTTCACTAGAACTGCAGTTGTTTGAAGAGGTATTTCATTCTGACGATAGTCACATTGGCGTCGCCAGCTTCCTCGAACACGGACCAGGCAAAGCCACCTTCACTGGCAAATAGTTCATGCATCATTTTCGTGCACCGGATGCGCGTCGTTTCATCTCGGCATCATTAATGATCGGCATTGCATTCGTAATTTTTGGTGCTTCATTCGGCGTGTTGTCAGTTTCTGCAGGCGCATCTGTTGCCCAAACGTGCGCGATGTCTTTGCTTGTTTTTACTGGTGCATCACAAATGTCTGCGGTTAGCGTTCTTGCTTCAGGCGGAACAGTTGCGAGTGCATTTGGTGGGGCTGTGTTGTTGTCAGGTCGTAATGCGGTGTACGGATTAGCAATGTCACCTGTGTTGAAAGAGGGAAGCTTTGCTTCACGGTTGCTTGGTGCGCAATGGGTCATCGATGAAACAACAGCGATTGTCTCAGCCGAAACAGATCCGACTACTCGTCGTACAGCGTTCTGGATTTCAGGTGCGATTCTTTATGCCAGTTGGAATATCGGTACCTTGCTCGGTGCTCTAGTGGGTTCCAGCATTAACCCAAGCGATTTTGGGCTTGATGCAGCATTCCCGGTGATGTTCACCGCAATGATTGCTCCGCACCTGCGCACATCTGCTGGCCGCAAAGCCGCCTTGTTTGGAGCTGTTGCTGCAGTCGCGCTGGCACCGTTTATGCCTATTGGTTTACCGATACTTGTGTCTGCGCTTGGCATGTTGTTCGGCATTTCACCGACATCGCCTGAGCCTTCACCCATGACTGATGGTGCACCATGAGTTGGACCTTTGTGTTGGCGCTTGCTGCGTGTGCGTACGGGTTGAAGCTTCTGGGCGCTGTCATCATTGGTCAGCGCGAGATGCCGCTCGTGGTACAACGATGCCTGTTGCTAATACCTGCTGCATTACTTGCTGGGCTGATTGCGAAGGACACGTTTACGACTGGACAGAGCTACGCCATAGATGCGAGAGCTGCCGGATTAGCAGTCGCAGTGCTTGCTACGTGGCGCAAGTTGCCCTTTGTTGTGGTGATTGTGGCCGGGGTGGGTACCACGGCTTTGATACGTGTATTTGTTTAGTTCGATCTGCGACTCTGCGAGACTAAGAACATGAGTACAACGACCCTGCTGCTGGTCCTCGACCTGGTGGGTATTGCAGTGTTTGCGTTATCTGGCGGCTTGGTTGGCGTTGAAAAGAATCTCGATATTTTCGGTGTGCTTGCATTGGCAGCAACATCTGCTCTTGGCGGCGGAATCATTCGTGATTTGTTGCTAGGTATTGCGCCACCTGCCACATTTACCGATGCTCGATATTTAGTGGTGCCCATCGTGTGTGGTGTTTTCGTTTTCTATGTTCACCCCACCATCACTCGATTGCAAAAACCACTACTTGTGCTCGATGCTGCAGGGCTTGGTTTGTTTGCAGTGGCCGGAACACAGAAGGCGTTGAATGCGGGGGTCAACGCCCCTGCGTCAGTGGGTATCGGAATGCTGACGGCAATTGGGGGAGGCGTAGCGCGCGATGTCTTGGTGCGTGAAATTCCCGTGGTGTTACACCGAGAGATTTATGCAACAGCAGCAATAGCAGCGGCAATGGTTGTGGTCATCGGCGATGAAATGAATTTCAACCAGTCAGCAGTGGCCATAACGGGAATCCTGCTGGCATTTTCAATACGAGTGATTTCAAAGTGGCGTGGCTGGTCTGCGCCACGTCCTACGTAGTTATTGCTCGGCGAGTTTTTTGAGAATGCGTAGGTTCTTACGCCAAATTGCTTTCATCACAATTTGACCGCCGACAAGAGCTCCAAGTTTTCCACCGAGCCACCATGGAAATACCAAGACTTCGGTCCACACGAATCGAGTGGATGATGGAGAAAGTGCTTCAAGTGTGAATTCACCAGTTCCGGTGACAACGCCGGTGTGTGTGACGCCCATGGCCTTCTGTGGAACCCAGGAAGTGATTTTCATCTCGTCGACAAGCTTGATGGGGCCGACTTTGGTGTCACAGTAAAATTCAGTGCCTGTGCCGCGTGTTTGATCAGTCTTGAAGCGGATCGCAACAGCATCTGCCATCCAGTCAACGTGACGCTCGATTGGTTCAACAACATCCCACACTCGTTGAGTGCTTGCATTGATATCAATCGCTACGCGAATATGCCCCATGAGTTACGCGTTCACTGCGGCGCCGCGAAGAGCGTTCGCAGCAAATTCAGGAGCGATGATGTTAATCATGACGCCTGTGCCGCGTTCGAAACCGGCAGTGGTGGTGAGTTTGGGGAAGAGGTGTGCGTGCCAGTGGTACATGCC
>CAIYTS010000002.1 GCA_903929185.1 uncultured Acidimicrobiaceae bacterium
AGTTGTCATGGGTGCTGCACCTGATCATGTTCTGCAAGCAACTGATGGTGATGTGTTGGAACTCTCTGATGATGGACTTGCATTCCACAGCACAGTGCCTGCTAGCTACTTATTTGTCGACGGCATTGTGGGCGACGTTGGCCATGGCGTGTTGCGAGCCCGCAAGGTATTGGCAGAAGAAGGCGTTGTTGTCATCGTTGCGACTGTTGACAGTGCATTACACAAGGTGATTAACGGACCTGAAGTCATTACGCGTGGGTGGGTCTATGCCCCTGAGGCAGATGCATTGCTAGACGAAGCAGAAGCACACATTGAAAAGGCCCTAGTGAAGGCGCTAGATGACGGAATCAATGACATTGATGGTCTTGAGCGTGTGGTGCGTAAGGCTGCGGGCAAATTTGTGAGCGATCGCACCAAACGACGGCCGATGATCGTGCCCGTCGTGATGACCACTTAATTCTCTGGCCCGATTCTCTGCCATGCTGGGAGTATCTGAATAGATACCTCAGGAGGCGCTATGTACGGAGCACAAGCAGTTATTCAAACGCTGGTCGATTCTGACGTCGATGTTTGTTTTGCAAACCCAGGTACATCAGAGATGCACTTAGTCACGGCAATAGATACGACGCCAGGCATGCGTTCCATTCTTGGGCTATTTGAAGGCGTCGTCACAGGTATGGCAGATGGATATGCGCGCATTGCAGAAAAGCCTGCTGCCACGTTGTTGCATCTCGGGCCTGGTCTTGCAAATGGTCTTGCCAACTTGCACAACGCTCGTCGCGCTCAGTCGCCGATTGTCAACATTGTTGGTGACCACGCCACGTATCACTTGCAGTATGACGCTCCACTGACGTCTGACATCAAAGGGTTTGCTCAGCCAGTTTCCGCGTGGCTACACAGTGCAACAAGTCCGATGTCTGTTGGCAGTGATACGGCACGTGCAGTGCAAGCAGCACGCCAATGGCCAGGGCAAATTGCCACTCTGATACTTCCCGCTGATGTTGCGTGGAACGAAGGGGGAGTATCTGCTCCTGCGTTACCCATTGCTCGCGCAGTGCAAGTTGGTCATGAAGCGATTGCAAAGGTGACGGCTGCAATTCGTAGCGGCAAGCGCGTCGGTATGTTGTTGCGTGGTGCCGCACTAACAGAAGTCGGTTTGTTGGCGGCTGGCAAAGTTGCATCTGCTGGAAACGTGCGATTGATGTGTGACACATTCGCGCCGCGCATTCAAAAAGGCGCAGGACGTGTGACTGTGTCGCGTTTGCCATACTTCGCTGAGCAGCTCGTTGAATTCATGGCTGACCTTGAAGTGCTGGTGTTAGTCGGAACTAAACCGCCCGTTACTTTCTTTGCGTATCCGGGTAAGCCAAGTTGGGGAACAGCGGAAACAACAGAAATTTTGCATCTTGCTCACGCACATGAAGATGGTGTTGCAGCACTGCAAGAACTTGCAGATGATTTGCATACAGCGTCACATCAGCCAGCAGTTGCTCAGTTTGTTATTGATTCAACAATCGGCGACAAGCTTGACGGATTCTCGATTGGTCGTTCTATTGCGCGTCACTTGCCTGAGAACGCAATCATTGCTGACGAAGGTGGAACTTCTGGCGGCGGGTCGCAGGTTGCGCTTGCAACGTCAGTTCCTCATGATCAAATTTCTTTGACCGGTGGCTCTATTGGTCAGGGCCTTCCTATGGCAACCGGAGCAGCGGTAGCTGCAAACGGACAGCGCAAAGTGGTGTGTTTGCATGGTGACGGTGGAGCGATGTACACGTTGCAGGCCTTATGGACTCAGGCGCGAGAAAAATTGGATGTCACCACGGTCATCTTTGCGAACCGTTCCTATGCCATCTTGCAGATTGAATTGCATCGCACGGGCGCTGGCACCGGCGGCGAAAAGGCCCAGGCAATGCTTGACCTGTCGAACCCCGAATTGAATTGGGTGCAGATCGCAAATGGGCTTGGCGTCGAGGCAGTCCGCGTTGAGACCGCTGAGGCATTTGACGCTGCTTTTGCAGCAGCAATGAAGCAGACAGGTCCACGCCTGATTGAGGCCTATCTGTAGGGGTATCCCGAGGGTGGGAACACCTCATTGGTACCCTTTTTTCATGTCTGCCAAGGGTTCTCGTCCATCGTCTCGCGGCACCAAGGCGCCTTCTGGCTCTCGTGCAGCGGTCAAAACGCCTCCCAAGGGCAACAAGCGCCCACCCGTGAAGCCAGATTCAGCAGCGCGCGAAGTGGTGCGTGGCCGCGAAGTGGAATTCTGGGGTGTTGGCTGCATCAGTCTCGGCATCGTCCTTGTGTTGTCGATGTATCTCCATATGGCAGGCCCTCTTGGTCGTGCCATCGACACAACATTTGGCTGGTTGCTCGGACTTGGTCGTTTTGCATTGCCAATGGTGATCACCGGAATCGGTGTTGCCATGGTGCGTCGTCGC
>CAIYTS010000003.1 GCA_903929185.1 uncultured Acidimicrobiaceae bacterium
ATGGCTGGCGGAATGGCCGGCCGCGGCTAACTACGGCGTGGTGATGGAATCAAGTACTACTTGAATTCCCATGACATAGCTTTCGCCTGGCTTGCAATAATCAAGCGAGGCTGCAAGTTCAGCCACTTCAGCTTCTGAATTCACTGGCACGAACTGCACTGTGTCCCATTTGCGTCCGTCACCAATGATGGTTCCTTCTGCAGAAAAGTTAATCGCACCGGGCAATGCTGAAAATGCTCCCGTACGGTCTGGGGTTTGACGCACGATCATTGCAACAGTGCGAAGTTCAAGTGGTGTCGGGCGGTTGCGCGAATCGAGTGATTCATCTTCTGGACGGCAGCACACGAGAGTGGTGCGCAACATTCCGGCTGCTTTATGCACGTGCTTGTCGCCAAAGTCTTGACGGCTTTGCATTTCAATAAATGACTTGCGTGTGGCGTAGCGAACAATAGCGATGCGATCCCAGTCCTCGTCGCCAACATTGTTGCTGGTGACGTCACCGGCGAACACAATGGTTGCGCCAATTTTGTTCAAGATTGATGCTGGGTTGTAACGGTCATCTGCTTCACGTCCACTGATGGCATGATCAACAACACCGTCTTCTGAGTACTGAGCAACTTCGTGATACTTCATCAGGTTCACCATGTACAACGGGCCATCTTCTTCAGGTGGACGAGTGGCGAGGAACATGCCGTATTCCTTATCAATAGTTCCGTAGTTATGACTGAGGCGAGGTTTGTCTGACATGGTGTTCCTTCAAGGTTTGTAACCGACAAAGAAATCGTAAACCACAGCCACCAGATGGCCGTTATGCAGTCCGAATAAACTGTGTATTAGAGGAGCGGGCCCCACACCTCAAGGTGGTTCGCGCGCTCAACACGGCGGATGGTGCGCAAGTCAAGGATGGATTCAAGACCGGCATTGCGAAACGCTGCTCGTATTGCGGTCTGGGAAGCCGCATCGCAGGCAGCGACGGCGTCGTGAAGGCGTTGAAGAAGCCAGAAGCGATATGGCATGACAGCAGTCTCAATCTCGATACCACGCCACGCAAATGTGGTCTTGCCGATTCCTCGAGCGCCAGGGTCGGGTAATCCATTAGTGCCCGTAACAAGGTCTGTCTGCTCTATGAGCCAGTTGTTGGCGAATTCCACGTGCGCAGTAATTTCAGGCAGATATTCGTCTGCCACATAATGCATCATGGCGACCAATGTGTCGGGCAACGCGTCGTTGGCTACTAATTCACGGGGAGCTGTAGGTGTCTCAAAATATTCACCGTCGTACTGTTCATACGTGCTCATCCGTTCCACCCAACGGCCAACACGCGGTGCGGACTTTTTGATGACTGCGGTTGGTGCTGGGTCTCGGAACAAGTGAGCCCACATTGGCCCCATGAGGCAGTAATCGCCAAGCGTTGGACGATTACCAAGAAGGTATGCGTTCTCTGCGAGATGAGCGCTGAACAATTCCAACCATTCTGCAAATGAACTCTCAATGATTTTTTCAGAATGCGGTCCAACTCCAAAAGTGACAGCAGCTTTGCGCATGCGACCACTTGACCGAGCAAAGTTGATCTGTTCTTTCCCTTCAGTCATTTTCGGAATCACACTGATAGAAAATTCACTTTCCAAAAACGCAATATTCTGTTCGTCAAAATTCCAGCGGTAGTGCATTGCTGGGCGCAGTAAGCCCTCGCCGCCAAAGATTTCAAACAAGTGGCTAACAGCACGATGGACGGGAGTTGTCGGCCGGATAGGAAACTGCGACAGCTTCACTTCATTGTCAAAAAAGTCAATGATGTCGGCTCCATCTTGAATAATGCGGCCGTCTGGTGTTTCAAGACACGGCATGATCCAACGTCCAACTGTTGGAACAATGTGCTTTAAGTACCGCTCGCTATTGGGGTGCACTTCAATAAAATTGATGTTGTTCTTGCGCAAGTACGAACGCACTTTTCCTGTGTAGAGAGAAACAGGTCCTCCATAGAGAATGTACGGAGAATCAGACATTGGATTTATCGTTTCAGTGGTAGGACAGGAGGAATTACCTTCGATATGTATTCGAAAAGTTCCTCAGTGGTAGGCGCATCTTTGATGAATGGGTTCACAATCACGTTCGAAAGCAAGACCGCACCATAAATAGATCCGATAATGCGAGCTTCCTTCGGGGAGATTCCACGGTTCACCTCCAGATTATGAATGGCCTCAGGCAAGGATGGAAATGCCGAACCCAAATCTGGAAATTCAACGCCATTTCGCATCAGCCACAGTGAGAGTTGAATTTGCTGGGTAATGACCAAGATGACTTGAGGAGTCTGCATGGAATTTACTGTTGCGGTAAGCCCTCGAATGTTGTCAGCGTTACGAGAATGCACAATGAGCAGTAGTTGGGCTTTCCCGCCAAACCACTCTGCGATGAACCGGTGGTGCACTTTGGCAAGAGACGCAATTTCTCGAATCGAAATGTCATCAGGACTGTTGTGGCGCACCAATTCAAATGCTGCGCTGATGAGAAGTTCCATGCCTTCTTCGCGAGTACGACGTGGCTGACGAGTTATTGCAGTCTTTTTCGCTGCAACCTTCTTGGCAGGAGTTTTTTTGGTGGAAGTAGCCATGCGGATACTTACCCTACTCTGCATCGCAACCAGCCATCAATGCGAAGTGCAATCCCTACTAAAGCGATCGCTGCAATGCCATCAAGCCACCAATGATTACCAGTGGCCGAGACTGCGAGCATGGTGATCACAATATGACTTGCGAAAAGCCATCTCCATTTGCTTGTACTGGCAGCAATGATGCCGAATGACACAAGCGCGGCCCACCCAACATGAATCGAAGGCATGGCTGCGAATTGATCAGATACTCCGGTTCCTACTGGGCCGTACACAGATAACCCATATCTCGTCGCAAGATCGATGTATCCGAGTTCTGGCAGAAATCGGGGAGGAGCAACTCGCACGTATCGAATAACGAGACACGCAGTAGTCAGCATCGCAAGCACATTTCGCCAACGCGGATAACTGTCGCGGTGGCGAACGAAGAGCCACACAAGAAATGCAATGGTTGCTGGGACATGCACGATGGCGTAGTAATAGTTAGTGGCCCGCGCCAACCACTCGTATCTCATCACAAAATGTTGTAACGACAATTCGGATGGCAGAAAGAGGTGGTGCTGTAGTGTGTTAATGCTGCGCAATGGCGTCCGCGGTTTCTCAAGAGATCTTCGTCTGGGCAAGAGTAAATAAGTCTCTATTGCGAGGCGTAACCGAAAGCAAGTGAAGTGGCGATTGCTAACCATATTTGGTATGGCACGAAAGCAATGCCAAGTGCTGGAGACACACGAAACGCAATGACAAGAAGCGGAATAGTAAACAACGTTGCGAGCACGAGTGCAAAGGCTGATGCGAGAATCGAGTGCGGAACGTAAAACAAATGTGCCCACGTGAGCGCGGCCACCACACTCAGTGTGAGCGAAATCAACCAAACCAGTTGGTGAGTACTTGATAAACGACTAGCTACGAGCCAGGTTGCAACAATGAGCATTGCAAAGTTGTATGGCCAAATTATGCCAAACACGAAGCTGGGTGGTTGCCACGCTGGACGCGGAAGGGATCGATACCACTCTGCATCAGTTGCGACCCAACGACCGGAGACAATCGCGTAGACCGCGACAATTGCTGTCCCGAGAACTCCAACGACATTGCGACTCATAATCAAGTATGGCGCGTATTAGCCGATTACTAGAAAGAGATTATGAGGCGTACACCGCATTTTGGAAGTCAAAGAAATGGCCAGATGTTTGTGCGTCAAAGAACGGGAGAACCTGACTTAAGTAGCAACCTGCAATGCCAGTTGTCTTATCAATCCAGAAGTAACTGTTGAACGCACCCGCCCAGGTGAGTACACCAGCAGGACAACCGTTAGGAAGTGGTTCTTCGTTGATCTGGAACGTTAGGCCCCATGACTTCGGAACACCTGGATAAAATTCACCACTGCAGAAAAATGCGGGGTTCGCAGACTTCAACTCCGTAACGCGGATGTCTCCCATATTATTTGTTGCCATTTGAGCCACGGTTTCTGCGCCAAGCACTCGAGTTCCTTCGAACACTCCATCATTGAGGATCATGCGCATGAATCGCGTGTAGTCGCTCATTGTCGAGAACAAACCACCACCGCCACTTTCAAACTCTGAATTCTCAGCTCGCGGCATTTCAAATGACATGAAAGTAGAATCTGGTGTGCGGAGATGTAGAGCTGCTTTTCGCTCCAGCATGTCTTGAGTACAGGTGTAGCCAGTGTCAACCATTCCTAGGGGTTCTAAGAGATGCTCTGCGAAGTAATCACCAAGTTTTGATTTTGTGACACGCTCGAGAATTCTTCCAGCCCAATCAATGCCGATTCCGTAGTGCCATTTCGTTCCTGGGTCAAACATAAGGGGAGTGTTGAGGGATGCGAGACGGCCGGTGGACCTTCGCGGCGCATCGGTAACTTCAAACCACCTGTCAAGGTTCGGGTCCGTGAAGTCATAGACATAGCCAGAGGTATGTGTTAATAGATTGCGAAGCGTGACCTGTGAACGAGCATCTCGCAATATTGGCTGTCCAGCATCATCAAAGCCCTCAAGTACTTGCGGCGTTGCAAGCTCTGCACAATACGTTTCTGCTGGAGCATCAAGATCAAGACGACCCTGCTCCACCAACTGCATTACTGCTGCGCCGGTGATTGCCTTCGTCATCGAAGCTATGTCACCCACCGTGTCAGTAGTCATGACGTCACCTGTACCGATTGTTCGTTCACCGGCTGAACCGAGGTAAGTCAGACCGTTTTTGTCGACCATGGCAGCAACCACTCCGGGCACATGGCCATTTTGTACGCCTGCTGCGAGCAGATCATCAAGTCTTTGTTTCATAGTCGTGGCCACCTCTTATTTATGAGTCATTTTCCTGTGTCGAGAATAGCCCCTATTTACCTAGAGCTTTTCACTGTCCTGGACAGGAGGACAGGATGCAACAACAGTCCAAAAAGCTGTGGAATAATCTCACTTTGTGAGTACAAAAGTGTTCACAAAAGGGGGAAACCAAAATGGAAGAATTCAAGAATCGGCAGGGCGCAACTGCACGACTAAATATGGGACTCGGTGCATTGCACCAAGTCGCTTCAGTAGCAATACTCGCAATCATTGTGTTTGCAGATATTGCAAATGCTTCTGACAGCACGAAGCGTTTAGTTGCATTTATTGCGATTGTCACATCCGTAACATCATGGATCTTCACGAGCAATGCGTTGCTGGCTTTCCAGAACGATGCCAAAGATATGACTGCTGCAGAAAAGGCAACAGCTCTTGGAAGTGCTGAATCAAAGCAACCGTGGATGGTGTATCAGATCTACGTGCTCGCAGTCACAATTGCGACCATCGCAATCGTCGTTACTTCTATTTATTAGTAGCGCCTGATATTTCAGTTGATTGTCAGATTGCTATTTGATTAGTGATCTGACAATCAATCTGTCAAACCGTAGGCCATAGAAGTGATGCAGTGATTTCAATGTAATTCCTGATGGTCAGATTTGCTTACTGCTAAGTAGTAAATTACGAATTATGAATTTTGATTTCAGCGCAGTATTTCCTGACGATCCTTCTAGTTACGAAGGATTTCAATTTGTTCGAATCGTGGCAGCGTTACTTTTATTCGTGATGGTGGTGCGTAGTTGTATTCACTTGTTTGCGTCAGATGGCGGAGCTCACCGCATCGCAGGTGTAGATACTTCTGTTGAAGGCGGAAACAACATCATCGCAATGTTTCATCAATGGGGAGCTATACAACTCATTCTTGCTGTTCTTCTTTGCGTGTTGTTTTTTCGTTATCCAGGTTTCACACCGTTGATCGTGCTCACTATGGCGTTCGACCCAGTCATGCGTTTTGTTTCCGGCAGAATCCTGAACGTGACCTCCACAAGAAAGCCTCCTGGCGCGTTACTCAACGCGCCAGCGTTCGTTGTCCTCACGCTGTTGTTCGTTGCGTCAATTAAGGGATAGGAAATCCCAGCATTGATGGGGAAGTAGTCGGGTTTTAGTAAACGTTTGGAACCCGAAACGCTGTTTTTTGGAACGCCTATTCGTTTGTCAGATACGCGTAAGCCATATCCGTGGTCAAGTCAATCACGCTTGAAAGGCTTGTTTTGCGGCCAATGAATTCGCTCGGTTCCATTAATGCAAGTTGCATCCACATTGCGTGAGCCATTCGAGAAATATTCTCACTTGCACGCCGAAGGTCCTTCTGTTTGATTTCCTTACGATGAAGTTTCAGAATTTGGTGCAATTCCTCGACCATAAGTCTTCTTTGTTCGACTAGCGGCTGTTGATCATCGCTGGGATGCATAAGCAAGTAAGAGATCGCTGTGTGTTCTCGGCGTGCCAGTTCAAGAGTTGTCTTACATGCTTGATGCAGCGCACTCTTCAAGTCTGTTTGTTGAAGGGCTTTTTCGTGTCCTTGGTTAATTGCCGCCTGATACATCACATCGCGGTAGCGGTTTCGCAACGCCTCAAAAAGGCCTTCCACATTTCCGAATCGGGCATAAAAGGAACCGACCGATGCCCCAGACAGCTTGACGACGTTCTCAAGCGTGACCTGCCGGGAATCTCCACCTTTAAGAAGCTCTTCGGCGGCGTCCAGCATCTTTTGCTCTGTTGCGATGCTTCGCGCTTGCTGTGGAGGAGTTGCCATGAGTAGTCCAAATTGTAGGGGAAACCCATTACATGAATAGATGTGACAAAAAATAAAGATTTCCCTCTAATAAACTAGAGAAAAACCTCTAGTTATGTCTATGATGTTGGCATGAAATCTCAATCTCATCGTTTCCAGCGTTTCCTTCTCGCAAGTGTGATCTTGTCTGCGGCGTCCTTTGTCGCGAGCCCAGCACAAGCTGCTACTTCAGATGTTGCTTGTTCACTCGGAGGAAGCTTCCGAATCGAAGATGATGTGCTGACGTCATCGACCAGTAATTGTGCCGGGTCAATAACCGTTCCTGCTGATGTGACTGTGATCGGCAACAACGCATTCACTAACAGGCTTGGAATAACAAGCGTCACCTTCGAGACAGGTAGCAAGATAACTCGTATCAACTACCAGGCTTTCTACCGGTCGTCAATCACCTCAATTGTGTTACCAAATGGTTTGGAATTCATCGGCGATGGGGCGTTTGCAGAAGCAGAAAATTTCACAGCTATCTCGATTCCAGGAACAGTTAACGTAATTGAAAATTATGCATTCGTCCGCAGTGATCTTCGTAGTTTGGTGTTTGAATCTCGAATCGCCGCCAGCTTCCAATGGGGGTACTGGCTGTTACTAGATAATCCAAACCTAATATCGGTAACTCTGAAAGGTCCCAACAAACTGGAATTGCCAAGTGGCTCAAATTTTTGGTCGGATAATTTGAACAATGCAAAAAACTGGGATGGTTGGTCCCTTACTGTCGGCGGTCCGCGAGTGTCTGCTCCGCTTGAATACTCAAATACTGATGATTTAACTCTGTATCCAAAGCAGACACTGAAAGACGGCGTGAGTATCGTGCCGTGCTCTTTGGGCGGAACTGTAAAGATCATTGTGTGGAAAGTACATTTCGTAACTTGGGATTGCGCCGGAGAAGTCACGATTCCTGCGACCGTGACTGCAATTGAACATTATTTTCGGGGTCGTGATGCTGAGGGCGGAACTGGCGGTCTAACAAGAGTTACGTTTGAGGCCAATAGTCAACTTAGGACCATCAACGGTGGTGTGTTTCAAAATACAGCGATCACCACAATCTCAATTCCAGGGTCTGTTACAGATATAGGTGACAATGCCTTCTATGATTCCGACTTGGAGACTGTGGTGTTCGAACCACGAACAGCTACAAGTCTTAATATCACGAATGCCTTTACTGAAAACAAGAAACTAAGATCGATAACGTTTAGTGATCCCGTCGTAGTGAATAGCAGCCCTGCTCAGGTCATCTCTAAAACGGCATACACATGGGTGGGCTGGTCTTCTAGTGAAGGTGGGCCAATCGTTACGTTCCCTCTGACCGTGACAGCGACTAATGGTGTCACGCTGTATTCCAACTTCACAGCTAACCCGTACGTTGTTACATACGATTCAACAGGTGGAACGGCGGTTGCGCCAGGTAGCGCTTTGGGTGATCAGATCGCACTTCCTACTCCGCCCACACGTACTGGTTATTCATTCGATGCGTGGTATGACTCTGCGTCTGATTGGAGCAGAGGCCCTGTTACTCGATGGGTATTCAACAACGATGCCACCCTCTATGCAAAATGGATTCCGAATACTTATTCCGTAACGTTAAATGCAAAGGGTGGTTCAGCTGTTACTGCTGTTTCATTTGTGGCAGACGGTGAAATTTCGACAGCACCAGCGACACCCTCTCGTGTTGGCTTTTCTTTCACTGGATGGTCAGCTACTGAAAATGGAACTGTGCTTACATTCCCTTACGCACCAGGAGTGATGGAGAACATCACCCTTTATGCGCAGTGGGAAAAACTTGCACCTGTGATTGAAACTGGTCCAACGCCAAACTCGCAAGTAGTCACCATTTGGGCTGGTTTGTCTGAGGCAGTAATACCTGCAACGGCGAACGTACCAAGTATCAAATTAGGCCTATCAGGTACTGGTGGAACTGCTGTTGTAACAGTTGCTCCAACTGTCAATCCGGCAACCTCTTCAAGTACTCCGTTTGTGGTCACTAGTTCAACAAAAATTGTTGATATCAATATCACCGGTATCACTGGAAGCGTCACTATTTGTATCGATGGAGCTGCCACAGATGCACTCTTCCACTTCACAGGTGGAAAATGGGAAGAACTCCCACAACGCAGTTACAGCAATGGTCAAGTGTGTGGTGTGACATCAAGCTTCTCGCCATTTGCGGCTGCTGCTCCAACGACTCCAACCACAGTTGCTCCAACGACTCCAACCACAGTTGCTCCAACGACTCCAACCACAGTTGCTCCAACGACTTCAACCACAGTTGCTCCAACGACTTCAACCACAGTTGCTCCAACGACTTCAACCACAGTTGCTCCAACGACTTCAACCACAGTTGCTCCACCTGCCGCGGCTGTTGCTCCGCCAGCCGCAGCGGTTGTCGTGGCATCAAAAAATTCGTACACAGCAAGAACGCTTGCCAAGCGCGTAGGTGTGAAGGTTGTGTCACCAAAGGCCAAAGTAACGATGACGGTTAGAAGTTCTTCCAAGAAGAATTGCGCAATAGTTGCCGCAAAACTGAAGACCCTTAAAGCCGGTTCATGTGTTGTGACGTTCACTGTGCAAGAACCAAAGCCTGCAAAGGGCAAGCAGCCAAAAGCCACAAAGTCGGTTAAGACATTGGTTGTGAAGTAGTAGAGGTATTAGCGCACCAGATGGTGGTGGCATTGATGGCTTGGAAGATCCGTACTGGGGGAGACGTGAGTGAGTTCCTTGGGCAATGGGAACCACCCGAACGAGCCAGACGGCGAAACGGCGCCTAACTCCTCTTTGTATAGACAAGAGCATTGGTTCGTTGACGCCCTAGATGCGTTTTCGCTGACAAATCAGTGGCCACAAACACGAACAGTGGATTCTGAGGGGCAGTATTCCTTCTGCGGTCACGTCCCACTAGCCTTAGCGATGGTGATGCAGATGTGTCGGCGAATTTCGCACCACATTTCGCACCATCCCCGCCTTCGTGAGGCTGGTGCGTAATTCCAAACCTCAGTGTTGACGGGGTTTTGGTTGGGGTTTCAGTAAACGTTTGGAACGCGAAACGCTGTTTTTTGGAACGCGTGGAATGACATCCCTAGTCGGATCTCATAATCCCAGTGATTATCTTCAAGGCTTGATCTTCAGTGAATCCCGCAGATACAAGTCCAAGGAATACCTCATGCATTGCAATCGCGCTGGTGGCTAGAGCTGAAAATCCGTCAGTAATTGAGTCAGTACCGATTTTTGGAGGAGTCTCAGAGTCGGTGAGGTTGTCGTTGACTAATTGCCGCTCTGCAAATTCTGAAAGACAATTGCAAACCACCCATTCGCCGGGACCGCAACAGGAAATGAACTCATGATTTTCTTCCACATCTGCATAGTAAGAAAAGGATGTGTCACTACGGATAGCGTCAACTTTATGAGCAAACCTCAAGCCCAGATAGACACAAATAAGGCCCTTGTGCGCGAACGCCTTACAGATGACACCACTAAATGGTCCCGGGAATGTGTCCTTCCATATCCCAAAGAATTTGAACAATCAATTGATCTTCTCCTCGAAGCTTCACTTTTGGCTGTGAAGGGCAAAAGTAGAATTACGCAAGCTCGACAATTGATTCAGCAGATGTCGGATGTTGAAATGCGTACCTGGTTTGATGCCTTGGCTCAAAATGCAGGCGCTGTTCGACTCGAAATGCTCAATCGCAAACCAAACAAATCAGTAGGTAAAAGTTCAGAAGATCGTCCTACGGAAAAAAGAGAAATGCAAATCATTCGAGAACAGGGCTTTCATTGTAGGTATTGCGGAATTCGACTTGTCCCAAACAAACAACTAAAGAATCTTCAAGATTTGGTTGGTTATGAAACTTTGCCGAATCGATCAAAGAAGAAAAAGAGAATGAGCACCACTGATATTCATGGGATTTGGATTCTTACGCGTGCAACGGTTGACCATGTGGAGCCAATGGCCATGGGTGGGCTAGACATCAATCGAGACGAAAATCTCGCGGCATGTTGCTGGTCGTGCAACTACGCAAAGAGTTGGTACACAATCGAAGATCTAGAGATTGATAACCCGATGTGCCGCCCAGCACGGCACACAGATTGGTTGGGCTTGACGGATATTCTTCCGTGATGTCCCGCCCCTAATCGTGGGACTGATGCAGTTCATCTCCCTAATAGGGAGGCGGTCGCAATATGGGCAGTTGTCTCTTTGGGGCGTCATCAATGTTGTTTCCTCACATTTATGGATGCTCAGGTTCAAACTTGAAACAAGATAAAGACCATTCCACTGACAATAAAACGTTGCACCATTGCCTCAGCCACGCTCACCCCGTTGGAGATTTTCTTCGTCTCACTAGTAACCCAAGTTCCGATATTTGACGGAAGAGTAGTGATGAAGCTTTGAATATCGGAGTCGATGATGTCCATAAAGTATTTGGCGTCATCCGTTGCGCCCTGGATGTAGCTCTGTGACTCTAAGCCCATGAGATCCAGGACATCTCCTGTTTCTCCAAGATTTTGTCCAAAGATTAACCGAGCAATTTCTGCACCCAGCACAAACATGATGGCAAATTGAAAGGGAAAACCTTCTTCCATGGCTGGCCTTTTTAAAGCTAATGAGCGCATCCTTATCGCTGTTAATGCGAGGTTTGATGTGCGGTGTGGGAATCTCAA
>CAIYTS010000004.1 GCA_903929185.1 uncultured Acidimicrobiaceae bacterium
CGATGTGCTGTCGTTGGCTGAATCCTTGGGATGGCCGATTTTTGCTGACGCTGTGAGCGGTGTTCGTGAGCACAACAACTCGGTGGTTCTTGGGTTTGATGCAATCTTGCGATCTGAAGAATTTTCTACCTCACATGTTCCTGAAGTCGTGGTGCGAATTGGCGCGCCACCCGCATCAAAGGTTCTGGCGCAATGGATTGCAAAGAATGACTGTCGTGTCATCCAATTGCGCGAGTCTGAGATGGTGACCGACCCTGACCACATGGTTGAAAGCACAGTTATCGGAGACATTGGCGCCGCTATTCGTGCTCTGGCAACTTGCGCCACACCGTGCGATAAGAACTGGACGACCGAATGGGCACATGCCGAGGTTGTTGCGCAGCAAGCGATTACAGCGTGGACCTCGGAAAACTTTAGTGAACCATCCGTGGCTAGAACAGTGACTTTATCAATGCAAGTTGGGACTCATTTAGTTGTGTCGTCGTCGATGCCCATTCGGGATGTGGAGTGGTTCGGCACGACAACGTCTGGTGTATCTGTCTACTCAAATCGAGGAACTAACGGTATCGATGGAGTGATCAGTACTGCTGTGGGAGTTGCAATTGCAACGAAGTCTCGGGTAACTGTTCTGATCGGTGACGTTGCATGCCTCCATGATTCGAATGGTTTGTGGGCTCTCAGTCGCCGCAATGTTGATCTGACTATTGTCGTTACTAACAATGACGGGGGAAGTATCTTTTCGTTTCTTCCGCAGGCAAAGATCGTTGGTGAGTCGACCTTCGAACTTCTCTACGGGACACCTCATGCGGCATCTTTCGAACACTTAGCAGGCACTCACGGTATTGCGTTTGAGCGTGTGACTACGGTGAAAGATCTTGAATCGACACTGCAGCGCGGTGGAACACGACTGATTGAAGTTCCGTGCGATCGTTTTACCAACGTGGCGCAACATGAAGCATTGCAATCAGCCGTGGTTGCCGCTGTGGAGGCTAGGGCCTAACAATTGCAGACAGCATGGCCTGAAACTTGGCCTGTGTCTCTGCGAGTTCTGCATACGGGTCGCTGTCGGCAACGATTCCGCCACCTGCAAAGAGACGAGCCGTTCGTTTATCGGCCGACATTTCTGCACAACGAATTGTGACTGCGAATATGCCGTCACCGTGTGCATCCATGTATCCCACGGCGCCTCCGTAGTAACCACGGTTTAGTCCTTCGGTTTTTTCGATGAAAGACAACGCTGCTGAAGAAGGATGTCCGCCCAAGGCGGGGGTTGGGCATAGTGCCCGCACAAGAGGAAAGACATGAGACGGCGGTTCTGTCAGGGCGCCTTCAATGGCGGTACCAAGGTGCTGAACGTTTGCCACAGTGACAACTGATGGTTCTGCTTCCCAGTCAAGATAGGAACAGAATGGCAGGAGTGTGTCATGCACCATGTCGATCACAATTCGGTGTTCGATTTGATTCTTGGTGCTCGCTACCAATTCATCCGCAAGACGTTTGTCCGTTACCGGATCTCCGGTGCGTGGGGCTGTGCCGGCTAATGGATGGCTACGCACTGTTGTTCCCTGTACTGACACCAGCAGTTCCGGAGACGCGCCAATCATGTTGTTGACGCAATAGCGATAGCTGGAACCAAATGATGCTCGGAGGCGAAGAAGAATGGCGTGGACGTCAATGGGGTCATCGGCATGAACCTCAATGTCTCTCGCGATGACTGCTTTTTGTAGTGCACCAGCTCGCACTGCATCACGTGCTTGTACCACTGCGTCGAGATAGTGGCCAACAGCGGTTCGAGGAGCGACTCGATAAGAATTGCTGTGCGGCCGTGGAGGCGGCGCTGTGATTGCAGCTGTTACCGCTTTGGTGAACTTGTCGTCAGTGAGGTCATCCTCGGAATCAGCAATGAGGGTGACAGTGGGAAGAGCGTCCTCGGTCTTGCGAAAGACAATGCGGGGCAATATGAACTCAGCAGATTGTGACGGAGAAAAGGGAACAAGTGAAAAGAGAATTGGACCGTTGCTCGCTAGAGAGGAATCAGACAAGCGACTTGGTGTGAGTGAGTTTAAGAATGACACCGCTTCTTGTTCGGTGACGTGCGCAAGTGCATCACGTCCTGCTACACCAACACCATCTCGAACAAAGAGATAGCCATCTCCGCGGCACACCGTATTCAGATCAAATTCGTCTGTCAGGGTGGCAGTGCGAAAGATCATGGTGTGTTGCGAGTGCCAACCATGAGTTGCGTGAGCCCACCTGACAACTGGGTATGTGTGGCATCTGAAAAGCCTGCTCGCTGCAATTGTGCGACAAGTACCGATCTGTCGGGCAGGTAGGCGATGCTGCGTGGCAAGTAGCGATACGCAGCTGCGTCGCTGAGCAATGCGCCAATGCGCGGAACAATTTTGCCGAAGTAAATGTTGTTACCGAACCGAATAATGGGGTTATGCGGTACGCCTACATCAAGAAGAGCAACGCGACCACCAGGACGAATGACACGAGCACATTCTGTAAAGAAGACTTCTAGATCGACAAGGTTGCGCAAAGCGAAGCCACAAATGATTCCGTCAACTGATTGCGAAGGAATAGGGAGACGCAGAATGTCTGCTTGTGCTCGCGGCGCGTTGCTGCGGTCATTGGACAACATCCCGAAAGATAGATCTATTGCAATGGGTCGAAGTTGTGCACGACGAAGGTCGATGCAGAGATCTCCTGTGCCGGCTGCCAGGTCGAGCACTGTGGAATTTGCAGGTAACGCAAGATCTCGCACCGCTCTGCGCCGCCAGCGAGTATCAAGACGGAATGTCATGATCCGGTTGACGAGGTCATAGCGCGGGGCGATGGCATCAAACATGCGGCGAACCATCTGAGATTTGTCATCGCCCTGGGGCAGGGAAGAGGTATCCCAAGAAGATGGTGTCTGGGGTTCTGATGCGCTCACAATGCAAGGCTAAGGGTCGCTGAGGACGTCGCCCAAGTACGACTCGCCGATTTTGGTCACGGCACAGCAGAATGGGCTATCGCGTAGTCCACTGGGAGGACCCCTCATGATTGATTTCACCCTTGCCCCCGAGCACGAAGAGATTCGCAACCGTGTCCGTGACTTTGTTGACAATGTCATTAAGCCAGCAATGGAGCCGTTCGGTCACCGTGATGACATGGCGCCTGAAAAGCACAGCGAGTATGTGCGTGAACTGATCAACCTTCGTAAAAAAGCAGTGGAAGCAGGGCTATGGCTTCCCCACATGCCAAAGGAATGGGGCGGCATGGGTCTTGGTCACGTTGCTTTGGCAATGGTGCAGGCTGAATCAGCTAAGACGCGAGTTGGGCCATGGGTCTTCAACTGTTCAGCACCTGACGAAGGAAACATGCATACGTTGCTTCATTGGGCAACAGATGATCAGAAAGACAAGTACCTAAAGCCACTTCTCAACGGTGTGTCTTCGTCATGTTTCGCTATGACAGAACCAGAAGTTGCTGGATCTGATCCAACTTTGATTCGTACGAATGCAATCAAGGATGGTGACGAGTGGATCATTAATGGTCATAAATGGTTTATCTCTGGCGCTCGTCGCGCAAAATTTGCCATCCTTATCGCCCGTACTGAGATGGATGTTCCGCCAGGATCGCGCGGTGCGAATACTGCTTTCATTATTGATCTTCCTACCAAGGGATGGAACGACGTTCGTGAAATTGAAACCATGCACGGGGCTACCGGTCACTCTGAAATCGTTATTGAAGATCTTCGGGTTCATGACTCTCAGATTCTTGGCGGCAGAGGAAACGGTCACCGTCTGGGCCAGTACCGACTAGGACCTGCTCGTTTGGCTCACTGCATGCGTTGGGTTGCACAAGCTGAAACTGCCCTCGACATGATGGTCGCACGTTCGCTTGAGCGTTACTCGCACGGTTCACTTCTTGCAGAGAAGCAGGGAATTCAGTGGCTCATCGCTGACTCGGCAATGGAGATCTACCAGTGCAAGTTGATGATTCTTCACGCAGCTTCAAAGATTGATGCTGGCGAAGATTTCCGTCAAGAAGTTTCAATGTCGAAGCATTTTGTTGCCAATAGTTTGAACAGAATTATCGACAGGGCTATTCAGGTTCACGGCGCACTTGGTTACTCCACTGATACACCGTTAGCTGGAATGATGCAGAACGCACGGTGGGCGCGATTCGCCGACGGTGCTGACGAGATTCATCAGATGCGTATTGCAGAAATTACAATCAAGGCTTACACGGACACGGGAAGCACTCGTGGTGCTACCGGCAACTTGCCGCTCTAGTTGGCAGCCTCAATAGCTATTTGTTTGGCCCACCGGTAGTCGGCTTTGCCGGCTGGTGACCTCACGATTGTCTCAACAAAAATGAATTGCTTTGGCAGTTTGAATCGAGCAATATAATTCTGGGCAACTTCGAGAAGTGATGCCTCTGTCGTAGTTGCTCCCGCTGTGAGGCGAACAACCGCAACAACTTCGTTGCCCCAACGTTCGCTAGGACGCCCTGTAACCACACAGTCGTAGACATCGGGGTGAGCCTTCACAGCTGCTTCTACTTCTTCAGCAAAAATCTTTTCACCGCCCGAGTTAATGGTGACGGAGTCTCGCCCGTGTACTTCGATCATCATGTCGGCAGTTAAGCGCGCTCTGTCGCCTGGAACGACGTATCGAACTCCTCCAACGATCGGATACGTCTTCTTGGTTTTTGCTTCATCATTCAGATAGCCAAGAGCGAGTCGGCCACTTTTTGCGAGCCAGCCGAGCCCTTCATGTCCGGCCTGCAACTCGCTCGTGAGGTCCTCTGACAAAATGTGATTTTGGGGTGTTAAAGGAAAACTGCCTGTTGTTGAGCTGTCTCCACTTGCAACTTGAGATAACTGTCCGCCAGCCTCCGACGAACCGAGTCCGTCGACCAGTATCACTGATGGCAAATACTTGTGGAACTCAACTTTGAGATGTGCAGACAATGGTGCGCCGCCCGACAAAATTGATAGCAGAGAAGAAAGGTCACGCTTCGATGTGGCTAAACCGTCAAGCAATGGTCGGGCGAAAGCATCTCCGACTATCAGAAGGAAAGTTGCTTTCTCTTTTTCAATGAGGCCCCAGATGTCGTCTGCATCAAGACGGTCTGGTTGCGACTGAACGATGATCGTGCCGCCGGTGAGCCATGTGCGCATCGCAATCCAGTGACCTGCTCCATGCATAAAAGGCGGACTGGGGAGTGCGCGAAAGTTTCCGGTTGCTTCAGGAACGAATTGTTCAAGAGTGCGTGCGGTTTTCGAACCTCCAAAGCATTCAACGACAGCATCGGCATTACGCCACAAGACACCTTTCGGCATTCCGGTAGTACCGCCTGTGTACAGAATGTAGAGATCATCGCCGTGGTATCCGGCCGACGGTTTGTCAGTTGACGAATGACTGAGTGCGTCTTCGTACCAGACGGCTCCTTCCATCAGGGGGTTATCTGAGGCATCGGGCACCTGCAAGATGACACGAAGATTTGGTAGTCCTGTGCGTACTTCAGCGAGCAGGGGCGCAAATCGAGAATGAATGACACATGCAGCTGCGTTTGAGTCGTGCAGCAAGTACTGCAACTCTTCAGCGACATATCGGTAGTTCACATTGAACGGCGCTACACGAGCCTTGAAAGCTCCGAGCATGGTCTCCATGTACTCATTGCCGTTGTGCAGGTAAATAGCGACGTGGTCTTGACCTGATTCCCAACCATTCAATTTTTCGCGCTCGGTATGGCATCCAAGACCTTGCGATGCAAAGTAGTTAGCCAGTTGTCGCGTACGCGTGGTGACGTCTGACCACGTAAGGCGCTTGTCGCGAAAGATAAGACATTCATCATTTGGCCGAGTGGCGGCGATGGCTTCGTGAATTTCTGCGATACCGAGAAGGGCTGGTGGGAATTGCGACATTGATGAACGATAACCTCGTGACACAAGGAGGGACTATGTCGAACGAATCCCACTCACTTATTTTTGGAGTCTTCATTCCGCAGGGATGGAAGATGGAACTTGCAGGAATCTCGGGTGCTGCCGAACAATGGAAGACAGCTGTCGACATTGCGGTTCTTGCTGAGAATCTTGGTTACGACTCAATTTGGGTATACGACCATTTCCATAACGTGCCGAAGCCAGCTCAAGAAGCGGTCTTTGAATGCTGGACAACAATCGCAGCGATCAGCCAATTGACATCACGCATTCGTCTCGGACAAATGGTGGGATGCAATAGCTACCGCAATCCAGGTCTTCTGGCCAAAATAACTTCGACAGTTGATGTGATCTCTGGTGGACGCCTTGACTGGGGTATCGGTGCTGGTTGGTATGAGAGCGAATACAAGGGCTACGGCTATGAATTCGCTAAACCTTCTGACCGCATTGGGATGTTGCGTGAGACCGTGGAAATTGTGAAATCAATGTGGACACAGGAAGAAACCACTTACGACGGCAAGTACTACAAAATGTTGCGAGCCAACTGTGATCCGAAACCATTGCAACTTCCAACCCCTCCGATCTGGATCGGCGGTGGTGGTGAACAACTCACATTACGAGTAGTGGCAGAACACGCTGATGTGGCCAACTTTGGCAGTTCGGTTGATGAGTTCATCAAAAAGCGCGCAATCTTGCAGAAACACTGCGCCGTTGTTGGTCGAGATGAAGATTCAATTCGTAAGACAATCTCAAGCGAAGTATTTATCCGTGAGACTGAAGAAGAGATCATTCAGGCAGGCAGCTTGAATGTGTGGGGCAAAGATGCAGCCGAATGGCGCAATGAGGCGCTTGTGGGAACTCCTGACCAGGTCAGTGAAAAGATTCAGCGTTATCTCGATGCAGGGTGCACAGGCTTTATTCCTTGGTGCTCTGACTATCCGTCAACAGAGACGTTAGAGCTTTTTGCCAAAAAGGTGATTCCCAACTTCCGTTGAGAAGTCCTTTCATTAGAAGAAGTATTGAAAGATAACTTCTGCGATGCATGAGGGCTTAGCAGCGCCCTTGCATTCAAATGTGGTCTCGAGGGTTACTCGAGCACCGCCAGGCGTGTCATCGACAGCAAGCACCTTGATGCCGGCGCGCAATTCTGCACCCACTGGAACTGGAGATACGAAGCGAACCTTGTTTGCTCCGTAGTTGACTCCCATTGAGATTCCGCCGACGGAGAAGACCTGAGGAAGAAAGACGGGTCCAAGCGACAAAGTGAGGTAGCCGTGAGCAATGGGGCCACCGAAAGGGCCGGCCTTTGCCTTTTCGACATCAATATGGATCCACTGGTAATCACCAGTTGCTTCAGCAAACTGGTTGACGCGCTCTTGCGAGATGGTCATGTATTCGGAATAGCCGAGGTGTTCGCCGATAAGTCCCTTGAGGGCGTCGATGGATTCAATATGTCGTGGTGCCATAGTCAAAGTGTGGCACACACTGAGAGCGTTGGGCTTAACGGAGCCACGTACGTGCGTACGAGCGGCTCATCGGGTGAAGCAGTAGTACAACAAGTGCGGCTTCGAACATGAATCCCACTGTGTCGCCGCCCGTGATGCGGTTGACGAGTGAAATTGTGTAGCCGAGGTTCTGCTGGTGGATTGAAATTATGAATCGGGCCAGCAATGGGCTGAAGGATGCAGCTATGCCGAGGTACCAGCCAAGAAGTTTTCCGTTAGCCATAAGGAAACCACCGCCGATGAAGCAGACGCATGCCGCCAGTCCGAAGATTCCCGTTATTGGCCCTATGACTCGTAGAGAACCGAACTCGTTTGTCTTATCGAGAAATCCGAGCGTTGCAAAGACGCCGTCAAGGTAGAGAAGCCAGGTTGCGATACCGAGAGTCTGTGGATGCATTCTGTCGATCCACTTGCGAGGATCAAGCTGTGAAAAGGCGCGAGAGAACATAGTCATAGTGTGACAGGACACGAGAACAGAATCGGTGACTGTCAGAATTCTTGGACACTCACCTGAGTGCTCAAATTTCTTTTTTGCACAGTCGGTCTCTTTTGTTACTACTCTGTAAGAGTGCGCAGCGGATTTGTAACCTTTGTTGGTCGACCCAACGTTGGCAAGTCGACGCTCGTCAATGCAATTTGCGGGGTCAAGATCTCGATCGTTTCGAACAAGCCGCAAACAACACGCACTCGAATTCGTGGAGTCCATCATGGCGTTGACTGCCAAGTTGTATTCGTTGACACCCCCGGATTACACAAGCCCGTCACATTGCTCGGTGAGAAGGTAAATGCCACAGCACTCGAAAGTGCCAAGGACGTGGATGTCGTGTGTTTGCTTGTAGACGCTACGAAACCATTTGGTCGCGGTGATCAATGGGTCGCAGACCACATTGATATTTCGAAAGCGTTTGTCGTTGTCAACAAGACCGACAAGGCAACAAGAGAACAAGTGATTGCTCAACTACACGCAGTGTCCTCACTCGGAGCTGCTGAATATTTCCCCGTGTCTGCACGAACTGGCGAAGGTGTTCCTGAATTACTAGCCGCACTTAAGGCACTGATGCCAGAGGGTCCTGCTTATTACCCCGAAGACATGGTGACTGATACAGAAGATGCACAATGGATTGCAGAATTAGTTCGTGAACAATTACTAGCCGTTCTTAAAGATGAGTTGCCATATTCAGTAGCTACGAAAGTTACTGAGTGGGAATGGCCGCGAGTGCGTTGTGAAATCTACGTAGAGCGTGAAAGCCAAAAAGGCATGGTTATCGGCAAGGGTGGGGAACTACTGAAACAAGTAGGAATCGCAGTTCGTGCCCAGATGCCGGAAGGCGCTTTCATCGAACTTCATGTTGTAGTGGACAAAGATTGGCAACAACAAGCTGATCGTCTCGAAAGATTCGGCTACTAGCTTCGTCTATTGCGCGGTGGTGATGTCGCGCAGGAACTGCTCAACTTCGGTGCGATCACGTGTGCGAGCCATCGGGGGCAATGCTGCAATGAGGGTTCGCCAATATCCGGCGGTTGCCAGACGACGATCAAGAACAGCTACGACTCCCTTGTCGTCGGCGGTGCGGATGAGTCGGCCAGCTGCTTGAGCAAGTGATGTGGCAGCGATGGGTAAGTCGATCTGGCCGAATGCGGTGTCACGACCAACAGCCTCTCGCCGTGCTTCAAGGAGGGGATCATCGGGACGCGGGAACGGCAATTTGTCGAGAACGACGAGTGACAGTGTTCTTCCTGGCAGATCGATGCCTTGGAAAAATGCTTGCGAGGCAAAGATGCAGGAACTTTCATCTGCCATGAACATGTCAATCAATTTTTGGCGCGGGTAATCGGCTGGGCTCAGAATTGGAACGCTGAGACGTTCGCGCATTGCGGCAGTAGCTGCATGCAGGGCCTTGTTGCTGGTGAAGAGGGCCAATGTTCGTCCGCCGGCAGCAGTGATAAGTGCTTCAAGTTCGTCGTGAACGAATTCTGTGAAATTCGGAGCATTGCGATCAGGAAAAGTTGGAGAGCAGTACAAACGCGAATTGCGTTCGTAGTCAAACGGGCTCTCGACAGAAAGTATCTCGGTGCCCTCAAGAGGAAGACCAACACGTTCAGGAAGCGAAGCGGGAATGGTTGCGCTGGTGAGCACCGCTGCAACATTTCCCCACACTGAACCAGACATCACTTCGCCGACGTGAAGAGGACTAATACGTAGTTGTGGGCGATCAGGGGATCCCTCGACGTAAGCCACATAACCCTGAATTGTGCCCAACGCGAGATCAAGAGCTTCTGCCAATCGTGTTGCTTGAGTTTGTGCTCTGTAATTCTTCTGTTGTGTCGACTCATTGTCTGTGGTGATTCCTCGAAGCGCACCAAGAATTGCGTTGATTTCAATTCTTGCTAATGCAAGAGGTTCAGTAACAGACGTTGGCATCGGGTTCGAAAGTCGTAGGCCAGACATAGGAGTCAGGGCTTGAGTGAGTCGAACACCTTGAGATTCGAGTGCGCTGGTGACCGTGGGGTCTGCAATTACTTTGCGAACTGCTGAAGCAAGTGAAGTGAATCGGCCTGAACCAAGCTGAACACCTACTGTGTCGCTCATCACGGACTCGAGTTGATGAGCTTCGTCAAAGATCACTACTTCATGTTCGGGTAACAGCGAACCCCCACTAGCAATGTGTAATCCGTAGATATGAAGGTTGACAACGATGACATCAGCGGCCGCTGCGGCATCGCGTGCTTTTTCAGCAAAACAGTCATTGCCCACGGGGCATTTTTGTTTGCCTGGACATTCGTCACTGCTTACTGAGACAGCGATACGAGCTCGTTCACTGGGGACTCGAGGAAGTTCCTCGAAATCGCCGGTACGAGATGTGGAGGCCCACTTGACAATGGCCTCGATCTCGCGCTTCGTTGGGCCTGACACTTCTTCGAATTCGATTTGCCCAGCTGTTTCGCTGAGCTCGGCAATGCGTTGGCGACAGACATAGTTGTTGCGTCCCTTAATAACTGCCCACGAGAAATCAATGCCGAGATGTTTGGAAAGTAACGGAAGGTCGTTTCGATTTAATTGATCTTGCAACGCTTTTGTTGCAGTTGCTACGACAGTCTTTTTGCCATTGAGAAGTGCAGGGACGAGATACCCAAGAGATTTACCCGTACCGGTTCCGGCTTGCACGATGATGGATCGGCCTGCGGCAAGAGTTTCGGCGATCGAATGCGCCATATCAATTTGTCCTTGGCGTTCTTCAGCGCCTTCAAATGACGAAGTGACGGTGCGTAGCGCTTCAATGGCTGCTGCACCAGCAAGTGAGCGACTCATGAAGGCACGCCGGTGGCGTATGCCGCAAGAGCAAGATCTAGCTCGGCAGCGTCAAAATCTGGCCACGTACGTTCCGTAAAGAACACCTTGCATCCGGTGATTTGCCACAACATGAAGTTCGAGATGCGCGACTCGCCAGATGTACGAACCAGAAGATCGACAGCGGGCATTGAAGGGTCGTACAAATTCTGCGTGATGCTTTCTGCTGTGACGGTGCCTGCTGACATTGCGCGTTTTGTGGCGCGCACCAATTCGGCACGACTGCCGTAATCAAACGCCACCGTGACGACAAGACCTGTATTGCCTTGCGTATCAGCGATTGCTTTGCGAATGGCTTTTTGCACATACACGGGGGTTCGCGCACCTGGTTCGGCGAAGGGGCGGCCGATCCAACGAGTTCGCGCATTGTTGTCATTCATCTCATTGATGCGACCAAATAACTTGCGATGCAAGGACAAAATGTGGCGGACTTCTGTGCGGGGGCGGACCCAATTTTCCGTGGAGAACCCGAACACCGTGAGCCAGCCAACAGAACGACGGGCACTTGCACGAACGACTCCGGCAAGGGCCTCTTCGCCGGCTGTGTGTCCATCTGTACGGGGAAGACCTTTGCGACTTGCCCAACGGCCGTTGCCATCCATAATGCATGCCACATGGATGGGCAGGGGTGCGGCAGAGACATTCATGGCATCTGCACCCTAGTTTCTCCATGCGTCACCATGTCGTGCAACAGGTTGAGAGGGGGTGCGTGGGAGACTAGAACGTGCCTCACAGTGCTTTGCCAACGTTTCCCGGACTTGATCATGTGGTTGTCTCGGGTGGAACCCCGGCTCAATGGGCAGAGATGTCCTCTGCTGATTGGACGCAACGTATCGATGCGCTGGCAGCTGGCGTGAAGAGCAGTGGAGCGCATTGGGTCACGTTGTTGCCTCACCACGGACCCGAACTGTCATCGGAAGACGCCGTGAAGTTTTCGACACAGTTGCTGGGTACTGGAAAAGTGGTTCGTGAATACGTTGGATTTAGCGAACGCTATGTCTGGCATCGCACTGCAAAGCAAACCATCATCATTGATCCGTCGTCAGATGGGCATCGCAGATTTGCGTCGGTTGTTGAATCAATGCGTGAACACGGAATCGACCCTGATTCGGTTACTGAGGAAGCGTTGACGAAAGCGATCTTGGCTCCTGCGACGCAAGATGCTGATTTGGCAGTAATTCTCGGTCCACCTGACCGCATGCCGGAATCGATGGTGTGGGAATTGGCCTATTGCGAGATTGTGTTTATTGACCTCGATTGGTCTTCATTCACTGCAAATCATTTAGAACTTGCCATTGACGATTTCAACAGACGGCATAGGCGTTTTGGTGGACTCGATTCGTGAGCACATATCGCGATAACGCTGTCGTTCTGGGTTCGTACAAATTCGGCGAAGCTGATCGAGTGGTTGTGCTGCTCACGCAAGAGCACGGAAAAATTCGAGCCGTCGCAAAAGGTGTGCGCAAAACCAAATCATCTATCGGTGCGCGACTGGAACCGATGAGTCATGTCGATGTCTCCCTGCGCTCTGGAAAGGATTTGGACACCGTCGCCGAAGTTCGCTTGGTGCACACACACTCTGCGTTGCGCACTGACTTTGACCGTCTGAACCAAGGGCTGTCGATGTTGGAAGCCATCAATAAATTGACCCCTGATCGTGAGCCGGTTCCACACTTGTTCGAAGTTCTGTCGCGGGCACTTCACGCTCTCAATGAAAGACACTCGCCACTGATGTTGGGAGCCTTTTACTGGCGGCTCTTGTCGATTGAGGGCAATGGACCACAGATTGACTCTTGTGTTCGCTGCGGCGAGACGGGGAACATTGTTTCTTTTGATGTTCTTGAAGGCGGTGGGCATTGCGCTGCGTGCCGATCTGGCGTACCCATCTCACCCCAGGCGCTTGAGATTCTGCGAATGGTTCTGGGTGGTCGAATGAATGAAGCTCTTGTGCTTCCCGAGTCTCCGGCTGTGCATGAAGTGAGTCAGTTGGCGATGGAAGCAATGGAATCGCATCTCGAACGACGTCTACGAAGCCTCGGAGTGTTCGACCGTCACTTGTAGGCTGAGAGGCTATGCCAGCTAAAGATC
>CAIYTS010000005.1 GCA_903929185.1 uncultured Acidimicrobiaceae bacterium
GCACCAGGCAAAACATGTGCCGACGTAATTGAACGAGCTATTCCGGTTGCAGAAATAATGATGTCTGCTGTTTTACAAATAGCTTCAAGATTCTCTGTACGCGAATGTGCGAGCGTGACGGTGGCATCAATCCCCTTGCGTGCAAGCAATACTGACAACGGAAGACCTACAAGAGTGGAACGTCCAATCACCACTGCATGCTTTCCGCTAGTTGTGATTCCGTAATGCTGCAATAAACGTAAAACACCAAGCGGTGTGCACCCGATATGTCCCGGCACATCACGTACGAGTCGGCCGAGCGAGGCTTCGGTGAGTCCATCGACATCTTTATCGGCTGGTATCAAGCGCAAGATCGCTTCTGTATCCAGATGTGAAGGCAGAGGTAATTGCACCAAGATGCCATGCACTCGCGGGTCAGAAACCAAGCGTGATACTTCAGCTTCGAGTTCAGATTGTGTGGCGGTGGCAGATAATTCCACTTGCACCGATTCGATGCCGATTGACTGTGCCGTCGAATGTTTGCTGGCTACGTATTTGCGGCTGGGGGCATCGTTGCCCACCAAAACTGTTGCAAGCGCAATGTGCGGTGAACCGGCCTGTGTAATTCGCTCAGAAAGGCTGGAAAGAATTGCATCACGTGCGGGCGCGCCTGCCATAACAACAGTGGAAATCGGGGCGCCAGACATGCCATTTATCGTACTTGTGCCCCTCTGTGAAGAAGTTCGGGGTTAGTAAAGAATTGGCTAATCCTTCTCAGTTTCGGGAGATGATGGCAACAAAATGAGGGCTACCACTGACCCGACAAGTGCAACCCCTGAGGCAACAACACAGGCAGTGGTAAACCCGTGAATGAAGGAGTTACTGACTGCTTCATGTACGCGACCTTGAATTGCATCCGGAGACTTGCTTGCCACTTGATACGCAGCACCAACAGACTTCTGGGCGATTTCATAGACACCAGCAGGAAGATTTTGAACAAGGCCCGGAATACCAGCAAAACTGCTCGCAAGCTTCGGTGTGTACAAACTGACAAACACTGAACCAACTATTGCAACACCCAATGTTCCGCCAACTTCACGACCAACATCATTGATGGCTGAGCCAACGCCAGCCTTGTCGCGATTCAGTGTTCCCATAATTGCATCGGTACTCGGTGAAGTAACCAATGAAAGGCCATTAGCCATGAAAACCATTCCGATAATGACATGGCCCCAATATGAAGAATGCTGATCCATTCGACTTGCAATTGCGAGCCCGATAGCCATATTGAGTAGCCCCATTGCCACAACGCGCTTTGTACCAAAACGTAAGGCAGCTCGCGCAGCAAATGGCGCTGTAACACCAGCGCCAACTGCGAATGGAATTGTGTGAACGCCTGAACTCAACGTGTCATACCCCAAGACGAATTGGAAATACTGAGTCACTAAAAATGTAAAACCGAAAAGACAAAAGAACGCAACAAAAATGCTTCCTGCTGCAGCACTGAGGCGAGGGTTGGCAAATACGCGAACGTCAAGAAGAGGCTCTTTATTACGTAATTCAGCTGAAATAAAGGCAGCAAACGCAACTACTGCTATTGCAAAACCTGCATTGGAGTGGAATGAACCCCAACCCCAATTGGGCGACTCAATCACGGTGTAGACAAGTGATCCGACTGCAATGATCGACAACAAGAATCCAGGGATGTCAATTCGATGTGGATTTTCATCGCGTGATTTCGGAACCAGAAACGCACCAGCAACTAATGCGATGGCAACGATAGGAATGTTGACCAAGAAAACAGATCCCCACCAGTAGTGCTTGAGCAATGCGCCACCAACAATGGGTCCAAACGCAACGGCCATACCTGACACTGCTGACCACAGACCAATCGCTTTCGCACGTTCGATTGGATCAATAAATATGTTGGTGATGAGCGCAAGAGTTGCGGGGAATACGAGAGCAGCACCGATGCCCATTGCTCCGCGCCAAAAAATAAGTTGATTGCTTGTCGTTGCGAAAGCTGCAAACGTGCTGCACGCCGCAAACAACACAAGACCAAGTTGTAATGCACCTTTGCGTCCGAAGCGATCACCAAGACCACCGCCGGCGAGTAATAGACCTGCAAACACCAATGCATAGGAATCAACAATCCATTGCAACGACGTTGTCGAAGCATGTAATTCGCTTTGCAATGTGGGCAGTGCCACATTCACAATGAGGTTGTCGACCACCACCAGGAACACGCTGATGGCAAGAACGGCGAGCACCCACCAGCGGCGCTCGTAGGCAATAGATGTCGGCGTCGTTGTATTCATACTTGACACTGTCTAGTCGTTGTACTTGACACTGTCAAGTTGTACGGTGAGGCCATGGTTCCCGCCCCTTCCGAGCAACACGGCGATGTTCGCCGACTCGTTCTCGATGCCGCCATCGCAATCATCGAATCTGAGGGTGCCGAATCGCTATCTATGCGAGAAGTCGCACGACGAGCTGGGGTAAGTCACCAAGCGCCTTATCACTATTTCGGAGATCGCAGTGGAATTTTCGCAGTGATTTCTGAAGAAGGATTCAGTAGTTTGGCCCAAGCGTTTCGTAACGTAGACGAAACTGAAATGCCCGCTGCAAAGGCTGGTTTTATTGCCTATTTAAACTTTGCTCGCAAGCACACCGGACATTTTCGTGTGATGTTTCGTAATGATATTTGCGGCGTCACGACCCATGATCTAACAGCTGTTGCAGCGGATTCAGCATTCGACGAATTACGTCTGATGGTGGAGCGCATCACGGGCCCATCAATCGACCCGAAAGATGCGTTTACGTTTGCCGCCATGTTGTGGTCTCTCTCCCACGGCCTTGCCACATTGGTCATCGATGGACCGCTTCCGAACAAGATTCCGCCCGGAACAAGCCTCGAAGACCAGATCTCTGCGGTGATTGACCTTTCCTCCCACATGGTGGCCCTTGAGGCAGCCGAAAAGGGACTTCTCCCTCGTCAATAGTAATCCCGACCAAAGTTGTCGGGTTTTGGAAATTCGCCCGTATCCTGACCGTAGACACCTACTTCGAGGAGAACAACATGAGCGTACGTTTAGGCGACATCGCACCCGATTTCACAGCAGACACCACACAGGGCACCATCAACTTCCATGAGTGGTTGGGCGATTCATGGGGCGTTCTTTTCAGTCATCCAAAGGACTTCACACCGGTCTGCACAACAGAGCTCGGATATGTCGCTCGCATCAAGCCAGATTTCGACAAGCGCAATGTAAAAGTCATCGGGCTTTCCGTTGACCCAGTTGACAGCCACGTGAAGTGGGAAGCAGACATTGCTGAGACACAGGGCACACCAGTGAACTTCCCAATGATCGGTGACGGAGACAAAAAAGTCTCTGACTTGTACGAAATGATTCATCCAAACGCAAGCGACACCATGACCGTTCGCTCAGTGTTCATTATTGGACCAGACAAGAAAATCAAGTTGTCACTCACCTACCCAGCATCTACTGGTCGTAACTTCGATGAAATTCTTCGCGTCATTGACTCATTGCAACTCACAGCAAAATTCAAAGTGGCAACCCCTGCAAACTGGATCAACGGCAATGACGTCATCATTGGTGCTGCAGTTTCTGATGAAGAAGCAAAAACTCTGTTCCCACAGGGTTGGAAGACTGTGAAGCCATATCTTCGCGTTCTTGCACAACCTAAGTAAGCAACGGCTTATATCATTGGGGATATGACCCCTCAGACAACGACAATCGCTGCTTCCACTACTTCTGCAACGAAGGTGTACGGCTCCGGCGACGATGCCGTCTACGCACTTCGTGATGTTTCAGTTGACTTCTACGAAGGACAATTCACTGCAATCATGGGCCCTAGCGGTTCTGGTAAATCAACATTGATGCATTGCATTGCCGGCCTCGACGAACTGTCGTCTGGCTCAGCAATCATTGATGGAATTGATTTGTCCACCATGAAAGACAAAGAACTTACTGAACTACGACGTGAGAAAATCGGTTTTGTCTTTCAATCATTCAACCTTGTTCCTACATTGACTGCGAATGAAAACATTCGCCTTCCGCTAATGCTGGGCAACGTCAAAGGTGATGAAGCATGGATTCAAAAAGTTATTAACACAGTTCACTTGCAAGATCGTTTGACGCATCGCCCCAGTGAGTTATCTGGTGGACAACAACAGCGCGTGGCGGTTGCTCGTGCTCTTGCTTCTCAACCGCGCATTATTTTTGCTGACGAACCAACAGGAAACCTTGACTCCATTACTGGTGCTGAAATCCTGACGTTCATGCGTAAGGCAGTTGATGAACTCGGCCAGACAATCGTGATGGTCACACATGATCCCGTTGCCGCCGCATACGCAGACCGCATCATCTTTTTGGCCGATGGTCGTGTTGTCAACGAAATGACTGAGCCCACAGCAGCTCGCGTTCTTGACCTCATGAAGAGCCTCGGAAACTAAGACATGTTTCGTATTGCTATCAAGGGAATCTTGGGTAGAAAAGCCCGCCTGATTCTCACATCGCTTGCCGTTATTCTCGGCACCTCGTTCTTAGCGGGTACTTCAGTATTTTCTGACACTTTGAACCGCACGTTCGACAACTTGTTCTCCGATGTGTTTAAGAATGTCGATTCATATGTTCGTTCTTCTCAAGTCATCGAAGGCAATTTTGGGCAAGAAGAACGGCAGCGTATCCCTGCTGAATTAGTTGA
>CAIYTS010000006.1 GCA_903929185.1 uncultured Acidimicrobiaceae bacterium
AGAAGGTGAACAGTCTTGGAGATAATCGGTTACGTAACTCATCTCTTCATCTCCGGGAATGTACCAATCGTCAGTAAAGTCAATCGATCTGATGCACTGTGAAGTGATGAGTTCCTTGGTGCGATCGATGCTGGTGGAAGTCTTACTTGTGAGAATTCTGTTCGTTGACGGAGCTAGACCGTTACATGAAGTAATTTTCTTAGGAATTCCCATTTCTAGAAAATGGTTCGCTACAGCGGGGTTACTCGTTGCAAAACCAGCTTCGCTGACGCCGATAATTGCCCCTCCCTTGGGGCCTTTGTCTTTGGGATCTCTGGAGATGGCGCACATTCCTCCGGTCCCACATCCTCCCTTACTAAAGGCATCCTTGAAGGACTTGGCAATTGCTTGTGAGACCACTGAAGGAACTGTGGTCGCTGGTGCCACGGTTGTACTTGTTGAAGTGAGGACTGGAATGAGTGTTGGCAAGGTCGTCGAGGTGGCGACTGGCTTTGCGATTGTGGTGGGCGCAACGATAGGAAGCGTTGTTGCAATTGCGATTGTGGTGGCCGCAGCGGTTGGCAGTGTTGTTGCGTTTGCGATTGTGGTCGGCACACTGGGCATGGGTGGAAGTGTCGACGCACCCGGAACTGTGCTTGAGCCCGCACCCGGAACTGTGCTTGAGCCCGCACCCGGAACTGTGCTTGAGCCCGCACCCGGAACCGATGTGGTGTCTAAGAGGCCATTTCGATTGCGGGAAGAAGAATCTGACGATCCGCCGCAAGCAGAGAGAGCAATGAGTGCAATTGAAAGCAGAGAAGCACGAAGTTTCATAAAAGTCCAGACGTTAAAGCGGAAGTGGACAAAGTGTACAGAAGTTCAGATCGGTTGTCAGGTTTGTCTAACAGACCAAATTCCCCAGGCGGTTTAGTTGGCCGATTTGCGGCAGTCGGGGCACAAGATGCCTTCGGAGGCGTCCACGCAGTCTTGGCAAAAGATGATTCTCACTCGACAGGTGGGAATATCGCAGTTATAGAACTGATTCGATGGTCCTCCACAGGTCTGGCAGATACCCAGCACCTTGGCGTCTTTGCTGAAATCAACTTTGAGACGTCGATCAAAGACATAGAGAGAGCCTTCCCATAGGCCATCGTCTTTGTAGGTTTCTCCATAACGAACGACGCCGCCATCCATCTGGTACACCTCATTGAAACCACGATTCTTCATCAGCAATGAAAGAACTTCGCAGCGGATGCCACCGGTGCAATACGTGATCACGGGTTTGTTCTTTAAATGGTCGTACTTGCCACTCTCGAGTTCACGTACGAAGTCCGGAGTGGTGCGCGTATCAGGAACAATGGCATCCCGAAATTTTCCGATGCGAGCTTCGAATGCGTTACGTCCGTCAAAGAATGCGACATCGCCCCCATGTTGTTCGACTAGCGCATGAACTTCGTGAGGCTTCAGATGTATGCCGCCGCCCACAACGCCCGATTCGTCAACGACTAGTTCGTCAGGTACACCGAACGTGACGATCTCTTTTCGAACGCGCACTGCAAGGCGAGGGAAGTCTTCGCCAATGCCGTCCGACCACTTCCAGTCGATGTTGTGAAAACCGGGATATTCACGCGTGATACGACGGTAACTCTTTATTGCTTCTAGATCGCCGCCAACAGTTCCGTTGATGCCGTCTTTTGAAATGATGATGCGACCTTTGAGTCCCAGACTTTCGCAAAGAGTGCGTTGCCACAGACGTATCGCATTAGGGTCCACTAACGGAGTGAACTTATAAAACAGAAGAATCTTTATCTCGCTAATACATCTAAATGTATCGCCATCATTGAGTGAATGACTCAGTGCGCGGACAGTGGACTAGTGAGAATTCTGCTGTTACTGTCAGAAGTACGGACAAAAACTTCGTCCACTAAGGAGCTCGATCATGAGCAGATTACGTCATCGTTTCCTAGTCGCACTTGCGACATTTTCTCTTGCTGGGTTTGTTGCAGTAGCCCCTGCACTTGCAGACTCTCCGGTGGGAACCTGTAACTCCGGCACAGTGGTCACAGCAACGTTGAAAGTTGACGGGGCGGCTGTTGTAGTGAACGCATCGGGTAGTGCATATGCGCTCACAGTGTGTCGAGTGACAAGTAATAGTTACTACACAGTGCAGGTCGGTTTGTATGACGGTGGAGTTCTCAAGGAAGACCTACTTGCAACAAATCTCGAAAAGACATTTGAAGTGACTTTTGCGCCGACGGCCGGCGATTCACCGACAGTTGCCGATTTTTATGGGCGCATTCAGTCATATTCTGTGGGAACAAATGTTGTCGTTTCGGTCAAGCCAGTTGCGTTAACCAAAGTCAATTACTCGTTGCCAGCTAACGCTGCTCTGAATTGTGGAGGTAAGGAGTTCACTGATGCAGCATGTATTGCACTGGCAGGTGTTGACAAGGCAGCAATGGTGACCGGAAATGTTCGGTTTGATACGTCTGCGCGTGCTAGTAGTTACTCAAAGTTGGCCGGAGCGACAGTCAGTGCATCGGCCAACTTGTACGACATTAGTTTGTCTGGTCCGTGTCCGTTGGCTTCGTCGAGTTATTCCGGAAATGATGGCGGAGGAAGTCGGCCATCATCAGAGACCACGACATTGACCGCAAAGATGGTGGGTCCTCACTTCAAAGAAAATGGAACGACATTGAATACCGGTTCTCTTGAGGTGTTTATTCCGAAAGAAACCATCACGGCATGCTTCGGCGGTACTGCGACAGAGTTGGCTACGACACTAGGCATCAC
>CAIYTS010000007.1 GCA_903929185.1 uncultured Acidimicrobiaceae bacterium
GAAGTGGTGCGTGGCCGCGAAGTGGAATTCTGGGGTGTTGGCTGCATCAGTCTCGGCATAGTTCTTGTGTTATCGATGTATCTCCATATGGCGGGGCCGCTTGGTCGTGCCATCGACACCACCTTTGGTTGGTTGCTCGGACTTGGTCGTTTCGCATTGCCGATGGTTGTCACTGGCATCGGAGTTGCCATGGTTCGCCGTCGCAGTATTCAACATCGTCTCCGTCTCACCATGGGGTGGACCATCGTGGTGTTAGCAATTCTTGGTTTCCTGCATCTCATCAATGGCGCAGACAAAATTGTCGCCAGTGTTGATGCCATGTCACAAGCTGGCGGATGGTTCGGTGCAATCATGGCCGAGCCGTTGCGGTCCACCATTAGCTGGGCTGGTGCGTTAGTTGTTCTCTTTGCAATTGCTGTTGGCGGAACAATGTTGATTACCGACACAACGATTCCTGAATTGATTGTTGCTATTCGCACGTGGACCGCGAAGCAGTCAGGTTCAGCAGCCACCATGGCTCGTGGTGTTTCGTCGCGTGATGCTTCATCAAAGCCCTACGACGAATTCAGTAATGATGATTCCGACTTTGCACCAGCTCCAGCAGTGCGTGAACAACCCAAAACTATTTACGACGCCGATTCCGACCCCGATCTTGTTCAGAAGAAAGAACGAGCGAAACGTCGTCCAGAACCAGGCCGGGTTGAGCCAGTCACTCCTGAATTTGTTGGCAAACCAAGCACAAAACGCGCCGCTGGTTCATCGGAAGAATCAGCCGTTGGAGCACCCGCTGTGCCAGGTGTGTGGGTGTTGCCACCTACTGATTTGCTCGGACTTACAGAAGTGCAAGAAGTTAATAAGGCACGTGTTGCCGAACGTGGCCGTCTGTTGGAAGAGTCGCTCGCATCGCACGGTGTTGAAACTCGTCTCGTCGGAATGACAGTTGGTCCAACCGTTACGCGCTTTGAACTTGAACTTGGTTCGGGTGTCAAAGTTGCAAAGGTCACCAGCTTGAACCGCGACATTGCATATTCAATGGCTGCAACTGACGTTCGAATCTTGGCGCCAATTCCAGGCAAATCTGCAGTTGGTGTTGAAGTACCGAACGAGGTTCGCCAACTAGTTTCGCTCGGAGACCTCATCTCGTCACCTGAAGCTCGTGCAGCAACACATCCACTTGATGTAGCAGTGGGTAAAGACATTGCTGGTCGTGCAGTGTTCTTGAACCTTGCAGCAACACCCCACATGCTTATTGCTGGTGCAACTGGCGCTGGTAAATCAAGTGGTATCAACTCAATTTTGACATCGTTATTGATGCGCAGTACGCCAGATGAAGTGCGCCTGATTCTTATCGACCCGAAGCAAGTGGAAATGGGCCAGTACGCGCGCCTTCCGCATTTGCTGACTGCTCCTGTTACGAACCCGAAGAAGGCAGCTAATGCTTTGGGTTGGGCAGTGAAAGAAATGGAACGCCGCTATGACCTTTTGGTTGAAGTGGGCTTCCGCGACATTGGTGGTTACAACGCAGCGTTCGATAAGGGTGAAGTCAACGACAACACAGATGAGAACGCGAAGAAGTATGAACGCTTGCCGTTCATTGTTGTCGTTGTCGACGAGTTAAACGACCTCATGATGGTTGCCGCACGCGATGTTGAAGAGTCGATCACACGTATTGCTCAAAAAGCACGTGCTGTTGGTATTCACCTCATCGTTGCCACGCAGCGTCCGTCGGTCAACGTCATCACCGGTGTTATCAAGGCAAACATTCCTGCTCGTATGGCATTTGCAGTGAGCAGCCTCACAGACAGCCGCGTCATTCTTGATCAGCCAGGTGCAGAAAAACTGGTAGGTAAGGGCGACATGTTGTTGATGCCCGGAAATACCAACGTGCCAAACCGTATTCAGGGTTCATGGGTGGATGAAGATGAGGTTCGCAAGATTGTTGCGCATTGGCGTCGCCAATCTCCTGAAGTTGTGTACGTCTCAGGCATTGAAGGTGAAGAGTCGGGCGGCAGTGGTGCCGGTGGCCTCTTTGGTGGCGGCAGTGGCGGTGTTGATGATGAACTCATCAAGGCAGCAATTGAAATCGTTGTCCGTTCTGGTCTTGGTTCTACTTCGCTTTTGCAGCGCAAACTGAAAGTGGGCTTTGCACGTGCTGGCCGACTGATGGACGAACTCGAAGAGCGTGGCATAGTAGGGCCAAGCGAAGGTTCTAAAGCGCGCAGCGTCATGATGAGCGTCGAAGAACTCGAATCAATGGGGGAGTAACACAATGGCCGCAACGGCATTCACCGAAATCACTACTGGACTTCA
>CAIYTS010000008.1 GCA_903929185.1 uncultured Acidimicrobiaceae bacterium
AGTGCGGTCTGTGCCGTTGCGATTTTTCCAATAGTGGTGGTTTTACCAACACCATTAACGCCGACGAATAGCCAGACGTTTGGAGAGCCAACTGCATCGAGATGCAGTGAACGATCAGAGGTTGCCAACTGAGCTGTCATGGCGTCACGTAGAGCAGCAATTACTTCGTCTGGTGAACGTAACGAGCCATCTTTCACAGCAGCTCGCAACGGATCAAGCAGACGCGTTGCTAATCCGATACCGATATCTGCGAGCAACAACGTTTCTTCCAACTCATCCCAGGTAGCGGAATCGATGCCTCGTCCACGGATGGACTGAAAAGCTGAAGCGAACAATGACCGAGTACGACCCGCCTTTTCACGCACGCTTGGCGCAGCAACGATTTCAGTATCAACGCGAGTTGTGACTTCTTCACGAGATTCATCAACTTCAGGAACCGCAACAGGCGCTTTCTGAACAGCTGTTTCAACTACAGGACTAACAACTCTCTGCGAGCGCTTACTGCGACTGCGAAGGACAACAAGAATTCCAATTCCTGCACCACTTGCACCAAGCGCGATGGCAATGTTTGCTGAAGCCGAGGCGAGCATCTGAATTCCTAGCGCGTCAATGCGTCAGTGGAACGTTCAGTGATGACCTTTGATGAGCCACCTGGCTGCATGGAAACACCCATGAGGCAGTCGGCTGCTTCCATAGTGCGCTTCTGGTGACTCACAATGATGAGCTGAGCATCACGACGGAACTCGGCGACGAGGCCGAGGAAGCGGTGAAGGTTGACGTCGTCGAGGGCTGCCTCAACTTCGTCCATTACATAGAACGGAGACGGACGGCTGCGGAACACGGCAAACAGGTACGCAAGTGCCGTGAGCGAGCGCTCTCCACCAGAAAGCAACGACAACTTCTTGAATGTTTTTCCGGGCGGTTGTGCTTCGACTTCAATACCTGTGTTCAACATGTCATCAGGATTTGTCAGCACCAACTTGCCCTTACCGCCAGGGAACAACAACGTAAAGAGGTTCGTGAAGTTCACGCTGACATCAGCAAATGCTTCCGCAAAGACAGACTGAATTTCAACATCAACTGCTGCAATTACCTGGGCGAGTTCGCGGCGTGACGCACGAACGTCATTGAGCTGTTCTTCAAGGAACTGATGGCGCTCTTGGAGTTCGGTGAACTCTTGCAATGCAAGAGGGTTGATGGGGCCCATGAGACGAATATCGCGCTCAAGAACTCGGGCACGATCAGCATGAGTGACGCCTTCAATGGCTTCTGGCATCGGCGCAGCTTCAGCAACTTCTGGTTCCACTTCTAGGTCGCGACGAATCATTTCGACAGCGGCCTCTAAGCGCATACGAGCTTCTGCTTCTTCAACATCAACGCGACGTACTCGTTCACGTAACTCTTCGAGTTGCTGTTCTGCTTCGTGGCGTCCACGGCGTGCATTATCAAGACGGGTTGCAACGGCGCGCACCTCATCACTTTGGCGACGACGCATCTCATGCAATTCAGCAAGGCGTGATTCCGTAGCTGCCTTATGCAGTTCGACTAGGTCAGAAAGGCGTCCAACAGCAACAAGTGCTGCTTCAATTTTTTCACGACGAGCACCCGCTTCGAGGCGAGCTGCAGAGTCCACTTCAAGACGGCGCTCAGTATCGCTCGCGCGTTGCTGCAGGAATTGTTCACGCTCACGTAGGCCAGCTACTCGAACATCAAGATCCTTACGGCGAAGTACAAGGTGTGCAGACTTGGCATCAATAGTGGCCCGTTCTTCTGTCTGTGCTTTGGCAGCAGCAACTTCTGCGGCTTCTGATTCTTCAAGGCCTGGAAGAATGTTTTCAAGTTCCAATACGCGCTGTTGATACTGCGTCAAGCGAGCGCGGGTCTCATTTGCGGCATCACGTGTGATCTGCTGTTCGGCAGCATTGGCACGGCGATCGTTGATTGCGGTTGTCAACTTGTCAGAGGCGCTTTCAACCACTACTAATTGGCGATCAATTTGTGATTGAAGTTGAGTTCCTTGTTGACGAGCTGCAACGAGTCGAGTCTTTGCCGATTCAACTTCGCTCGCAAGTCGAGCAAGATCAGCTACTGCGGATTCCACTTCAACTCGAGTGCGATCAATAACTTCTTGAGAACCAAGATCGTCGGCTGCACCAAGGCGCCAACCAGACGGAGACAAACGGTCACCACGACGAGTGACAACTGTGGCAGATGAAGAATTCTCTACTACTGCAATTGCAGCATCAAGGTCGTCTGCACAACCAATATGCGACAACAGCGAATCGAGCAAGGCTGCCAGGGCCGCGGGGGCACCCGATGCAGCCCGAACATGAGAGCGAACTGACTGAACACCAGAAGGCAATGAGTTCGAAGAATTCTGACTAATGCCGAGTGCGAGAACTGCACCATTGTGATCAACCGCTTGCAAAGCTTCAATTGCGCGACGAGCAGAAGCTGAGTCAGAGACAACAATTGAGGCAAGTGCTTCACCAAGTGATGCCTTGACAGCCGCATCCCAGCCTGCATCAACATCAAGAAGATCAACAAGTGCGCCGACAACACCGGAAACATTGGCGAGATGCTCTGCACCGATGCGTGCGCGCGACGAAGCGACAGCTTCTTCTAAGGCTTCTAGTTTTGCAGCGGCACGTGCGCTGCGACGTTCCGCTGTCGCGCGAGCAACCTGAGCTTCATCACCTAACAACTCAATTTGTTCACGTGTTTCAGTGACATCAACCAACTGAGCCCGCAATGAGCCCACTTCGGTTTCGGCGTCAGCTAATTCAGACTGCAAACGATCAATGCCTGCTGCAACATTTGCATCGTGTGCAACTAACTGCTCGGTACGAGCCTGCATCTTTTGGGCTTCTCCTGCACCTTGTTCCACCGTGTTGCGCAATGTGCGAAGTTCTCCGCGAACTTCAGCGGCCGCATTTGAAGCTTCATTGCTTTGCACCATGTGAAAGAGACCTTGTTCGGTGCGCTCGCGCTCGAAGGTTTCCTCTTCTTCTTGCAAAGAATCATTCTCTTGCATAGCAATAGCGAGACTGCGCTCAACATCGATTAACTCTTCGCGCATCTGTGCCGCATCGGCCTCAAGTGCTGCCACAACATCATCTGCGATGAGTTGGCCCTGATCGCGTTCCATCGAACGTCGGCGTTCTGCAATCACTGCGGCTAATCCACGAGCACGTTCACGCAACTGCTCGACACGCATCAATTCGTCATTAACACCCGATTCACCACGTGCGGACAAATCTGCTTCAGCTGCCAATACTTCGGTATCTAATGCGGCAAGTTTTTGGCGAATTTCCTTTTCACCTGAGTCGCCAGCAAGTTTTTCTCCGGCGAGTGCAGTGAGACGGGCACGCAATGACGCGACTTCGCGACCTGACAAGAACAAACGCAACGCGCGAAGCTCTCCGACAATTTCACCGTGACGGCGAGCTGCTTCTGCTTGTCGCTCTAACGGGCGCAACTGGCGACGTACTTCACGAATGAGGTCTTGTACACGCAATAAGTTGACTTCTGTTGCTTCTAGGCGACGCTCTGCCTTTTCTTTGCGCTTGCGATACTTCAGAATTCCGGCAGCTTCTTCGATGATGGCGCGACGGTCTTCGGCACGTGCGGTCAACACTGCATCAATTTGGCCCTGACTGATAATGACGTGCTGTTGACGACCAACACCTGCATCAGACAAGAGCTCTTGCACATCAAGTAATCGGCATTCAACACCGTTGATGGAATATTCACTGTCGCCATTGCGGAACAATGTTCGCGACACACTGATTTCAGAAAAATCAAGAGGCAACAGACCAGCAGAGTTGTCAAGTGTGAGGGTTACCTCAGCGCGACCAAGTGCTGCTCGCTTGTTTGTGCCAGAAAAGATGACGTCTTCCATTTTCTGACTTCGCACCGAACTCGGAGCTTGTGCACCTAATACCCATGCGATGGCATCTACAACGTTCGACTTACCCGACCCGTTTGGACCGACCACAACGGTCACCCCTGGTTCCATTTCAAGGACGGTGGAATCGGCGAAAGACTTGAAGCCTTTGAGAGTGAGAGATTTAAGGAACACGGCGATAACAACAGTAATAGACGGACACCGTGTTCAGGGAATGGCGCTCTATTTCTGACAGCGAGGGCAATATGCCGTCGCTCGTCCAGCAGCCACCACTCGGACAATGTCGGCTTTTCCACAGGTGACACATCTCTTGCCATCTCGCCCATACACGCGATGTTCTGCCTGAAATGATCCGGTTCTGCCTTCAATATCCACATATTGGGAATCATCCAGGGTCGAACCCCCTGCCGCTATTGCATCTGTCAAAACCTCCGAGATGTGGTGAGCAAGGCGTCGAATCTGCGCGGCACTCAGCGAATCTGCTGTGCGATTCCAACGAAGTCCTGCACGATGCAAAATCTCATCGGCGTAAATATTGCCAATTCCTGCCACCACGTGCTGGCTGAGCAGAAGTGGTTTTATTGCTCCGCGTTTTCCTGTGAGGCCAGCTGCAAGAACCGTGCTGTCGAAATGTTCACAGATCGGATCAACGCCGAGCCTGATGAGTTCTGGCAATACGTCTGCGGTATGAACGGGGTCGAACACCACCACTTCACCAAACGTACGCGGGTCGACAAACCACATTTCATCGCTGACGCCATCACGCTCAGACAAAGACAACACCACATGTGTATGAGCCGGACGCTTTGTGCCAACTGGTTCCACCAAGACACGTCCACTCATTCGTAGATGAATCATCATCTCTTCACCAGAGTCAAGATCGCATAAGAGATACTTTCCTCGGCGACGAGCGTTTGTCACTGTCGTGCCTGTTAGTCCATGAATCACTGCTTCTCGACCGACTCGACGCACTGACCGCTCACGGCCAACTTCAACGGACACGATTTTCCGACCAACAACTTTGGCTTCAATCCCCCGCCGAACGGTTTCTACTTCTGGCAGTTCAGGCATTGTGCTGTTCGACGAGAGCGTCGTAAGCACCTACGGCGGCAATTTGTTCTGCTGCTTTTTTTGTGCGCCCGCTGCCGGAGCCGTACGCACGACCATCGACATACAGAACCGCCGTAAACACCCGTTCGTGATCTGGGCCTTCGCCCTCAACTTCATACGTTGGAATTCCAATCGACAAACGAGCACATAGTTCTTGCAAGCGAGTCTTAGCATCAAACATTTCCAGATGAGGAATGGCTTCTTCCACTGAATCTGCAAGCAATCGCTTCACCATTTCATATGCAGCTGGCGCCCCGCCATCGAGATACACAGCGCCAATCAGTGCTTCAAGAGCGTCAGCGAGAATAGATGACTTGTCGCGCCCGCCTGCTGCATCTTCGCCTTTTCCGAGCAAAAGGAATTCCCCGATTCCTAATTGCCGAGCAATATCTGACAGTGCGTGCATGTTGACCACACTGCGTCGCAGATCTGTCAGTTTGCCTTCTGGCATGTCACTGAGGCGATGAAATGCCACATCAGCAATGACCCAACCAAGGACAGCATCGCCGAGAAATTCAAAACGTTCATTGGTGAGCGGATCACTATTTTCGGCTTGCCATGAACGATGGATTAGAGCCTGGCGCAGTAACGCTGGATTACGAAACGCATATCCGATTCGTGACGCACACTCTGAAAGAGCTGAGATCTCCAAATCTGACATTGGCGCTAATTATTTGCCAAGTGCGAGCACGATGTAGTTCACCGCGTCGGCAACAGTGCGAAGACCTGACAGATCATCATCATCAAATTGAAAATTCGGAATGATGTCTGAGAATTCTTGCTCGAGTGAATCAACAAGTTCGATAAGAGCGATGGAGTCAGCTCCGAGGTCGTCTGCAAGTGACTGTGTTTCGGAAATATCAGCTGCTGAAATCTCGAGAATCTCTGCCAATTGGCGACAAACAGTTGCGAGAATTTCGTTGCGTTCAATAGTTGCCATCGAATGTCTCCTTCAGTGGGTGCTTATTCAGCAAGAGTAGTTGAGATTGCAACACGGATCGCCTCGACCATGCCGGTCTCGACCATTTCTTGTGCGCATTTGATGCCATTCACCATGGCGCGTGCGCTGCTTGACCCGTGCGAGATGATGCACACACCATCAACACCCAGCAAAATTGCTCCGCCATACGAGTCTGGATCGAGAGTTTCGTACAACGGCAACAATGCAGGCATCAGCGTGTTTGCAGCATCTGCATATTCAGGCTGGCCGAAAGCAGTGAAGAGCGCCTTCACGACTGTGCGCAAACTGCCTTCAAGTGTTTTAAGAACCACGTTTCCTGTGAAGCCGTCAGTGACAACAACGTCAACAACACCAGTCATGAGATCGCGGCCTTCAACGTTTCCGATGAAATTGATTCCGGGCGCAACCTTGAGTAACTCGTATGTCTCTTTGCGCAAGGTGTCGCCTTTGCCAGGCTCTTCACCAATCGACAACAAACCAACGCGTGGATTTTCAACTCCGAAGCGACGTTCTGAGTACACAGAACCCATGAGCGCAAACTGCACTAACCATTCGGGTTGTACTTCTGCATTTGCACCAGCATCAAGAAGAACAGTGGGGTGACCACCAGGAACAGGCACCGGAGTTGCAATAGCAGGGCGAGCAACACCTGAGATACGACCCATTCGCAGCAATGCGCTTGCCATAGTGGCGCCCGTGTTGCCCGCTGAGATCATGGCACTTGCTTTTCCGTCACGCACTGCTTCAGCAGCACGAACAAGTGTGGAATCGCGTTTGCGACGAACTGATTGGGCAGGGTCGTCATCCATTTCGATGACTTCACTTGCAACAAGCAGAGGAAGGTCACCTATTCCTTCGAGGCCTTCTGGACCAACGAGGAGAAGTGGAATACCGAGGGCGGCTGCTTCAAGTGCTCCGGCAAGAATTGCCGAGGGAGCATTGTCGCCACCCATCGCGTCAACAGCGATTGGCAACATGTGTAATAACTGGTCTGTTAGTCGACAGCGATTGCCACGCGGCCTTTGTACCATCCGCATGCACCACACACTGTGTGGGGCAGCTTGACAGCACTGCAACGTGGGCAGGTACTACGTGAAGGTGCATCGAGGCGCCAGTTTGAGGCGCGACGCATACGAGTCTTCGACTTCGACATTTTTCTCTTGGGAACGGCCACCGTGGTCTCCCTTGTTAGCGGCAAATGCCCTGTTGGGGGCTTCGTAATGATAGCCCGACAACGCCGAAAACTTACGGGGCGTCGTCAGGAAATACGCCCTTGAGGTTTTCGAGGGCTGACCAGCGGGGGTCAGAGGCCGATGAAACACATCCACACTGGGTCTCAGAAAGGTCGGCTCCGCACTGGGGGCAAAAACCCGGGCAGTCCTCTCGACAGAGGGGCGACAATGGAACGGCGAGCAAGAGGCCCTCTCTCACCATAGGGAGAAGGTTGATCTGGTCGTTCTCAATTTCATATGCATCGGGGTCATAGGTTCCCTTCTGATACATCTCATCGAGGTCAACGCTCATGCGTTCAACGAGTGGTGCAAGGCACCGTCTACAGACACCAGCCCATGTGGCGTGTGCGGTTCCGGAAACATGGATACCAGTCGACAACGATTCAAGATGAACAGAGATGTCAACAGGAGTGTCAACGATGCGCGCGTCATCAAATTCGAAATCAAGGACAGCGACAGCAACGTCAATGTCCTTTGTTGTTCCGGGACGACGCAGCAGTTCGACTGCATTGACAATCAGTGGCTTAGCCAAGGTGTTGCCTGACTAGAGATCGTCTTGGTTGAAGAAATCCGCAACCTCTTGTTGCTCAATTGGTTCTTCAGATTCTGGCGGTGGAGGTTCTGAACCGATCGACAAACGATTACGTCCATTAGCAACAGTTTTTGACAATCGATCAAGAAGAATTTCAAAGCTTCCGAGACGTTGGTCGAGGAAATCCTCTGTCTCATTCTTTAGGCGACGAGTTTCTTCTTCTGCGGCATCAATGACTTGACGGGCACGGGCTTCTGCGGCACGCACCACTTCCGTACGTTGCACCATTCGTTCAGCCTGTTGGCGGGCAGCGCCCAGCAATTCATCAGCCTCGCGCTTGGTTTTGTCGAGGAATTCCTGGCGTTCTTTCAACATCCACCGTGCTTGACGGATTTCGTCTGGCAACCGCACCAATGCGTCTTCAAGTAGTTCAACAATTTCATCGCGGTCAATACGAGGAGAACTAGACAATGGCATGCTCGGCGCCGTTGCGACAATGTCGATTGTGCGACGAAGAATTACTTCGCTTTCACCAAGGCGTGCTTGCACAGGCATCGGTTGTGGATACGAATCATCAGTTGTGTCATCGAAATCATCAAAACTCATTATTTGCTCCGTGAGGGAAAGAGAGATGCAAGTGCATCAGATACTGCGCTGGGAACCATTGATGACACATCGCCACCGTGAGCCGCAATGTCGCGAATAAAGCGACTGCTCACGAAACCAAAACGTGGTTGACATGGCACGTACACCGTACGAACACCAGAGACCGCGAAGTTTGTGTGCGCCATCTGTTGTTCCACTTCGAAATCGCCCGATGTGCGAAGGCCCTTCACGATGCACAATGCATTGACAGACAGTGCTGCATCAACTGCGAGACCAGGAAAACTGCGCACAGTTACGTTCGGCAAGTGAGAACACGACGCCGCAATGAGCGACACACGCTGATCAGTTGACAGCACGCCTGATGGCTTGTCGGGGTTGTGCATGACAGCAACCACTACATCTCCGAACAAGGCAGTTGCCTGCTCGACGACGTCTAGATGACCCAAATGAAACGGATCAAAACTGCCGGGGTATAACACAGTGCTCATTGCACCTCTACCGTACCGTCTGGCGCACTGCTGGGACTGAGAAAGGCCACATGAGTTCTGCCATATTTCTTTTCCCGAATGGTGTCAAAGCCAGCAATCGGCCCAATTGATCGTCCTGATTCAAGAACAACAAGCGACGCAGTGACCGATGCCAGCAATCCGCCCCATGCATCAAAGCCATACGGCGGGTCAGCAATAAGCAGATCAATTCCTTGTTGATGCGCTGCGGTCCCGACCGCATCTCCTGCAATGACTGTGGATTTATCCAAGAGACCAAGGGTCGCAATATTGCTCCGAAGAACCGCAAGCGCTGCGCGGTCGTTTTCCACAAAAACACAGTGAGCAGCTCCCCGCGAGAGGGCTTCGATACCCATTGCGCCCGTACCCGCAAAAAGGTCAAGAACCCGTGCGCCCTGAACAGCGTCAAGGCTCCCAAGTGCATTAAAGACTGCTTCTCGCACCATGTCTGTCGTTGGCCGGGTGGCCTCTGACGTTGGGGCTTCTATTCGTCGACCACGTAGGTCACCTGCAACAACTCTCACGCAAGGCAGACTACGGCGGTGATTAGTCCGAAAGAGTCCATTATCTGTATCGACTGCGGAGGGCCAT
>CAIYTS010000009.1 GCA_903929185.1 uncultured Acidimicrobiaceae bacterium
ATGGTGACTTGATCAACGCTGAGAAGAACTTCAGACATCGGATTCACCCTTCTTCGCAATACCTGCAGCAGCACCACGGCGAGGAATGATTCCTTGTGGGCGGAAAACCATCACGAGCACTAGTACAACTCCGAAAACGAAATAGCGACGAGTAGAGAAACCACGGAAGCGTTCAGGAATCCAGGCAACCAAGAAGCCACCCATGATGACGCCGTACATACTGCCGGTGCCGCCGAGCACAACTGCTGCGAGGAACAAGATTGATAGTTGCAACTGGAAGTTGTCGGGGTTAATGAAACCAACCTTGGAGGCATACAACGAGCCGGCAAGACCACCAATGGCTGCACCGATTGCAAATGCCCAGAGCTTGAACTTGAAAGTATCGACACCCATGAGTTCGGCTGCGTCTTCGTCTTCACGCACTGCTGCCCACGCGCGGCCAACACGGCTGTTCTCTAGCCGAGTGAGAACAAAAATTACAATGAGAATGACAGTGAACCCGAGATACCAATATGGCTTGGCATTAAGAACACCGAACTGAAGTGGGCCAATACTGGGTGGACGTGCAATCTTGCTAATGCCGCGAGGACCACCAAGCCAGTTGGAGTTGTTGGCGGTGATGCGAATAATTTCACCGAAACCGAGCGTGACGATTGCCAAATAGTCGCCACGTAAACGCAAGGTGGGCGTGCCCAAAATGACACCCGCAATCATGGCCATAATCACTGACAGCGGCAATGCAGCAATCCACGGCAATGTGAATTGACCTGAAGTAACAACTGCAGTTGTGTATGCGCCGACTGCATAGAAACCGACATATCCAAGGTCGAGCAAACCGGCAAAGCCCACAACTACGTTGAGGCCAAGTGCAACCAAGATAAACATCATGATTTGGTCGGTGAGAACGTTTTCAAAGCTGGTGCCAGGTGTGTTGATGATCCAACCAAGTACTGGTACATCTGGCCAATACGGCGTGAGATATAGAGCGGCGATTAATAACGCAGACAACGACCACTTTGCTGATCGTGGCAGTGCGCGAAAATGATTACCCAGTTGCAACTGTGGAGTTGTGCGCTGACGGAATGATTCAGTGAGGCTCATACGCGAGCCTTTCCAAGAGACTCACCAAGGATTCCCGTTGGGCGGAACATGAGAACGGTCAACAACACGACAAACGCAATCACGTCTTTCCATTGGCCTCCAAAAATAGATGACCCGTAGTTTTCAGCGAGCCCCAGCACAATGCCACCCAATAGAGCGCCTTTGATATTGCCGATACCACCAAGAACTGCTGCAGTGAAACTCTTCACGCCTAAGAGGAAACCAATATTGAAACGAGTCTGGTCGTACACCAAGGTGAACATCATTGCTGCGCCACCGGCCATTGCCCCACCAAGAAGGAACGTGACCAAGATGACTGAGTTGACATTGACGCCAAGAATGCGCGCAGTTTCTGCATCTTGTGCAACAGCGCGAATACCGCGACCAAGACGCGTGCGATTCACGAAGAGCAACAGCGATGTCATCATCAGAATTGCTCCGATGGCCACAATCACGTAGTCAATGCGAACGTCTGCGCCGAGGAAATTGAAAAGGACTTTCTTTTCCAACACGCGAGGAGTCGTATAAACCGAACGTTGTTCAGGACCCCACGTTGCAACAGCCTCAGCCATCGCCATGGACGAGCCAATTGCAGAAATAAGAAAGGCAAGACGAGGTGCTTGGCGACCGCGTCGGAAAATTCTGACATAGCCAAACGAAACAGGACCAGTGATGACTGCTGCGATCGCAAGATTGGTCATGATGTGGTCTGAGAAAAGAAATGATGCAATGAGGCCAGTAAGAAAGGCAAGAACTACTGCGCCGTACGCATCGCCGGCACCACGTAATGGTCGATACGCGGTGCGTTCAAGAACTATTGCACCGGCG
>CAIYTS010000010.1 GCA_903929185.1 uncultured Acidimicrobiaceae bacterium
ACCGGTGCTCCGCCTAGGCGAGCCAAACGAGCAACAAGTACTTCCATCACCAACTCTGGCTCCCAATCTTTGCCACCTCGCAGATCTAGGTCTGCTGTGGCAAGCAATGAGATAGCACGAGAGATTCCGGCACTTCCGAGTCGTTGATACTGCTCTAGCACTTTGCGAGCAGTGAATTCTTTGCCACCCAGAATGGCCACTGCGTCTCCGGCGCTGCGCACTCCTCTGCCATCTATTTTCATCATTTGTGCATAGCGATTCGATAGCAACGCCAAAATTTGTAATGGATGAGATTCGCCAGCATTCATCATGCGATGCAGCATGAGAAGGGCCTTCTTGACATCGCCACCATCAATAGCGTCAGTGAGATCCCACGGAGCCACACTGCCTGCCTCGCCAAGAAATACTTCAATGTCTGAGCGTGACAATTTGGCGCCCTCGCCATATGCAGAGGTGAGAGTTGCGAGCAAACCTGCAAGCCGACCCTGATCGCCACCAAACCACGTGGCAATGAGTCGAGAGGCGTCAGCTGAGAACAGGAAACCCGCTTCAATCAGATGGGCTTCCACCCATTCGATGCGGTCTTTTTGATTGCTGACAACAGCAGCACCAATTGTTTCGGCTTTGACGCGTTTACAAGCATCGGCAATGGCCTTTGGAATGCGTCCCGTGACTGTGATGATGAAATCAACTTCAAAGATCACCGCATCAATTGCAGCTACCAATGTGTCGACATACACACTTTCAAGATCTTGCAAGTGCCGCAAAATTACGACCTTGCTTTCCATGAACAATGACATGGTGGTCAGCGCATCTACAACAGGAGCAATTGTGAAATTGCTTTCGGAACAATCGAAATCATCGACCATCATTGACCTGTCAGCGTCGCCCACTAGTCGATCGACAAGCGAAGAGAGCTCGAGCCCGATGAGTATTTCATCGCCAGAAATCAGGTACACAGCCACGCGTACTACCTTGCCACATCAGTGCGTCACCGCTCTGTTTGTCGCCACCGATGCCAAATTGCACCAGCCACACATAGCCATAAACCAACGTTGAGAGCCCCGTGAGGTGAGAGATCTGCACAGATACGTGCAACCCCCGCCACCCATGCGACAGGTACTGCCATTGCCCACGACACCAGCGGAACAAGTGGCGTCACGAGGCTGGCAAGAAGAGCGAGCGGAAGCCCCACCATCATCACCATTCCCGCCACCCACAGGGCTAATGGATTTGCAACAAGCGAGACGACAGGCACGTATCCAAAGACGAACAATGACACCGGCATGGTGCCTACTTGTGCTGCCAATGTTGCTGCAAGCATTCCGCGATTACTCAACACATGACCAAGTCGAGCAGACAACCATGCAAGACCAGCAGTGGCCCCTACCGATAATGCAAACCCAACGCTCCACGCCAACATTGGATCAATAAGCAGCAACACAATGACAGTTGAGGCAAGAATTGTGCGCGCGTTCATCGAAGTTCCCGACGCCGCATTCAGTGCGACGAGTCCGGCCATGACAGCTGCGCGCAACACAGATGGTTCTGCACGCGTGAGCAATACAAACCACACCAGAAATATCAGAATCGCTATGAATCGACCGGTGCGACGCAGCCGATTAAGGAACGGAGACAAAGCCGCCAACAAGTACGCAACATTTTGGCCAGACACAGCACATAAGTGAGACAAACCACTTGCACGAAACTGGTTCACCATTTCACGTGGCTGATCACGATCGTCACCAATTACTAATCCCGCAAAGAGGGCTTGCAAGTTGTACGGCATCGATGCAACGCCGTTACGGAGCGCCACTCGCATACGGTTTGCCGCGCGGATCGCCATTGATCCTTCAGAGAACTCCTCAGACACTGAACGCACAGTCATCCGACCAACGACATGTGTAATGCGGTCATACCTGCTGTACGGGCCTGTTGTCTTTGCACATGTTCCATCCACCATTACCCGCTCTCCAGCTAGACGGTTCGCAAGATGCGCTCCTGATGCGCCGTGCGCGATGACCCGATACCGCTTCCCGTGTAACTGCAACACCACGCCGACACCGTTGCCTACCCACGTCGGATCAGTACGCACTATTGCTGTACCTGAACAAGGCCCTTCAATCACTGACGGAGCGTGCCATGCAGATGCACCGCCAACAAGCCCTACCGCCCCCACAACACAGATGGTCACCAACGACACTCGCCAGCGCCTGCATCTCCACCAATACGCACATGCGATAACCCAGATCACGTAACTCGCTGTACGCAGCGGGGCTATGGCTGAAAAGTGTTCCCCGCAGATCACTGAGACCCACATAACAGCAGCGAGCACCGTGACACCAACAGACGCAGACAGCCCATGGCTCACTTCGTCACCATCAGAGTCGTACGATTGTGTCGTGCCATCACTTACATCAACGAGCGGGCGATACATGTTGCCAGGCGGTGTTGCATCAACTCGCCGCTCCATCAGACGTCGTGGTGGCCTCATGGCAATCGGATGCGCCTTTGGTTTGTGGTTTCTTGGCGTCGTGCTCGCATGGTTTCTTTCTGGACCTACGGGCGGATCGCTCGCATTCGTACTAATGGTGATGGCTCTTCCTGTTATGCCGATACTCGGTATGCCCGCAGCAGGTGGCGCGGCGCGTCTCTTAATCGCAATTGCGAGCAGTGCCGTGCTGTGGTGGATTCTTGGTCAGGTTGTTGCAGGCAGAGTGACAAAACGTCCCGTTGTCGGTTGGCGTGAATGGCTACGTGAATTTTTTGTGGTTGGTCTCGGACTATGGATCGGAGCTGCGGGTGGTTTGTTGCTTGGCGTTCTAGTTCTGGGTGCGTTCTAACTACACCGTGACTTGATCTCGTATCGCTGCCACTTTGGCAGGCCCAATGCCGGGGACATTTAACAGATCTTCCACCTTGCCGAACGGCCCCTTGCGATTGCGATAACCAATAATTGCTTTTGCTGTTGATGGCCCGACACCTGGCAACGTGTCGAGTTGATCTGATGTTGCAGAATTCAAATTCACTAACGGGATGCTCGTCGTTGTGGGCACTCCGACAACTGGTACTCCCCCAGGAATTGTCGGCATAGACACAGGGACCGTTGTTCGTGATGGACGAAGTCGTGGTGCCACCGTTACTTTTGTTTTGCGCGACGAACGCGATGGCACATACACCTGTTCGGTATCAATAATTGTTTGTGCAAGATTGATGCGTTCAAGATCTGCACGTGATGTGGCTCCGCCGGCTGCATTGACAGCATCGATGACTCGCGCAGATGAAGGCACCGTGTACACACCGGGGTGAACAACTGCGCCAGCCACATGAATGCGCACGGTCAACGGTGTTGGCAGAGTTGATGATGGTGCAACTATGCCAACACCGGACGCTTGCGGTACCACGGACTCAACCAGTGGCGCAGATGGACGTACCAATAACCAAATACCGGCGGCCGCGACAGTGGTCGTCATGAGGCCGATGACGAGTCGGGCAACTCCGATAAATGACACCCAGTACGACATTTGTTTCTTCATGTCGTTCCAGTGAGGTATATCCATGCCACTGATGTGGCGGTCACAGAACAGAATTTGGAAAAACTAAAACAATTTTTGTGTCAGAAATTTTCGATATTTGCCAGTGCGGGGATCCGCAGGTCCCATTGTCTCCAAGATGTCGAGATACTCGCGTCGTGCTACTTCATCATCTTTGACACGAAGGAGAAGCGCATCGAGTTCAACGTCAAGATTGTCGACCGGGTTCATCGCTAAACGTGCCATGGCACCCAACTTGCGAACGCGATCTGTCTCGGGAAGTCGGACAAGAAATGTGAGTGCTTCTTCTGCCTTGCCGGTGCGAATCAGTAGATCTGCCAATGTGCAGATTGCATCTTCGTTACCTGGCGCCAACGCCACTGCATCACGAAGAGCTTCTTCTGTTCCGTTTGCAAGTAATTCGATAATGCGAGTTTGTGTGGGGTCTGGCAACAAAGCCTGAACAAGTTGCTGCACGTATTGGTCTGATTGGCCGCCCGTGAAATTGTGAATAACTTTGCCATCTTTGATCACAAAGACCGCAGGAATTGACTGCACATGGAACGCCTGCGTCACGCCAGGGTTTTCATCGATATTGAGCTTCACAAGCTCAACCTGGCCCTCTGTAGCGGCCGTAGCGCGCTCGAGGATCGGCGTAAGGCTCTTGCATGGTCCACACCACGGAGCCCAGAAA
>CAIYTS010000011.1 GCA_903929185.1 uncultured Acidimicrobiaceae bacterium
AGGGACAGTGGAGATCACAAGTCAAAACCACAACTTCTGCGTCGACCCAGATTCATTGTCAGGAGTTGCAGATATCACGCACGTCAATCTCAATGATCACACCAACGAAGGAATGCGCTTACGCGATCTACGTGCCTTCAGTGTGCAGTACCACCCTGAAGCCGGGCCAGGACCGCATGACAGCCAGTACCTATTCGGACAATTCGCAGAACTCATGGAGAAAAAATAATGCCTCGTCGTAATGATTTACACACAATTCTGATCATCGGTTCTGGCCCTATTGTCATTGGCCAGGCGTGCGAGTTTGACTATTCCGGTACGCAGGCATGTCGAGTACTGAAGGAAGAGGGTTACAGGGTCATTCTGGCTAACTCGAACCCAGCAACCATCATGACCGACCCTGACTTTGCGGATCGCACATATATCGAACCGTTAACTCCAGAGATATTGGCTCGCATTATTGAACGGGAAAAACCCGATGCAGTCTTGCCAACACTCGGCGGTCAAACAGGACTCAACTTGGCGATGGCGCTTTTTGAAAAAGGTCTCGTTGGGGTTCCGGGAACTCCCGAACTGATTGGTGCAAATGCAGAGGCAATCGCCACTGCAGAAGATCGCGACAAATTCAAACAGGCCATGATTGAAATTGGCCTCAATGTTCCTCATAGTGGCATCGCTCACAATATGGAAGAAGCAACAGAAGTCTTGAAGGAAATCGGACTTCCCGTCATCATTCGTCCTGCGTACATCCTCGGCGGACGCGGAACCGGAATTGCAAACACGATGGAAGAGTTTCTGAAGCTTGCCTCTAACGGACTTGACGCAAGTCCGATCAGAGAGATCCTTGTAGAGACCTCAATTGTTGGTTGGAAGGAATACGAACTTGAAGTCATGCGCGATCATGCAGATAACTGCGTCATCATTTGCAGTATCGAAAACTTTGATCCCATGGGTGTCCACACAGGCGATTCAATAACGGTTGCTCCTGCACAAACGCTGTCGGATGTGGAATACCAAAAAATGCGTGATGCTGCCTTTGCCTGTATCAGGCGCGTCGGAGTGGAAACAGGAGGCTCGAATGTTCAGTTCGCACTAAACCCTGCGAACGGCGATCTCGTTGTTATTGAAATGAACCCACGAGTGTCGCGTTCATCGGCCTTGGCTTCTAAAGCAACGGGATTTCCTATTGCAAAGATTGCCGCCAAACTTGCAGTTGGGTACACACTTGATGAAATTCCAAACGACATTACGAAGATGACACCAGCGAGTTTTGAACCAACTATTGACTATGTGGTGACAAAGATTCCTCGTTGGGCCTTTGAAAAGCTTCCTGGTACGTCGGGGATTCTGGGAACCCAGATGCAAAGTGTCGGCGAAGTGATGTCTATCGGGCGTACGTTCCCTGAAAGCTTGCAAAAGGGACTTCGGTCGCTTGAGCAAGGCAGGCTCGGATTGAATTGTGACGGGGGAGAGTCCCTCTATGACTCGCTGAGTGACGCGGAACTTCTACAGAAGGCGTCGATTGCTACTCCGGAAAGAATTTTTCAAGTCGGAGAAGCTTTGCATCGAGGTATGGGCGTTGACCGTGTGCACGATGCAACAAAGATTGACGTGTGGTTCCTTGATCAGATGCAGATCATTGTTGACGAACGTCATTCATTGGAAGGCAAGTCACTGACACAGCTGACTCGACATGAAATTCGCCGTGCGAAGCGCCTCGGATTCTCCGATGGTCAACTTGCTTACGTTCTCAAAGAAGACGAAATGGCAGTGCGTACTTATCGTGAATCGCTCGGAGTTATCCCTACATACAAGACAGTCGACACGTGCAGTGCAGAGTTTGATGCTCAAACTCCGTATCACTACTCAACGTATGAAGATGAAAACGAAGTACGGCCCTCTAGCAAGCCTCGAGTAATCATTCTTGGTTCCGGACCGAACCGTATTGGTCAGGGAATTGAATTCGATTACTGCTGTGTTCATGCAAGTTTTGCTTTGCGAGCAGCGGGGTACGAGACAGTCATGGTGAACTGCAACCCTGAAACTGTTTCAACTGACTATGACACTTCTGATCGTCTCTACTTTGAACCGTTGACCCGTGAAGATGTTCTCAATGTCATTGCTGCAGAGACTCTTGCATCAGGTGGCGTAGCTCCGAAAGTGATTGTCGGACTCGGCGGTCAAACCCCATTGAAGCTGTCAGGCCTCATTGACCCCGCGCTAATAGCTGGCACATCTCCACATTCAATCGACCTTGCTGAAGATCGCGAGAAGTGGAATCAGTTGTGTGACTCACTGTCAATTCCGCAGCCTCCAGGTGGTACCGCAGTGACATTTGCAGAAGCAAGTGTGATCGCACAACGTGTTGGTTATCCGGTCTTGGTTCGCCCAAGCTATGTACTTGGCGGGCGAGCAATGCAGATCGTGCATGATGCGCAGGCATTGGAAAGTGCGATGGATCAGATGGCGCGTGACGGAAGCCTTGGTAAAGAAGGCGGTCTCTCTGCTGAGCGTCCGGTTCTTATCGATCACTTCTTAGAAGATGCAACCGAAGTAGACGTCGATGCAATTCGTGACCACACGGGCGAAGTTCTCATCGGTGGTGTCATGGAACACGTCGAAGAAGCCGGTGTTCACTCCGGTGACTCCGCATGTGCGATCCCACCACAGACTCTGCCGGCTTGGGTCATTGAAGTCATCAGTGCGTATACAACATCAATTGCAAACTCATTAGATGTGCGCGGGCTCATCAATGTGCAGTTCGCTGTTCTCGGAACCACGGTGTTTGTGATCGAAGCTAACCCTCGAGCATCGCGTACGGTTCCGTTCGTTGCTAAAGCTACAGGTGTGCCGTTAGCCAAAGTTGCGAGTCGCGTTATGTTGGGAGCAACACTTGCCGAACTTCGCGTCGAAGGACTTCTAGTGCCTCCAGTAACAGGCGGTCATGTGTCAGTGAAAGAAGCAGTGCTGCCTTTCAACCGTTTCCCTGAAGTTGATACAGCCCTGGGGCCAGAAATGCGTTCGACAGGTGAAGTCATGGGAATTGACAGGACCTTTGGTCGTGCGTTTGTTAAATCACAAACTGCAGCTGGCACTGTTCTGCCAACGTCTGGCATGGTGTTCTTATCGTTCAATGATGGTGACAAGCCAGCGGGAATTGTTGTCGCGAAACGACTGCGAGACCTTGGTCTTGGAGTTGCCGCCACAACGGGCACGGCAAACTACTTAGCCAAGTTCGGGTTACCAGTTGACCGTATTGTCGGAAAGCTTTCAGAGATCGAAGGTTCCGCTCTCGAGAATGCAGCTGCATTAGTTGCCAATGGTGAGATCAGCTTTGTGGTGAACACTCCTCATGGGAGCGGTTCGAGACAAGACGGTGAAGCAATCCGCAAAGCAGCAAATGCAAATGGCGTATCGTCAGTAACAACCGTTGAAGCCGCTTTGGCTGCTGTCAATGGTTTGTGGGAGCAACGCTCAAGCGAGGTCGAAGTGAGATCACTGCAGGAATATCACGGCAGAGCATGACAAGGCAACGCGGTGCGCGTTATCTCGAGTCACTGGGCGGTGTGAATGTTGGGGGAGTCCTTCTTGCTAATCCCTTCATGACTGCATCGGGAACGAGCGGACACGATGTTGAACTCGCTGGGTACATGCCACTACGTCGACTCGGCGCCGTAGTTGTAAAAAGTTTGTTCCATGAGCCGTGGCCAGGTAACCCATCGCCGCGTGTGCACGTTGCCGCCAGCGGAATGATGAATGCAGTTGGTTTGCAAGGTCCTGGCGTTGTGTCGTGGATTCATGAGTCGCTGCCAAAACTTGAATCAGAAGGTGCAGTCGTTGTCGCCAGTATCTGGGGCCGCACTGTTCATGAGTATGTGTTAGCAGCAGAGCAGTTAGTTGCAGCCGGAGATCGTATTAGTGCAATCGAAGTGAACCTGTCGTGTCCGAATCTTGAAGGTCGAAGCGGAATCATCGCCCATGACCCTTCGGTTGCTGGTCAAATTATTTCAGCGGTGTGTGCTCGGTCACAGGTTCCCGTGTGGGCAAAATTGAGTGCGAACACTGATCGAATTGTTGAAGTTGCAACAACAGTGTCTGATGCCGGTGCGTCTGCGGTCACTGTGATGAACACAATGCTCGGTATGCAGATCGACGTGCGTACGTCGCGTCGAAGTCTTGGCAATGGCGGCGGGGGATTGTCTGGTCCAGCGGTTCACCCCATTGCCGTGCGTGCGGTTCACGACATTCGAGTCGCACTGCCCCGCATTGCCATTGTCGGTGTTGGCGGAATTGCCTCAGGTGATGATGCAGTCGAAATGATGATGGCCGGAGCCAATGCGGTGCAGGTCGGAACAGCGTCCTTTGCTCGGCCTGATGCAACGTGGCGAATTGCTTGTGCCGCTGCGTCTCGTGCGCACGCACTCGGAGCATCTTCCTGGTCAACCATTGTCAGCGCTGTACATCAGGACTGATTGTTCATAAGAGAGCCACAAACGACTTCTCGGAACTATCATTGGGTTATGGAAAGCACGTACACAGACATGGAAGTAGTTGCGCAATTGCGCAATGCGCGTGTTGCTGCAGTGCTGGAATCATCTAAAGGCAATGTGGCTTCCGTATTGAGAGCCCCACATGACTCTTGTGACGCTCAGGTCTATGTCGTGAAGCTTCTTGATGTGTCGCCCCGTCTCGGCAAAGTGGCAGGTCGTCGACTGATGTCTGACCTTGGCATCGCACCGCTGTCTCGTGTTCATGAACTCACTGAAGCTCAATGTCGAGCACTTATTGAAGCAGTGGAGAATCCACGATGACTGATCCAATCATTGTCATCGTCTCTGGCCCAGGGGGAGCCGGCAAAGGAACAATTGTTGAAGCGTTGATTCAGCGAGATGCAACATTGTGGTTGAGTCGTTCCTGGACTACTCGCGTGCAGCGCGAGGGTGAATCAGATGATGCGTATGTTTTTGTGCAGCGAGCAGAATTTGAACAGCACATCGCTGACAATGGGTTTCTGGAATGGACAGAGTTCTTAGGAAATCTGTATGGCTCGCCGCGACCATCTGTCGATTCAGGGTTCGACATTGTTCTTGAGATCGAACTGCATGGCGCACAACAAGTCAAGCAAAGTCACCCAGAAGCAATTCTGGTTTTTGTGCGCCCACCATCTCGTGAAGAACAGCAACGCCGTCTGCAAGGCCGAGGAGACCCAGAGCATCATGTCGTAGAGCGCTTGCGTAAAGCGGAGGACGAAGAACGCGAGGGAGCTGTCTTGGCTGACGAAGTGGTCATAAATGATGATTTTGAGCGTGCGGTAGCAGAGATACAAGGGATTATCGGTGCGGCGCGGGCCGAACGCCGATAACCTTGAGCCGACTTCGGAGGTCCACCATGTCCCGTCAGAACGACTCCATGATTCATCCAAACATTGAAGGTTTGCTTGATCGCGTTGACTCTAAATTCAGCCTCGTCACGCTTGCTTCATACCGTGCGCGCCAGATCAACTCATACTTCAACCAATTGGGTGAAGGTCTTGGACACATGGTTCCACCGCAGGTGTCATCAGTTGCTCGTAAGCCTCTCTCTATTGCATTCGAAGAAATTGCTGCTGACAAAATTGTCAAAGTAGAGCGTTTGCCGTACGACGAGATGGAAGCTGAAGCAGCTGCAATTTTCGGCGAAGTTGAAGGCGACGTTGTCGCTGACGCTGCTGAATCTGACGCTGAATAGTTTCTCGGGATCATCCCGCTCTACACCCCCTGAAAGTCGTGATGAAGTCTCTACACGGTCGTTCCATCGTCCTCGGAATTTCTGGCGGCATTGCTGCATATAAGGCAGTGGAACTGTGTCGACAGTTAGTTGACGCTGGTGCGCACGTAGCGCCCATCATGACCGAAGATGCTCATCGATTCATTGGTCCAGTCACAGTGTCGGCCCTTGCATCTGAACCAGTGCACACGAGTTTGTGGGACGATGCGTCTCCTATACCGCACACACGGCTTGGCCAAAATGCTGATGTCATTGTTGTTGCTCCCGCTACAGCGCGAGTGATTGCTGCATATGCGATGGGTTTGTCGCATGATCTCCTGAGCGCCACTCTTATTGCTACTCGGGCGCCTGTTGTGTTGTGCCCTGCTATGCATACCGAAATGTGGGAACACCCAGCAGTCGTAGACAACATTGCGTTGTTGCGTTCTCGCGGAGTCATCATTGTCGAACCACAATCTGGACGCCTAGCCGGCGGGGACATTGGTACTGGTCGTCTTGCAGATACTGCTTCCATTGTTGATGCAGTGACAACTGCGTTGAACGGCTCACACAAAGATTTAGCCGGCATGTCAGTGTTGGTGACGGCTGGTGGAACTCGCGAGCCAATCGATGCTGTACGAGTCATCGCAAATCGTTCCAGTGGAAAACAGGGATACGCAATCGCAGAGCAAGCTCACAAGCGTGGTGCAACTGTCACCATTGTCAGCACTGTTGATCGTGAGACTCTTACAGGGATAACCATCGTTCCAGTTGAGACAGCGCAACAAATGTTGGACGCGGTTACTTGCCTTGCGCCGGCAACCGATGTTGTCGTCATGACAGCTGCAGTTGCTGATTTCCGTCCTGTTCAAGCCGTTGTGGGAAAAATCAAGAAGGACGAAGGGATTCCTCAGATTCTTCTTGAACCAACAGTGGATATTCTCGGGTTTCTCGGAGCTAGTAAGCCTGCCGGACAAACACTTGTCGGGTTTGCCGCCGAGACCAGCAACCTTGTGGATAACGCTCGTGGCAAGTTGATTCGGAAGAATTTAGACCTGATTGTGGCAAATGATGTCTCTGCTGATCGGGTCGGTTTTGGTCACGACACGAATGAAGTCACCATTTTGTTGGCGTCAGGGGAGTCGATCGAAGTGCCCCTGGCCGACAAACACACCATCGCGACCGCTGTATTAGATAGCGTGTCTCGGGTGCGGGCGGCTCATCGTCCGCAATGATGAAGGAGTCCCCTTGAGAAATTTTACTTTTACGTCTGAGAGCGTGACCGAGGGTCACCCGGACAAGATGGCAGACCAGGTTTCTGACTCAGTACTTGATGCGTTGTTAACAATCGATCCGAACAGTCGTGTTGCATGCGAGACCTTGTTAACTACTGGTCTGTGTGTCGTATCTGGTGAAATCACTACAGACGCATACGTTGATATTCCGGCCATTGCTCGTGCGGCAATCAAGCGCATCGGTTATGACGATGCTGCATACGGTTTCGACGGCAACACCTGTGGTGTGGTTGTGGCGCTCGATGCGCAAAGCCCAGACATCGCGCAAGGTGTTGACATCAGTGAAGAACAGCGCAGTGGAAAAAGTGGAGAAGACATCATCAATGGTCAAGGTGCCGGTGACCAAGGAATGATGTTCGGGTACGCCTGCAATGACACACCTGACCTCATGCCGCTCCCTATTTGGTTGGCGCATCGTCTCGCAGAGCGCCTCACCGAGGTGCGTAAGAGCGGACTTATCCCGTACCTTCGTCCAGACGGAAAGACCCAAGTCACGTTTGAGTACGTTGATGGCCGTCCAGTGAAGTTGTCGACAGTTCTCATCTCTACTCAACACCGTGATGGCGTGAGTCGTGAAACAGAAATTCGCCCAGACCTGATTGAGCAGGTCATCATGCCGATCATTCCTGCTGCTTTTGCAGACGACAATCCTGCGATTTACATCAACCCAACAGGCAAGTTCGTTCTTGGTGGGCCACATGCAGACACCGGTCTTACTGGTCGCAAAATCATTGTTGATACATACGGTGGTATGGGTCGCCATGGTGGTGGAGCATTCTCCGGTAAAGATCCTTCAAAGGTTGACCGTTCAGCTGCATATGCGGCTCGTTGGGTTGCAAAGCATGTTGTTGCTAGTGGCGCTGCTGAAAAGTGTGAAGTGCAGGTGGCGTACGCCATTGGTATGTCACAGCCGATCAGCATCTTGGTTGAAACTTTCGGAACTAACACTGTTAGCGAAGAGTCCATTGAAAAAGCTGTTCGTGACGTCTTCGACCTGCGCCCAGGTGCAATCGTGCGTGACCTTGACTTGAAGCGTCCTATCTACGCAAAGACCGCAGCGTATGGCCACTTCGGTCGTCCAGAGCCAGAGTTCACTTGGGAAGCCTTGTCACGTCTGTCTGATTTCAAGGCCGCTGTCAAACTCTGAGCAATCAGTCGCCACTCGTTGCGTCGGTTGTACCGGACGTATCGGGTATCGACAAGGTCTTTGACTACCTCATACCCACTGATCTCGAGAATCGAGCAGTTGTTGGTGCGCGTATTCGCATCATGCTTAATGGTCGTCGCGTAGGTGGCTGGATTACTTCTGTCTCTCGTTACGGCGAAGGTGATGATTCGGGTGTGCCACTTGATCGGCTCATGCCGATTGTGTCGGTGTCTGGGTTGGGGGTTGAACCTGATCTGATTCCGCTGACAAAGTGGGTCTCAGAACGTTGGTGGGGGTCATGGCGTTCAGTGCTGTCGAGTGCATCGGCGCCGCGTATGCGCGAACGAATAGTTCATTCTCGCCGGACTCGTTCTCACGACATTGCCACTGATGCAGTGTCAATCGCTGCGTTTGATTTGTTTCAGTCAGGCGGAGGGTTGCTTGTTGTGCCGCCAGCATTGTCATCGCTGGCGGTGGTGTTGCGTCTGGCGTGTGTCGGCCCAGTCCTTGTTATCTGCCCATCGCAAAAGATGGCGTCGATGGGTGCAGCTTTTCTTCGTCGCAAGGGTCTGAGTACGGCATTGGTTCCTGACGAATGGGACAGTGCACGTGGAGGAGTAGATGTAGTCATCGGAACGCGTTCTGGAGTTTTTGCGCCATGCCCAGATGTGGCTGCTGTTGTCGTCATTGATGAGCACGACGAATTGTTGAAAGAAGAACGTTCGCCTGCATGGGATGCCACTGCAGTTGCAAGCGAGCGCGCGCGTTTGGCTGGTGTTCCATTCATCTGTACATCTGCGGTGCCTTCGGCACAATCGCTTCACGTGCTCAGTGGCCACGTGAAGCACGTTGATACTGACAATGGTTGGCCACACATCACTGTTGTGAATCTTTCTGATATCCCAGTAGCTCAGTCGTTGCTTTCCAGCGAATTGCTTGATGCTGTCAGTACGTCTGGTGCCACAACCGTCTGTGTCTTGAACACAAAAGGAAAGGCGCGATTGATTGTTTGTAAGTCATGCCGTCATGTACAGGCATGTCCGACCTGTGCGTCATTGTTGACATATGACGAAGACAACAACTTGTGGTGCACGCGCTGTCAAGAAATGCACGGCGGAGTATGTCTTGCCTGTGGTCGTTCTTCGTTCACTGTGCCGCGTGGAGGGGTATCTCAACTGGTGTCACAGATACAGGCATCAACTCGTAACCCGGTAATTGAGATTTCATCTGACTCGCCCGATGATTGGAGCAAGGGGACTGTGTTCATTGGTACTGAAGCTGTTCTTCATCGCATACCCACTGCAGACACTGTTATTTTTGCTGATATCGACCGCGATCTCGGTGCGCCTCGGATGACCGGCGCACACGAGGTTCTTTCCATGATTGCGAAAGCTGCTCGCATGGTGGGAGCAAAAGGAACTCTTGTGATTCAAACTCGTCAAGCTGAGAACCCTTTGATCGTTGCGTTGTCGCAATCAGATGTGTCGGCTGCATTGCAGAAGTGGAACCATGCTGATACTGCCCAGCGACGTGCAATGACCCTGCCTCCGTTTGGTGCACTCGCTCGCGTATCAGTGACTGCTCCGCGTTTAATTACAGAAATTTCACTACCCGCCGGAGTAAATACGGCGCGTGATGATGACGCATATCTTCTTCGTGCTCCGTCTCGGGCAGAACTAGACGCAGCCGTTGCATTGCTTCGTGAAGAATTCGGAACCGCTGTACGCATTCACATAGATCCGTATCGTTTTTAAGCGCGGGCTTTCACCTCAAGAACTCGAAAACCGTTACGGCTTGCAAGTCGAGTAGTGGAATAGGAAAGTCCTGTCATCCATTGAGACAAAGAATCAGCACCCAAATTTTTGTTGACAACCATAAAAGCGGTTCCGTCAGTTTCAAGTCGAGCAAGCCATAATTCGAGCAAGTCATGAAGCGCAGATTTGCCGATACGAATCGGAGGATTCGTCCACATGGATGCAAATCTGATTGCCGAGTCGACCTCTTCGGGAGCCTTCACAACAATGTTTGTGAGACCGTTACGTGTGGCATTTTCTGTACAAATATCGCGAGCGCGTTTGTTTGTATCCACCGCATAGATCGTGCATTCTGGATAGCGAACAGCGAGAGTCAGGGCAATTGCCCCAGAGCCACATCCGATATCGCAGAGAAATGATCCTGGCTCAATTGGTGCGCAATCGTGTTTAGCCATGACTTCAAGAAAGACCGACGTGCCTTTGTCGAGTCCGTGTTGGCTAAAGACTCCTGCATCCGTGGAAAGAGTCAACTCGCCGTCTATTCCAGAGACAGAGAACTCTTTGCGGCGCGAGGGCGCGTCTGGTGATTCAGAAAAATAGTGCTGTGGGTCTGATGGTGAAGGGGTGTTCTTTGGCATGTTGTCTCCGCAGGTAGCCTTTCAGATTGTGGCCTATGACATTCGCACCTTCGGAGATCCTGTTCTCACTTCAGTAGCTGAGCAAGTTGAGAATATCGACGGGAAAATCGTTCGCCTCTCTCAGGCAATGCTGCAAGCGATGTATCAAGCGCCCGGTTTAGGCCTTGCTGCTCCTCAAATCGGTGTTCAGAAACAGATCTTTGTGTACGACGTTGATGGAGAACCTGTCACGTTGTTGAACCCTCGCATAGTCGAATCGCGTGGCGAGTGGGTCTATGACGAAGGGTGTTTATCGATTCCTGGTCTGTATGTCGAAATGTTGCGTCCTAAAGAAGTAATGCTTGAAGCTGTTGACCTCAGTGGCAATACGATTCAGATTGAAGCAGATGAACTATTGGCGCGCTTGTTTCAACATGAACTTGATCACCTCAATGGCGTATTGATGTTTGAGCGAATGACGCCAGATCAACGTGAAGAGGCGCTCGCTGAATACAAGCGCATTGCTGATGGGGGAACCTCTGAAGGAGAGACCCGCCATATCGGATTGAAGTAGTTATGCCTCGTGAGGCTCGCCCTCTCGTGTTTCTAGGCACTCCAACAGCTGCCGCAACTGTCTTGTCAACCCTGATTAACAGCGGTTTTGAAATCGCGCATGTCATTACTCGAGCCGATGCACGACGTGGCAGAGGTTCGTCTACAACTCCGAGCCCTGTGAAGCAGATAGCACTCGACAATGAGATCGAGGTGTCGCATGACATGGCGTGGTTGAAAGATAATTCCGATCGTGAACTTCTCGGCATCGTTGTGGCCTACGGCAAGATCATTCCCGCATCTGTTTTGTCACACACTCCAATGATCAATGTGCATTTTTCACTCTTGCCACGTTGGTGTGGTGCTGCCCCAGTGGAGCGAGCGATATTGGCAGGGGATGCACAAACAGGGGTGTGCATCATGAATGTCGAGGAAACTCTCGACACGGGTGATGTGTTCGCACAACGAGAGGTCAACATTCTTGATGCCCACACGGCCGAAAGTCTCACTGCAGACTTGGCAGTACTTGGTGGAGAACTTCTGGTTGACACATTGAATGACGGCTTAGGAGCTGGCGTACCGCAACATGGCGAGACCTCGTATGCAGCAAAAGTGAGTGCTGAAGAACTTCTTCTCGATTGGAATCTGTCCAGCATTGAAGTGTCACGCAGAATCCGAGCCCTTCGTTCGTACACGATGCTTGGCTCTCAGAGACTGAAGGTCATCACTGCAGATTTGGTCACAGACGCAGTGCAGTTACATCCAGGTCAATGTGATGGGCTCGGAAACGTTGGCACGCGTGATGGGGCAGTGCGCCTCATCTCTGTGCAGCCTGAAGGTAAAGCCATCATGGATGCCTCGGCGTGGTTGCGTGGCCGTAGTGGGCAAGAAATCATTCAATTTTCCTAACTCTTCGTAAAAGCATCCATGAGCGGAACACTTGTCTCGCTAGCCTCATCTCGTGCTGAAAATTGTCTTACCTAAGGGGTCGTTAGAGACCGCAACACTTGCTCTGTTTGACGCAGCAGACCTCACGGTTGTGCGTTCGTCATCTGTTGAGTACAAAGCAACAATTGATGATCCTCGTGTTGAAGCCGTCAGAATTCTTCGCCCGCAAGAAATTGCTTCGTATGTTCAAGAAGGTCTTTTTGATCTCGGCATCACGGGTCGCGACTGGATTGAAGAAACCTCGAGCGATGTCGTCAGTCTCGGAGAGCTGCGTTACTCAAAGGCCACGTCACAGCCAGTACGTGTTGTTGTGGCCGTAGCAGATTCATCACCCGCGCAATCAGCAAAAGATTTGAAAGACGGAGTTCGTGTCACCACTGAATATCCTGAAATGACTCGTCGTTATTTTGCTGAGCGGGGCATCAAAGCAGATATTCGTCTTAGCTATGGTGCGAGCGAAGCAAAGATTCCTGACATTGCTGATTGTGTTGTTGACATCACAGAGACCGGAAGAGCGCTGCGCGCTTCAGGACTGCGCATCATCGACACCGTTCTCACCAGTTATACGGAATTGATTGCGAATAAAGAGTCGTATGCCGACCCTGTCAAGCGTCACGCCATGGAACAGTTAATGACATTGCTGACTGGCACTCTTGAAGCTCGCGACAAAGTGCTGTTGAAATTGAATGTGGCAGAGTCATCGCTTGAGGCTGTGCTGGCATTGTTGCCAGCAGCTAAGTCGCCAACGGTGTCGCGACTCGCATCTGGTGATGTAGCTGTTGAGTCTGTTGTTCCTAAGCGGGGTATCAATACATTGATTCCCGATCTCATAGATGCCGGTGCTTCTGACCTGCTCGAAATCCCTATTTCTAAAATCATCCACTAGCCAATGCAGTTGGAAGAATTGAGCGAAGAACTCACAGGAATTGTGACGGCATTCAATGACGCTCATGGTCTCGGTGAAATCACTGATTCAGCATCAGTTGTGTGGCCGTTTCATTGTGTGTCAATTGCCGACGGTTCTCGCACTATTGAAGTGGGCCGTACAGTTGTGTTCCGCACAGGTTTTCGCGTTGCTCGCCCCGAAGCTGTTTCTATTCGCCTGGCGTAGCTGAGGAAGATTTCTGAACAAAGACCAGGCGGATGTTGCCAAGAGCAGCCACCAGCGTGTCGTGATGTTCACCTAAACGTTCTCCGAGACCATCAACAAGAAGCCCGAGTGCATCTATTGCTACTTGGGCGTCAGACAGTCGCACCGGTTCCGCAGACAGGTGAATGGCTGCCAACTCAAACAGTCCCATGGCATGGTTGGCCACAACGAGGGCTGCTGGCACCTCTGCGAGGCGCCGACGAGCTTCGGCGACTGCTTCGAGGGCTTCGGCGGTGCCTTCGTCCATTTCTGGTTTTGGGGAATCTGTTGCTGGCATGGTGTGGTCAGAGCTCATGAGCCGATACCCTAACTGGCGTCAACTGAGCGAAGTGGGGCATATGCCCCCACCGGTCCAGCCATGAGGTTGCGACAGGTCGAGAAGGCGAGCGATTCTGTCGCTCTGTGTCTGCTTTGCGCACTGGCGCAAAATATCGCATCATGCGGTATTGATACAGAGGAGGGCTTGCCCATTGCTTAGAAGTGAACAGTCATAGTTACGCCACCGAGTGAACCGCGCTATAACGAACGCATCCGTGCGCGCGAGGTTCGCCTCATTGGTCCAGATGGCAGCCAAGTTGGTGTTCGCACCACGGCTGACGCACTTGTCCTTGCTCGTGAGTTAGACCTCGACCTAGTCGAAGTTGCTCCACTTGCAAATCCGCCAGTGTGCCGCATCATGGATTACGGCAAGTTCCGTTACGAAGAAGCACAGAAGCTGAAGGAATCTCGTAAGAAGACAACCCACGTCACCGTGAAAGAGGTGAAGTTCCGACCAAAGATCGGAAAGGGAGACTTCGATACCAAGGTTCGTCACATGCGTGATTTCCTCGAAGACGGACACAAAGTGAAAGTAACTCTGCAGTTTCGTGGCCGCGAGGTAGCGCACCCTGAATTGGGCGCGAAAATCCTTGATGCAGCTCTCGAACAACTCGGATCGCTTGCCAAGGTGGAAACCCAGGCGCGACTTGAAGGCAGAAATATGACAATGGTTCTTTCACCAGACAAGAAGCCAGTCAAGAAATCGTCAGATAAGGACGAACCAGAGGATTCAGCACCAGTTGTTGAAAATGTGGTTCAGCCAGAAGAAACATCAGAAGTACAGGAATAGAGGAATACGACATGCCAAAGATGAAGACAAACAAGACCGCTGCAAAGCGTTTCAAAGTATCGGGAACAGGAAAGTTGCGCCGTCAAAAAGCCAACCGTCAGCACTTGTTCGAAAAGAAGTCGAGTGTTCGTACCCGTCGTCTCGCAGGAACCACTGATGTGCATCCTGGCGATACCAAGAACATCAAGCGCCTGCTCGGCATGCGTTAATCGATACAAGAAAGATTTAGGAAGGTAACACCATGGCAAGAGTCAAAAGGGCCGTACATGCCCGCAAGAAGCACAAGGCAATCCTCGAGAAGGCAAGCGGTTATTACGGAAATAAGAGCCGTTCATTCCGCGCTGCTAACGAGCAGGTATTGCACTCAGGTCAATACGCATTTCGTGACCGTCGCGCAAAGAAGGGCGAGTTTCGTCGTCTGTGGATCCAGCGCATCAACGCTGCATGCCGTCAGAACGACATCTCATACAGCCGCTTTATTGCCGGTCTGAATGCAGCAGGAATTGAAGTTGACCGTAAGGTCATGGCAGATCTTGCAGTATTTGATGCAGCAGCATTCTCGGCTTTGGTTGTGGCTGCAAAGGCTGCGCTCGCCTGAGCCGGCTTCCACTCTCTTCAGCAAACCCTCGGGTTCAACGACTGCGACGCCTCATCGGGCGTCGCAGTGTTCGTTATGAAGAAAGTTCCTTCGTTATTGAAGGTC
>CAIYTS010000012.1 GCA_903929185.1 uncultured Acidimicrobiaceae bacterium
AAACCATCTTCTGACGCATTCATCAACATGGTGCGTGGCGACATGGCGTTGCTATGGGATGACAAGGGCAACGAATACATCGACGCCATCGGCAGCCTCTGGTATTGCCAAATTGGGCATGGCCGTAAAGAAATGGCTGATGCCATCGCTGCGCAAGTAAGCACGCTTGAGACCTATTCAACGTTTGACCCATTCACAAATCCCCTAGCCGAAGCAGTGGCGACAAAAATCTCGTCGCTGTCCCCTATTGCTAATTCGCGCGTGTTCCTGTGCGGCAGTGGATCAGAATCAATCGATACCGCAATGAAGATTGCCCGCACTGCACAAATTCAGGCAGGACACCCCGAACGCAGTGTGATCATTACGCGCAACCGTGGCTACCACGGCACAAACTACGGCGGAACCAGTGCGCAAGGATTACCTCTGAACAAGATCGGCTATGGAACACTTCTTGAAGGCGTTATTCAAGTTGATGCAGACGACATTGAAGCAATGTCTATTGCGTTCGAACAAAACAAAGGCAAAGTGGCTGCAATCATTGCTGAGCCATTGCAGGGCGCTGGGGGCGTTTGGCCATCAAGCACCGAATACCTCACTGGACTTCGTCGCCTATGCAACGACAACGGTGCGTACCTCATCTTCGATGAAGTCATCACTGGCTTTGGTCGCCTTGGCGAATGGTTTGGTGCTACGTATTACGGAGTCACACCCGACATGATCACGTTTGCCAAAGGCGTCACAAGTGGATACCAACCACTTGGTGGTGTCATCACTGGCGAAGCAGTGAACAACGCACTCACTGCAGACCCTTCATTTTTCTTGCGACACGGCTATACATATTCAGGTCACGCCACTGTGTGTGCAGCCGCTCTTACCAATCTCGCCATCATGGAACGCGAAGGCCTCGTTGAACGCGCAAAACACATTGGTGCACGAATTGAAAAAGGGCTTCAAGCCCTCAGCGCAGATGGCACACTTACCGGTTATCGCGGTGCTGGTGCAATCTGGGCCGGCAAACTTCCTGAAGACATGGACGCAACAATTGTTCGCGACGCAATGATCAAGAAGGGCGTTATCGCTCGTTCTATACCCGGTGTTATTGCAGTGTGTCCGCCATTGGTGATCACAGACCAACAAATCGACACCGTGCTCGACGTGTTCGCGTCGGTCGTGCAGAGCCTTTAGGGCAAGCGACGAATAAGGCTGCTGGTATCCAAGCGGCCAGCGCCATCTGCGTACAGTTCGCGATAAAAGCCAAGCACCAAATCTGCAACAGGTAATTCAGCACCATTTCGTTCGGCTTCTTCCACGCAGAAACCTAAGTCTTTGATCATCCACTCAACGGCGAACCCAAAATCAAACGAGTCGTCAACCATGGTGTGACCACGGTTTTCCATTTGCCAGCTTTGCGCAGCACCCTTTGAAATCACATCAATCACTGCATGTGCATCAAGCCCGGCTTTCGTTGCAAACGCCAAACCTTCAGCTAACCCTTGCACGACGCCGGCAATACAAATCTGATTCACCATTTTTGCCAACTGGCCACTGCCGGCGTTACCTAAACGAACACACGAACGCGAATAAGCCGCTGCCACAACTGCAACATCGGCAAACACTTCTTCAGAATCAGCACCACACATAACAGTGAGTGCGCCATTGATTGCTCCTGCTTGGCCACCCGATACTGGTGCATCAACAAACCCAGCTCCGGCTGCGGTACACGCTGCAGATATTTCACGTGCAAGTTCGGCACTTGTAGT
>CAIYTS010000013.1 GCA_903929185.1 uncultured Acidimicrobiaceae bacterium
CAAGCTGCAGGCCTTGATGAGAATCTGTCAATTGTTCCCGCCTCATTAGCAAAGGGACTTGAACTTGATGATGTCATCGTGGTCGAACCATCAGCCATCGTTGCCGACGATGCGCAAGGTTTGCGACTGCTGTATGTAACATTGACACGTTCTACGCGCAGTTTGACAGTGGTGCACCGCATGCCACTGCCAGATGCAATGTTGTAATTGCTACTTGTTTAAAAGTGGCGTTACTGCGTCAATGATGAGCGGAATAAAACGTAGAGCTTTGTCTGCATCAGCTGGCCGTTTGTTTTCAGCAGCTGTGTGAATCAGGCGTACAACACGTTGCACGCTTTCAAGGACATCAATCTTTGACTCACGAATCTTTGGTTCAAGCACAAGCATGACTGCATCGGCTTGAGCGACTTTGGCTTTGTATACCTTTGAGTTGCCGTCAACAACGGCTTGTCCGAGACCGTCAGCAATCGGAAGCAACTGTTGAAGGAGCGAAATAATCGACCCAGACGGAGTGACAACAACAGTTGTTGTGGGCGCAGGAGCAACAGTTGAATCGGTGCTACCCGTAATAGTTGTGGCACATGAAGTAAGAACAACGGTGCACACGGCGAGACACGACAGGCGTTTGACTTTCGTCATCGAGAAGCTCCGATGGTGAGGGAATTAGACAGTAACAAGTATGCGCACGGTGGCAAAGGAATCCACCGTGACAGAAGTGCCATCAATCAAGACGGTCATGCCGTCAGCGTTTGCACCAGTTTGTACTGTTCCGTGTGATCCCGGAACCAAGTGTGACTTCTCAAGAAATTCCAACATGCCTGGAGTGAACTCAAGTTCCTCGGGGATGCGCGAAACAGTGAATTCCTGTCCGGAAGAAAGTTCAGAGAGTTTCTTTGCCGATGGCGGGGTGTATCCGCTGCCCGGAATTGGATTTCCGTGTGGGCAGGTGGTGGGCTCACCGAGCAAACGGCTCATTGCGGTTTCTACTTCGTGTGACATCACATGTTCCCAACGACCAGCTTCGCGATGCGCAAGTGACCACGACAAACCCAAGATGTCTGTGATGAAGCGTTCAGCAATGCGGTGACGACGTACAACTCGAACTGCAAGTTCTTCACCCGATGCAGTGAGTGTGATTTTTCCGCCAGCTACTTCGATGAGAGATTCATCTGACATGCGTTTGATCATTTCTGATACTGATGGGCGAGAGACTCGCAACCGATCAGCTATGCGTGCCTGAATGACATCGAGGTCGTCTTCGCGAAGTTCAAAAATAGTTTCGCAATATTCTTCAAAAGCTGGATGATGTTCGCCGGGGATTGCCATGGCCTCATTGTACCCACGAGTAGAGAGGCGTACCTTCCTCGCTACGTTGTTGCTGCGCTTACCCTTATGAGTGCACGCGGAGTTAGTGAATGTTTGGTTGCCCTATCAAACGAAGTCCACCCCATGCGAGTGCCGCAACTGCACGACCAAGTGCTTCCGGGTCAAAGTCGCGACCGTGACGCAGAACTTGTCGGCTGACTGTCTCTGCCATTCCTACTAAGCCGATTGCAAAAGTGACTTGATCATCGGCGGAGATGTTTGCGTTAATAAATGGAGCAATAGCTCGAGCCGCAGCATCTTCAAATTCACTGACGATGTCGGTGAATTCCGCATCCACTCGCGCAGAGCTTTCATACAACAGCGCAAATGCATCTTTGTTGTTGGCTACCCAAGTGAAGTACGCAATCATTCCTTGTTCGGCTTGATCGTGCGGGTTGCTTGAGCCGGCAACCGAGGCAGTAACTGTGGTGACGAGATCATCACCAACAAATCGCAGCAGTTCGAGATAGAGCGCACGCTTTGAATCGAAGTATTGGTACACCACCGGCTTTGTCATGGACAGTGCTTCTGCAATGTCATTCATTGATGTGTTGTGGTACCCGGCAATAGAAAAAGATGTGAGTGCAGTATCAAGAATTTGTCTGCGGCGATCTATTGGTGCAGAAGTCATGACGGTCTTCTACCGACCGTGTTCAAGGTCGTCGCGCTCGGCTGCTTTGACTGCGTAGCCAATAATGATGGACGGAGCAAGCAAGATGGAACCGGCGATGATGCATGCGGTAACCATGGTGACGAGAAAGCCCTTGAATCCGATGATGAAAGCTGTGATGAAGCATCCCATTGCGATTGCCCACAACAAATAGCCAAGGCGATTGGCGGCATCGTTAATACGAGAAATTGTTTGCCGACGTGAACGAACTGGATCGTTGCTTGATTCGGTGTTTGACATACCAATGATGGTAGGGGAAATAGCCCCTGATGCCCCTGTGGTTACAAATTTGCTGGCAAGAGTCGCGCCAGCCCACCAAAGAACAGAAAGAGAGTGGGGACAAAGATGCCCCCAGCGATGAGATAGACAAAGATTTTGCGACGTCCGCGCCGCGTGATGATGGCAGCAATGATTCGGATAGCGATCAGAGCGAATCCAAAAAAGAGCACGGTGGGCCACGCAGTGGGGTCATGAAACCAGCCGTCTTTCGGCTGTTCTGTAACTGTTGTGTTTTCTGTGAACGGTGTTGCCTGTAGCGGCGTAACCGTGGAGTCAAGAGTGGCGACAACAATGATGCGCCGAGATGAGGTCCATTTTGGATAACACGACACCAGGGTGAGCGATGCTGTTTCTGTGTTAGTGGTTTTAGTTACTGCAGTATCTGTGGCAGCAATAACTTTCGGTTCGCCATTCACGATGTACGTAAAAGTGCCATCGCGAGATTCGAGAGTGATGATTGCCTTGTCGTGAATTTCGTCAATGCGACTGAATGGCGCTCCGTACGTAGTGCGGTGACCAGCGATGGCAACATTGCCTTTTTGCCCAGGAAGTGGAGACCCAGGAAAAAGGCCAGGACCGCGTTCTAGGTCTTTGAGTCGCACGCCGGCAACCAAATATTTCGAAACACCTATTGACGGAATTGTGATTCGTCCAACCAGGCCTCCAAAGGTGGGCTGAGCAGGCTGTGGTTGCACGAATTGTGTGGCCATTGCACTTTGGGCGCGGCCTTCAGCGATTCCGGTGCCCCACAATTGATACGCCACAAAGGACAACAGCAATAAACCGGCTGCAATCATGGTGCGACCGAGCACATCAAGAAGGCGAGAGATGCGCCCGTGTGATGTCTTTTCGTCTTTTGCCATGGGGGCGACTGTAGTGGCGTTGGTAGTGGTGGCGACAGGTCACTAGCGTGGCTACGGCATGGACACCGTTATTGAACTCTCAGGTGTTGTTGCTGTCCTTGGTCAATTTCCTGCATTAGCTGGCGTTGATCTCACAGTGCAACGCGGAGAAATCGTGCTGTTGCAAGGCCCGAATGGTGCGGGCAAAACATCACTGTTGCGTGTGTGTGCTGGGTTGATGCCAATTGAGCGCGGAACAGGAAATGTTCTTGGAATAGATCTTGCAACAAACAGAGAAGCAATTCGCTCGCGTGTTGGATTACTTGGTCACGCCAATGGTTTGTACCTTGATCTCACAGTGATGCAGAACTTGCAGTTTTGGGCGTCAACTGTTGCTGCTACGGAATCTGAAGTTTCATCTGCCATGGCAACGATGCGAATTGATGGTCGACTATCAGGCGTCAAAGCATCGCAACTGTCTGCTGGGCAACGACGCCGGTGCGCGTTAGCGAGTTTGATTGTGCGTCGCGCAGAGATTTGGCTACTTGATGAACCTCATGCGGGCCTCGATGCCGCTGGTCGCGATGAATTAGATGCGTTGTTGCGTTCTGCAGTTGCATCGGGAGCAACAGTTGTTCTTGCAAGCCATGAACGTGATCGTGCTCTTGGTCTAGCAACGCGCACCATCACAATTGATGGAGGTGGGGCAGCATGAGCGGTACCTCTATTAACAAGCGTCGCATTGCAATTGCTGTTGCTCGTAAAGACCTCACTATTGAGTGGAATAGTCGCATCTTGGTGAATCAAGTTGCACCGTTTGCTGCAATTGTCATGGTGTTGTTTGCTTTCGCGCTTGATAACGACGGAATTTTGCAACGCGTTGCTCCGGGTCTTGTGTGGTTAGCAACCTTGTTCAGCATG
>CAIYTS010000014.1 GCA_903929185.1 uncultured Acidimicrobiaceae bacterium
CCTTCTTGCCTTTGCCCTTCTGTGCGAGACGGGCGACCTTTTTTGCTGATGAACCACTAGCCACGAAGGATTGAGGCTACCTGCTAGACGCCCAGTGAGGCGATTACATCGAGGTATGAATGTGCCACTCGTGCTGGCGACACATGAGATTCGACCCATAATCTGCCTCGAGCACCAGCTTCAGTGGCCGCTGAGCCCGAATTCACCATCGCACGAAGTGCTTCCGTGAAGGCAATCGGCTCATCGGGCGCCACCGAGACACCCGCACCGCTTAGTTCAAGAATTCGCGTCACTTCAGTACCGGCATCAATAGCGGCAACGACAGGACGGCCGGCCGCCAGAATGCTGTACGTCTTTGAGGGCACACTGACCGCACCCAAGCCAGCCCGCAACGGCACTACATGTATGTCCGCAGTTGCAAGAACTTCAGGCACTCGCTCTGCAGGTTGATAGCCAGAGAATCGAATATTGGAAAGCCCAACTGCATCACGTTCTAGTTCGCTTCTCGCCGCACCGTCGCCGTTGATTACAAATGTCACCTCTGGCAACTCACGTGCTGCGTGCAACATCATGGTGAGAGATTGCGAGTACCCAACGTTGCCTGCGTACATCACAACTGGTTCTGTACCAATTCGCAGCTCTGTGCGATATGGCGTCATTCGATCGCGCGGAGTGATTCTGTCGCTATCTACAAAGTTAGGAATCACATGCACCTTGTGTTGATGCTTCGGTGCGATCTTTGCCAGCACATTTGTTCGCAAGTCTTCCGACAACACCACCACTGCATCAGATCGTTGATAACTGACTCTCTCTAGCCAACGAGACACAGCGATGATGCGCGCGTTAGTAATGGCACCAGTTTCAATAGCAGCATCAGGAAATACGTCTTGAATATTGAACACTGACGGACAACGGCGAATTCTGCTTGCTAACCAACCAGTGAGGCCAAGCGTGAGTGGCGGCGACATTGAGATCACTGCAGCAGGACGACGCTGAATACCACCGGCAAAGACGGTGCACACGCCAGCGACTGCGCTGAATGCTCCGAAACCAATTGCGCGGCGGAGCAAATTTGATTTGCTCTTTCCCGGAAACGGATGAACACGAATTATCGAACCCCATGCAGTTTTTTCTCGGCGAACCAAACGTCCAGTCCAGCCCGTTTCAATTGCATGGGTTCGGTACCAGGGCAACGATGTCACCACATGGACTTTCCGATTGTTTGCCACGAACTCATGCACGATGCGAGTAATCACATCGCCAGTCGGCGCAGTGTCCGGCGCAAAGTGTGGGCACAGAACAATGATGGGGCGACTCACCTGATACCTCGCGCTGCTGCAAGTACCAAGTCGTATTGCTCAATAAGTTCAGTGGCAGATATCTCTGATGTAAAAGCCCGTGCACGTTCTTTTCCGGCAGTCACCAATTCTGCGCGACGAATCTTCACCGCTTCCAATGCGCGTACCCACGCATCATTCTCAAGAGGACACACGAGACCGGCGTCGCCGACAACTTCTGGCAAGCTGCCCCTATCGCTACACACAACAGGAGTGCCACAACGCATTGCTTCAATAACCGGCGCTCCGAACCCTTCGTATTCACTAGGGAATACCATCGCTTCTGCCATTGCCAATAAACCGTTGCGATCAGCGTTAGACACTCGGCCAGCCATCACCACACGGTCGGCAATGCCCAGGCTGTCGATCAGTTGCAAAACCTCATCATGTGCTGAACCCTGTGACCCCATGCAGATTAGACGCAATGAGGGGTCTCCCCATCGGCCGTCGCCACGTGCCAAGAGATGCATCAAGAACGCGTGATTTTTATGCGGATGCGTAATGGCGGGATACACAAGTACTGGTCCACTGCCTAGACCAAATTGTCGACGCAACGCATCACTACTGGTTGTTTCGCCATCAAAAGCTTTCTCTAAACCATGTCGAACCACACTGATTTTCTTCGGTGCAATTCCGAATGCGCGCACCAACGTGCCTGCAACAAATCGAGACGGCACCGCAATACGAACCGCGCGCTGCAATGACGACGGAACCATTTTGTTGAGGTATTTCAATTTCACTGGTGCCACATAGTGTGGATAATCAATCCATTGCACGTCGTGAATCGTGACCAGTGTGTGCTTATTTCCGATGCGAGGAATAGAACCGCCACCGTGATGAACAACTTGATATTCACGTGTGCGCCATGCAAGCCACGTGTGTTCAAGAAAAATTCGCTCGGCACGACGCGTGCATGAGCTGGGAGCTTCATACACAGTGAATGCCGCAGCAATGCGCGGGTGTCGTTCACAAAATCCGCGTGGTGCGAATACATCTACTTGATAGTTGTGCGTGATTAACGCAAGTCCGTCAAGTTGACGCAACAAATATTCCTCACTGCCACCAACACCAGGCACGCACCACAATAAATTCATGGCTGCATATCGCGTGATCATTTTGCAATCCCAAGCACTTCTTTATATGCATTCACGGTGGCTTCAGCCGTAACAGACCACGGCACTTCGGCAGCGCGTGCGACGCCACCGGCGCGAAACTGATCAACATTTGCCAATGCTTCTGACAAACCAGCGGCAATTGATTCAACGCTCAGTGGATCAACCAGTACTGCTGCCCCACCTGCCACTTCCTCTGTTGAGGTGCCGCGTGACGTAACGACAGCGGCGCCATGAGCCATGGCTTCGATGACCGGCAATCCATACCCTTCCAAGATTGATGGGAATGCAAAAATCGTGCACGCCTCGTACAGGGCTGGCAAATTGTGCGCTGGAACAAAACCCGTAAAACGCACGTCATATGCGGTGGATGGCGTGTGGTCTCCCCACCCTTCCATTCCGACAACCACTAATGGTGGCGCACCACGCATGGAATCAAGAGCCGCAATCAATCGGGCCAAGTTTTTTCGCGGCTCAAGAGTTCCGACAAACAAAACAAAACGTTCTGGCAAGTCATAGGTTGCGCGTACTCGCGCCCGATCTGCATCTGTGATGGGCTGAGTCGAGACTCCGAGAGGCACCAAACGAAGTCGATCAGAATCGATGCCAGCTGTTCGACAATCGTCAAGCGTTGCTTGCGATGAACACAACACCATGGCTGCCTTCTCACGAATGATGTCAAGACTGCGACGAAACACTCGGTTGCCTCGCGCGGTGAAGAAATCAGGATGACGCAAAAAAGCCAAGTCATGAATTGTGACAACTAACGGCAACGACGTTGCTGGCGGAATGATGGTGGTGGAATGCACAAGATCGACATCGTCGACCACTGATTCAACCTTCGGCCACCCAAGCCGCAACCACGATTCAAACAACAATGGTCCACCAATGGGCAGAGAATTCACAGCGATCGGAGGAGCAAACCCATCAGTTGGCAGGTGACGATGCCGACCAGCCACCCCAATGACCTCAACATCTGACCGCAATGCCAGTTCGCGAGCCACTTCTATGGCCGCAATTCCGGTCCCACCGGGGACTCGGCGCCAGCATTGTTCGAAGGTGTAGGCGATGCGCACCCCTCCATTGTGACCGTTCCAGTCGTACTATGGCATCCATGTCGGAATTTTGGTCGAATCGAAGTGTGGTAGTCACGGGGGGCAATGGCTTTCTCGGACGGGTCGTAGTGGCCCGTTTGGCTGATCTAGGCGCTCGCGTGACTGCTCCTACCCATGATGAATATGACCTGACCATCCCAGGCGCCGCAGACAAAATGCTGGCCGCCTTCTCGCCTACTCATGTCATTCATCTGGCCGCGCGCGTTGGGGGCATCGGATACAACCAAGTTGCGCCGGCTCCTTTGTACCTTGACAACCTCATGATGGGAACTCACATCATCGAAGCAACGAGATCTGCTGGCACTGAAAAAACCGTGTTACTTGGAACCGTCTGCTCATACCCCAAACTCACTCCCGTTCCATTTAAAGAAGAATCGTTGTGGGACGGGTATCCAGAAGAGACAAATGCTCCATACGGAATTGCAAAGAAAGCTCATCTCATTCACGCACAGGTGAATGCCATTCAATATGGCCAGAAGTTTGCGTACCTCATTCCCACAAACCTCTACGGTCCTGGTGACAAATTCCACGAATCGGTTTCGCACGTCATTCCAGCCCTCATCAAGAAATGCATCGAAGCAAAAGAAACCGGCGCAGACCATATCGATGTGTGGGGAACTGGTTCTGCAAGCCGGGAATACCTCTATGTTGAAGATGCAGCATCAGCCATCGTGCGTGCTGCTGAATCTCATGAAGGAACAGAACCCATCAACCTTGGATCAGATAGCGAAATAACTATTCGTGAAACGGCAGAAACCATTGCATCAGTCGTTGGATATACAGGAACTCTTCAGTGGGATGCCACGAAGCCTGACGGTCAACCACGTCGTCGCATTGATGCCACGCGCGCAGAACAATTGCTCGGATGGAAAGCTGCCATGAATTTCCGAGACGGTCTCGCTGCGACAGTTGATTGGTATCTTGCCAACCGGGCAGCGGCTGAGGCTGCGCCCCGCTGATGTCGTTTCCCCCTCCGATTCTCGAATACTGCACCAGGCATCCAGACACAGCAACCGGCCGGCACTGCACCCGCTGTGGTCGCCCCGCGTGCAACCAATGCCTCACGCAAGTAGATGTGGGTTCGCATTGTGTTGACTGCATCAAGAGTTCGCGACCAGCAACTCGCGAGCGCATTCGCTTCTGGAACGCATCGCAATCACTGTTAGTCACGCGCAGCATTATTGCGGTGAACGCACTGTTGTTTCTCTGGGTCACCATGGGCTCCACTGTTCTTACTAATTCGGGAGCAATCAACGGCCGCGAACTCGATATGGCATTGTCGCAATATTTCATCGACAACGGTGAGTGGTACCGACTGATTTCCTCAGGCTTCCTGCACTACGGATTGATTCATGTCGGCATGAACATGTTTTTGCTGTGGCAACTTGGTCAACTTCTTGAACCAGCTCTTGGTCGTGGACGATTTGCATTGTTGTATTTCGCAGCGATGATCGGCGGTTCTGCTGGCGCACTCGCACTGAGTCCGAATGCATTAACCGGCGGAGCATCTGGTGCCGTGTTTGGTCTCATGGCAGCAGCCGCTGTTGGATTACATCAGCGCGGCGTCAACCCAATGAAAACCGGCATTGGCGGAACACTGATCCTGAACTTGCTCATCACCTTCACCATTCCCGGAATCTCTATTGGTGGCCATGTTGGCGGAGCGCTGATGGGTGCCGCTGTTGGGTACGCAATGCTTGAGCCTCGATGGAATCGCACCGCTTCATGGATTGCATGGGCAGCACCAATCGCCGGCATGACAGCATCCATCGTTTTCATTGCCGTTTTCTTATAACGACACACCCGCTACATAGCGTGCGTTTCACATTCCCCCGTGATCCAACTCTCACAGGGAGACTCCATGCTCAATGCATCACTTGTCGACATTCCACGTCCATATGTCGACTCCATCTACACACTCGCTGAAGCTCTCGGAGTTGCAAGCCTTGCTCTTGAACACCCACTGCGTGCCCACACGTGTGCACTGATTACCGACCAACAACGTCGGGGTCTCGGTCTTATTCGTGATCGAGCATTAAATGAAAACACTATTCACGACATCGTTGGGCAATGCTCGCGTATTCCGAATGCTCACTCAATAGTTCTCGTGTCAGTGCGCACAGTGTCACCAATTCAGTACGGAGACATTGACATGTTGCATCAATGCGCAATGGTGGCAGATAACGCCGGGCTACAACTTCTCGACTGGGTAATTGTTGGTCGCGGCGGACTTTATTGTCCGAGATCAATTGCTGACATGCCAGACCCGTGGGCCACATCACCTGCATGTTTGTAATTGCGCCGCTGCGCCGCTGACATTCGCAAGCCCGAAGAAATCAAATGGCTCACCAATTCCCTACTGGAGACCACTTGCGCACCAAGATCGATGGCGATGGTGCGAATATGCGCTGGCAAGTCGTAATGGTCACCATGAAATGCACGCGGAGGGATTTCTAGCGTGACTGCAAAGAGATGCAGTTCTTCAAATGAATGGTTGCTCACCATGTGACACCACTGATGATCCTTGAACCACCATCTGCTCTCATCAACAAAGATGGCCATGCGTTATGAGCAGCAGCCCCCGCCACAACAGCCACCACCTGATGGTGCTGCTGGCATTGACTGAGCTGAACCGCCACCGACGGAAGCGAACACGCTCAACATACGTACTGCGTTGTCATGACCTTGCGGGCACGTGGCAGGCGCATTGGCTTCTGCCATTGGGCGACGCTCATCAAATGTGGAATCACATGTGCGGCAACGAAACTCATACAAAGGCATGTGTTGAGTGTACGGCACCTCATTCACCTGATTGACTGTTGGACATGGCAACCCCACTCAAAACTCGCCCCGTTGAGTCGCGCCCCGAGACCGAGATGGTGCCTGAGACTGGCGAACCGATTGTTGCTCACATCGTGAAGACCGAGCCGGGAGAAAATGCCGCAGCAAAAGTTCTAGAAGCGCGTATTAATGGCACGCCGATTGAAGCATTGTGCGGGCACGTATGGGTGCCGTCTCGTGACCCGAAGCAAGTGCCGATGTGTCAGAAGTGCAAAGACATCTATGAGACATACCGCATGTTCAATGACGGTCTTGGCGAAACACCAAACGAATAATTCGCTTAGCGAAAATCGCGACTAGGGATAGTGGCCGGCGCAAACAACGGCAACAACTGTTCAGCCACGATATTGATAACGCCTGTTGCAGATTCCACCCTGCCGCGTACCAATAACGCTGATGCATCACGCGCAACACTTCGATACCGCGCCCAACACCCTTTTGAACACACCACGTTGATGAGGCCTGTCTCGTCTTCCAAACTGATGAATGTGGCACCGCGTGCGCTCATGGGGCGTTGACGATGCGTAACAATGCCAGCCACCATCACTCGATCTTTATGCGGCACTGACGGCAACTGATCTGCTGTAACCACTCCCTTTGCTGCAAGTTGTTCACGCAAGAAAATAGTGGGGTGACCATCAGGTGAAATACCCGTGGCCCACAAATCTGCAATGGCTTCTTCTACTGGTTCCATGCCAGGCAATGTGGGCCGTGAATTCAACCCCATGATTCCCTGCAAGTGAGCAACATCACCATGACCATGCGCACCTGCTTCCCACAATGCGTGCCTGCGATCATCGCCAAAGCTGTCAGTGAATGCTCCGGCCGTAGCCAATGCCTCTACTTGTTTGCGTGACAAAGCAGGCACACGCGCAACCAGTTCTTCAATTGACGTGTATGGCCGATGTACTGCAATCTCGCGGGCAAGTTCAGACCCAATGCCTCGCACGGAACCGATACCGAGTCGCACAGCCAAACCAGTTTCGGATTCGCTACACACTTCAAGTGTTGCTTGGTGACCCGATGCATTGATATCCGGAGTACGCACCACAACGCCATGTCGTCGCGCATCACGCACCAATGTGTGCGGCGACCAAAACCCCATTGGTTGTGCATTCAATAGCGCCGCACAAAACACAGCTGGCTCATGCAGTTTTATGTATGACGACGAATACACGAGATACGCAAAACTCACTGAGTGGCTTTCGGGAAATCCGTAATTGGCAAACGCCGCCATCTTCACAAAGATCTCATCAGCGATTGCATCGGTAATGCCTCGTTCCGCCATTCCTTGATACAGCCGCACCTTCAGCCGTTCCATACGAGCCTGCGACCGCTTCGAACCCATGGCTTGGCGCAATTGATCAGCTTCGCTTGCAGTAAAGCCAGCAACATCAATTGCCATTTGCATCAGCTGTTCTTGAAACAACGGAACACCCAATGTCTTACCGAGAGAATTTTCTAACAGTGGATGCAGATACGTAACGGGTTCAAGACCATTGCGCCTGCGAATGTACGGATGCACTGACCCACCCTGAATAGGACCGGGGCGAATGAGAGCAATTTCAACAACTAAGTCATAAAAACGACGCGGCTTCAAACGAGGCAATGTTGACATTTGTGCACGCGACTCAACTTGAAACACTCCCACCGTGTCTGCACGACACAACATGGAATACACATCGTCTTCTTGCGGAATAGTTGCAAGGTCAAGTTCATACCCGCGATGTTCTGAAATCAGCGATACCGCATTTGAGAGTGCTGACAACATGCCAAGACCCAACAGGTCAAACTTCACCAGCCCTGCAGCAGCACAATCATCTTTGTCCCATTGCAACACACTGCGATTAGCCATGCGCCCCCACTCAACTGGACACACTTCGATGATGGGCCTGTCACACATGACCATTCCGCCCGAGTGAATACCCAAATGTCGTGGCATATGTTCCACTTCGGCAGCCATCTCTAATACCAAGTCAGGAATGTCATGGTCACGTTGGGTAGCAGTGATAGCAACCGTGCCCCACGCGTCAACCTGTTTGCTCCATGAGTCTTGTTGGTCTGCCCTATGCCCTAATGCGCGCGCCATGTCGCGCACTGCTGAACGCGACCGGTATGTAATGACATTGGCTACTTGTGCTGCATGGTGACGACCATGACGGGCATACACATACTGAATGACTTCTTCTCGCCTACCGCTTTCAATATCGATATCAATATCGGGCGGACCATCACGCTCTGGCGATAAGAACCGTTCAAACAACAAACCAAGCGACACTGCATCGGCTTTTGTAATACCCAGAGAGAAACACACAGCACTATTTGCCGCACTGCCGCGACCTTGACACAAAATGCCTTGCTCAGTACAGAACCGCACAATGTCCCACACCACCAAGAAATAGCCAGCGAAACCGAGCGTTTCAATGATTTCTAATTCGTGGTCAATGGTGCGCCACGCACGCGCACGTAACGACAAGTCTTCATTTGATTCAGCAGGTTTCTCGCCATATCGATGTTGCGCACCACGCGCAACCAATTGTCGCAAGTACGACATTTCTGTATGACCATCAGGGCATGGAAACGGCGGCAACTGTGGCGCCACTAATGACAAGTCAAAAGCAATCTCCTGTGCAAGCGTTGCTGTGCGTTCCACAACACCGGGGTACCGCGCAAAGCGTCGTTGTTGTTCAACCCCGGAACGCAAGTAGGCCGTTGCAGCAGCAGGCAAAAGATGATCAATGCTGTCAAGGCCGCACCTGTTACGCACCGCCGCCAATGCTGTTGCTAAACGATGTTGCGCCGGCACCGCATACATGACGTTGTTGCTGGCAACACACTCAAGGTCAAGCATTGCCGCCAATTGCACCAACTGATCGTTACGCACAGCATCAATAGGGTCGCCGTGATCCCACAGTTCCACCAATACATTGCGTTGCCCGAAATGTTCGATCAATGAACGCAATGTACGTTCTGCTTCTGCTGGGCCATGTTGCACCAATGCCTGCACCACCGCACTGGTACGCCCGCCTGTGAGAACCAAGCAATGATCACGCACTGTTTGCCCCACCATGGGAAAAGAAAACACGGGAGCACCTTTGCTGCCGGCAAGTTGTCCTTCACTAATTGCTCGCGCCATACGCGCATACCCTGATGGCCCGCGCGCCAACAACACAATGTCGCCAGCAGCACAATCAAGTTCCACACCAAAGATGGTTGGCAAATTCACTGCACGTGCTGCTTCTGCAAAACGCACGACACCGTACAAACCGTTGCGATCAGTAATGGCAAGTGCCGACAAACCGAGCGCAGCTGCCACCTCTGCTAATTCTTCAGGATGCGCTGCACCTTCTAAGAAAGAAAAATTAGACGTGCAATGCAACTCTGCATACGGCACTGTGGGCTGCTGGCGTGACAACACAGGTTCAAACGGTTGACGCGTTGCACTAAATGCGGGACCATCACCACCGGCATTCCAACCCACTGAAGACGGCGCTCGACCATCAGACAGACGCGCTTCTAATTCGTGCCACGGCATCGCCGGATTGTTGAACCCCACCGTGCAATTCTATACGAACATATGTTCGTATAGACAAGGGAGTTATAAGCCCAGCAAGGCTTTTGTGGCGCGTAACCCGCCTAACAGACCCACATCCGCAATGGACTCAGCCTCGTCCCAGCCGAACCACCGAACCAGTTGGCTCTCGCCTTCTGCTGGCGCCGGCGCAACATCAGGAGCTCGCACCACGTAGCGCAGATCAAGATGCGTGTGCCCCTTCGGACCCGCGTGCACATCAACGTGCACGAATACTCCGCCGTCACTTTCGTGTCGCACTGGTAAACCAGTTTCTTCTTCAGCTTCACGCAATGCACCTTGTGCAGCGGTCTCTCCTGCTTCGATATGACCACCTGGCTGCAACCACATATTGAGTCGTTTATGCATATGCAACGCGACTTTGTCACCGGCATCACTAACAACGATTGCTGAAGCAGTGATGTGTACAAGATCTGTATGTTCGTTAAACGGGTCCGTGAGAACAGGCGCCATTTCCAAGAACTTCTCTATTGATTCGCGTTCACGTTCATCGATTGGTGTGCGCGCGCCAACCAATTCACACCAGTGTTGAGCATCGCGATGTATTGGCACACACCAAGTGTGCCACGAGAATCATTAGTCGTAGCGCGCGAGCAGGGTCCACTGTTGATTTTCTAAACCAACAAGAAACACACCAACACCACGACGTGGATGACGCACCAACACCTGCATACGTACTTGGCGGCGTTTGCGACGTGGATCCCACCATCGTTCTTCAAGAGGCCACGGCCCAGCAACACGCACCACGTCGTACTTTTGACTGCCAACTTCTACATATGACGGCACGGTATTCAGCTCGTGCCGGCCAGTAACCCCAACATCACTGCCACCGGCATCAACAACCCGAATACGTGGCGGCTCAACAGCAACAGAAGCTGGTGACGGCGATGGCACAGAACCTGACCAGTGACGTGCAACGCCGTCACCCGTGTGAACGCGCTGTTCGCTTGCATCAGGGTTTGTGATGTCGACAAGAGATAGCGGGACGCGCGAATACACCGTTGCCATGTCGCGACCACCTTCCCATCGCGGCACCGTTACCTGCACACTGGTGTTCACCGCCATTGCCATGCTGGCTGCACGCGCTGCTCGTTCAGTATTTTCTTGACTGCCGCCCCACAACAACGGTTGTGACACCAACACTTCACGACTTTCTAACGGCATGAATTCAACACGCACAACACCACTGGTGGGTGCATCAGGGTCAGCTGCCGAATCAGTGAGCCATCCTTCCAGTTGATACAAAAGTCGTTGCGCTGTAACTGCTGCGCCGAACCCTCGAGGTTCACCCCAAATACGACTAGTGCTTTCCGCATGGTCGGTATGGCAAGTAATCAATAAACGCACGCATTGTTGGCCATGACCCCCAATGGCATTCACCATGGCATCAATAGTGTCGCGAGCAGCAGACACCACATGTGCAGCATTGGCTAGCGGTGATTCGAATTCAACACTGCACGCAAAGTCTGATGGCGGTGCACCAGGCGCAAGATGCTGCACTTCATCACCCGACACCAACAGATACACACGTTTACCTTCAACGCCGAAACGATCAATAAGAGCAGCTTCACCCACTGTTAGTAATGCACCGCATGTACCAAGACCTAAGCGCTGAAACAGATCAACAGTGTCAGCAGTAATGCCTCCCACACGCGACAAAGACGCCACCGGTAACGCTGCAATGAACTCAGCAGTAATAGCGGTATCAATAACGCACGGATGTTGACGCGACACCGCTAAGTGGGCTGCGGCAAGTGCTGCAAAACGGGAATCAGCAATGCCCACCCCAAAAGCAGAACCCATATTGGTGTCAAGACAGATCTGATGCAGTTTTTGCGCAACCGCGTTATCGCCACCGAAGTAACGCGATGGGCCTCGCGCCGACAACACAATGGTGCCAATGTCTTGCACTTCAACAAGTGGTGACAGCGCAGTGACCGCACGCACCACGTGTTCAAAGGTGCGAAATGCATGCTCTTCACCTAAGTGACCATGTTCCTGCATCCAATGCGGAAACACCACAGCAATAGAGCGGCTCATGAGATACCTGGCAATTGCACCGTGCATGAACGATGCGCATACACGCGACGCCCCGATGCAGACACTTCAACTGTGCGTGACCTGGCATGGGTATCAAACTGCCAATCAACAGTGCGTGCACTAAACGATGCATCGAGAGAGAAACCACCAGGATTTCCCAACACAAACAACACAGCGCCTTGCGCTTTCACGCGCGTAGCAATACGTCGTGCTTCAGACTGTGAACACACGGGCGACGACACTGCAACAAGATCAACGCCATCAACTAACGCACCGACTACTGGCGACATAACAGACGATGTGTTGTCACCAGTCACGCACAAGGTGCGATGCAACGCCACGCCATGTTCATATGCAGACATCAATCCGGCAGAGGGCATGTTGACCATGGCAAACCACGAACCAGCAGTAGTGGCCGCAGCCACAAGACCAAACAACAACGATGTAGCGGCATCACCAGTGCAGCCATATATGTAGCCGCGCTCGAGACCAGCTGCCGGCAACAATGGTGCTAACTGCGAAGCAACTGCAATAGGACCAAACCCACTTGCGACATGGGCATGCATTCGTTCAGCAAATTGCACACCTGTTTCCACGCCTGCAATGCGCATGCCTGCAAGTTCTTCAAAAGCCACGCGTCCCATGGGGCCAGCGTAGCGAACATATGTTCGATGGTTTCAGGGGGCTCCCCTGTGCCGACCTACTTGGCGGCGAGACGGGCGCGGGCGTTGCGGCTGCGCTCGAACAAATGCGGCGGGATGCGTGGGTCTTCACCAGCAGGTGCAGCAGAATCGCCACTAGACGACGCAGCCGGAGCTACTTCTGCTGGCATCGATGCAAGAAGTTCTTCAAGTGTTGGAGGCACCATGCCTGGCTTCCAGTACTGATACAGATCGCGGACAATCTCATTGAGGCTTGCTTGTGAAGCACCCGCCTCAAGCGAGGCGGTGATGCAGTTGCCGTAGACGTGAACCCAGGACACATGGCCAGCTTCAAAGAAACGACGGGCGATCACCGCGGCGGGACGAGGACCCTTTGCTTCGGCGGCACTAGTAAAGCGCTCGTGGCCCATGCCCGTGAGAGAGCGATTGGTCTCAAACCGCACAATGGTGGACGCGCCACCGGCCTTTTGTTCTACTGCCACAAGCTGTCCCATAACGCTCCACGATAGTCAATTGACACAGGGCTTCGCCCATCAATCGACATCCCGATACTGTGGTGCGAGTAGAAAAGGACTCGCTCGGGTCCGACTAAGGGGACAAACACACCATGGCTGACATCACCATCGCAGAATTTGAAAAAGAAGCACTCGCCTTTCTCGAGGCAAACGCAGAACGACGTGCCGTTGAAAAAGCATTCGTCTGGGGTGAAGGCGCAGACACCTTTTATCGCGAGCGCGATCGTGACGCAGAGTTCACTCAGGCACAAGAAGCCAAAGTATGGCGCAACAAGAAATTCAAAGCTGGCTTCGGATGGATCACCGGACCAAAGAAATACGGCGGCCGTGAACTTCCCGCTGCATTCGATCGTTTGTACAGCCAACTTGAAGTGCAATTCCGTGTTGCTGACCAAAGCTGCTTCGGTATTGGTCTTGGCATGGTTGCTCCAACAATTCTCGCGCACGCAACTCCTGCAGCTCTCGACTTGTACATCAAGCAAATGTGGAGCGCAGAAATCATTGGTTGCCAATTGTTCTCAGAGCCAGGTGCAGGTTCCGACCTTGCATCACTCACCACAAAAGCAGTCAAAGACGGTGACGAGTGGATCATCACTGGGCAGAAAGTGTGGACTTCAGGTGCGCACTACTCAGACATTGGTGAAATCATCTGCCGTACTGACTGGGATATGCCAAAGCACAAAGGCCTCACTGGCTTTATTGTCGACATGAAAGCCCCTGGCGTTGACATTCGTCCGCTGAAGCAGATGACTGGTGGCGCAAGCTTCAACGAAATCTTCTTCAACGAAGTGCGCGTACGTGATGATCACCGTCTTGGTGACATCAACAACGGATGGAACGTTGCTCTCACAACCCTCATGAACGAGCGTGCATCAATCGGTGGAGGCAATGCTGGCGACAGCAACTTGCTGACTCGAGTTGTTGCAATGGTGAAGCATTACGGACTCGACACAGACCCACTCATTCGCGTGCAACTCGCAGACATCGTGATGAACTACCGCATTGCTGCAATGAATGCCCAGCGCACAGCAGCATCAGCCAAGGCTGGAAAACTTCCTGGACCTGAAGGTTCAGTCGGCAAGATGGTGTTGGTGAACAACCAAGCTCGTCTTGTGAAGTTCGTGTCACATGTTCTCGGACCAAAGCTCATCGCAGACAGCGGCGAGTGGGGCACCTACGCATGGTCAAACTTCGTACTTGGTGCACCTGGTCTTCGTATTGCCGGTGGATCAGACGAAGTAATGCGCAACATCGTTGGTGAGCGTGTCCTTGGTCTTCCAAAGGACATGGGCATTGACTCTGTGTCTCCATTCAAAGACATCAAAGTCTCAGGCGCTAAGAACTAGACACCCAGGTTCCACGACTTGCGATGCAAGTCAGTAACTCCGTGAATCTTTATTGCATCAGTATGTACTGCTGCGCCATAACCCTTGTTGCCGCTCCATCCGTAGTGCGGAAATTGTTCATGCAGTTGCGTCATCAACGCATCACGTTCCACTTTTGCAATCACACTGGCTGCTGACACGCTTGCACATGTCTGGTCGCCTTTAATGCGCGTCACGATGCGCGGCCCATCATCTTCTTCACGTAAGAAACTGTTGTTGCCATCAAGGATGATGATGTCTGGTCGCACACCAAGCGCAGTCAATGCTCGACTGCCCGCAAGGCTGAGCGCAGTCATAATGCCGTACTTGTCGATCTCTGCTGCCGTTGCAGAACCGGTTGCCCATGCAAGACCCCACTCTTTTGCAACAGGCACCATTGCTTCTCTGCGCTTTGGCGTCATCAATTTCGAATCAGCTAATCCTTCAGGCACTGCGCCAATCGTTGCATCAATCGCAACAACTCCGATGGTGACTGGCCCGGCAATTGCACCGCGGCCCACTTCATCCATTCCGGCAATGATGCGTGCACCTGTTGCCATGAGTTCGCGCTCGTAATCAAGAGTGGGAACTGGTCGTGCCATACGGTGAAGCGTAGGCTTCATACATGGCTCGCTCCGCATTGATCAATGTCGGCAACTATTTGTATACCGCACAAGACGCACACGGCACCCTTAAGCAGCTGAACGAAATCTGGACTCATCACACACACGAATCCACCATTCCTGACGGATGGCTTGCGGGCGCTCGTGGTTTTCTTGCTGAATTCGCATCGCTTGCTGGCATCGCGTTGCCATCACTTGACAATGTTGACATTGCATTTGCGACAACGGAGGCTGCGATTGAGGCAAAGTACGACGAACTGACGCCGTCACAAGTTGAATCATTACTTGCTGCCATGTGGCGTTTCTTTCCCACCATGCGATCACTTGCTATTGACCATGTCGGCACTGTCGCGCACCTGCATGCTTCTAAAGGACTACCAAAGAAGCCTCTGGATTCTGCTGTGATCGGATGGAAAGGTATTGAAGGTGACGTGCAGTCATGGCGCGTCGGTCACGGTCGGCCTTGGCAAGCACTGTGCATTTGGTCAACAGACGCCATTGAGACACTTCGAGCAGAGGGCCACCCCATTAGCCCAGGGTTTGCCGGAGAGAACATCACCGTTGCGGGTATTCCGGCTGAAGCATTTCGCCCAGGTGCACATTTTCGCATCGGAACCATGCGCGGATTTCTCACGGCGTATGCAATTCCATGCAAGCAGAACAACGATTGGTTTCTGAACAAAGACTTCAAGCGCATGAGCCACGAACGCGGCGATCAATGCCGTCTCTATGCAATGGTCACCACATGTGGTGACATAGCAGTCGGCGACA
>CAIYTS010000015.1 GCA_903929185.1 uncultured Acidimicrobiaceae bacterium
AGCAACAGGGTCAACCCACAGGAACGTGCCGATGCCACCAAAGTGGCCAAAGGTTGAAGAAGAGTTTCTGGTTCCAGTCCAGTGAGGTGTTTTGTGTCCGCGTATTTCTATGCCAAGCCCCCATGGGCACGGATCAAAACTCCCGATGCCAGGCACGACGCCGGCAAGGTCAGGAAACGCTGGAGAAATCGCACGCAAGTATGTTTCAGATGCAATCAATGTGGGGGAGCGAAGTTCTTCTAAGAAAAGAACTAAGTCACTTACTGTCGAGTGCACATCTTTTGCACATGAACCCTCGAGTGCGGTGTTGTGCATTCCGAGCGGAGCAAACACTGCGTCATCGATGTATTCAATAAATGCGATTCCGGTTGAGTGTTCAACATGTTCTGCCAACATCTCAAATCCGGTATTTGAATAAATGCGCTTTGTGGTTGGTCGATTGAGTGGCTTCACTCCATCAAATCCGTATCCGCCTGCGTGGGCAAGGAGGTGCTCAACGGTGCATCCTGTTTGTCCTACTGCATCAGAAAGAGAAATGCTTCCTTCTTCAATAGCAACAAGCGTGGCCCATGCAGCAAGGGGCTTACTGACAGAAGCAATACGTTGGCGACGATTTTCATCGCCATGGAATTCGGTTCCGCCAGCATGAATAACTGCAATGGATGATTCTGCAACGGGCCATGCATCAGCAAGGCCAAAGGCCGGGTCTAGAACTGACATGTCAGACTGCGTCGCGAATAAGTTCAGCTACTCGGAATGCAAGGTCAAGTGACTGGCGAGCATTCAAGCGTGGGTCACAGATTGTCTCGTAACGATCATCAAGGTCGTCATGAGTGAGGTCGTCGGTGCCGCCGGTGCATTCAGTGACATCATCGCCAGTGAGTTCGATATGAATTCCACCTGGCCATGTGCCTTCAGCCTTGTGCGCACGAACGAATCCAGAAATCTCATCAACGATGGATTCGAAGTGGCGAGTCTTACGGCCATTTGGCGCGGTGAACGTATTGCCATGCATTGGGTCACATGCCCACACAACGGGATGTCCTGCATCACGCACTGCATGAAGAAGTGGACGCAATGAATCTTCGACTTTGTCTGCACCCATTCGACTAATCAGTGTGAGGCGACCAGGCACTTGTGCTGGGTTGAGTGCTTCGCACAATTCAAGAACAAATTCGGGAGACGTGGTGGGGCCAACCTTGCAACCAATGGGGTTGCCAACGCCACGAAGGAATTCAACATGAGCACCATCAAGCTGACGTGTACGTTCGCCAATCCACAACATGTGTGCTGAGCAGTCGTACCACTGACCAGTGAGTGAGTCTTGGCGAGTTAGTGCTTCTTCGTAGCCGAGCAACAAAGCTTCATGGCTTGTGTAGACATCTACTTCATGCAGTGATGAGTAGTTCTCTGTGTCGATGCCGCATGCACGCATGAAGTCAAGTGCGCGTTCAATCTCTGCGGACAGTGCAACGTAGCGCTGGCCTTCTGGGCTTGATGCGACGAATTCTTGGGTCCATGCATTCACTCGATTGAGGTCAGCAAACCCACCCTTAGTGAAAGCACGAAGAAGGTTGAGCGTGCTTGCTGATTGATGGTACGCCTGCACCATGCGTTGCGGATCAGGGATACGAGCTTCAGCGTTTGGATGCACGTCATTGACAATGTGCCCACGGAACGATGGCAATTCCAGATCACCAATTTTTTCAAACGGTGAAGAGCGTGGTTTTGCAAACTGGCCAGCCATGCGACCAACTTTTACAACGGGGACTCCCATTGAGTAGGTGAGTACCACTGCCATCTGCAAGATGACGCGCAATTTTTCGCGAATGTTGTTTGCAGAAAACTCTTCGAAACTTTCAGCACAGTCACCGGCTTGCAATAGGAACGCATTGCCTGCAGCTACTTGAGCAAGTGATGCCTGCAATGAACGGGCCTCGCCTGCAAACACCAATGGTGGATAGCCAGCAATTTGTGAAAGTGCGCG
>CAIYTS010000016.1 GCA_903929185.1 uncultured Acidimicrobiaceae bacterium
GGCGCGAGCGGTACGGCCCGAACGGTGAAGGAAAGCTTTGTGCTCTTCTGGTGGATCAGCATGGATAACAAGTGCGATGTCATCAACGTGGATACCGCGTGCTGCGATATCAGTTGCAACAAGCGTGTCAGCTTTTCCGCCTGAGAAGGCAGCCAAGTTACGTGCACGAACATTCTGTGACAAGTCACCGTGCAATTCAACTGCAGGAACTCCGGCTTTGATGAGTGCTTCAGTGAGCTTGCGTGCGCCATGCTTGGTGCGAGTAAAGACAAGTGAACGTCCAGGTGCTGCACACAAATCTTGCAATACGTCAAAGCGATTCGCTTGTGACACGTTGAAGAAGTAATGAGTCATCATTGCGTCGTTTTCGTCAGTTGATTCAACTTCGTGAGTCACTGGGTTGTTCAGGAACTTGCGAACAAGCTTGTCGATTCCGCGGTCAAGAGTTGCAGAGAACAACATGCGCTGTCCTTCGCGTGGTGTCTTTGACAGAATCTGAGTGACGTGCTCGAGGAATCCGAGTTCTGCCATGTGGTCTGCTTCGTCGAGAATGGTGATCTCAATTGCATCGAGGTCAACGTGACCTGATTCCATGAGGTCAATAAAACGACCTGGGCAAGCAACAACGATGTCAACACCATTTCGCAATGCTTCGATCTGCTTTGGGTAACCAACGCCGCCATAGACGGTGGTGGTGCGCATGCCGAGGCGACGTGCGAGAGGTGCAAGAACGTCACACACTTGGTTTGCCAACTCACGAGTTGGAACCAAGATCAGTGCACGTGGTGCGTAGTTCTCGCGTGGCTTGTTGCTCTCGAGCAAACGAGCCAACAACGGCAATGTGAATGCAAGCGTCTTGCCTGATCCCGTGCGGCCGCGGCCGAGGGTGTCGCGACCAGCCAACGCGTCTGCGATGGTTGCTTGCTGGATAGGGAATGGTTCGATGAGACCTTGTGAGGTCAGTTCATCAACCAGGGGCGTGGGCAGACCAAGGTCAGCAAAAGTAGGACGGGTGTCCATGGGGGTATCTCCCTTGTAAGGGCCATAGATACCGGTTTGTACCCATGGATGCACTCGAAGCGCTTGAGCAGACTAGCGGTACCCCTGTGGAAAACCTAGGGATATCTCAAATTATTTTGTCAGTGTGACCTTGATCGCAGTATCAGCTGCGTGGGAGGCCTTGCCAAATAAGCGCCGCATAGCAGATTGGGCGATGATCGCCAGATACATGACTCGGTACTTTTTGCGCACCAAATCAGCAACTCGTTGTGAATCAGGACCATCGAGAACGACTGCGGTGCCGACGTGCACGGTGGCATCTGGTGCAACCTGACCTTTGAAAGTGCACACAGCAAGAGTGGCTCGCGAGTCACGACGAACGCGCTTCACTTTGAATGCATCGTGGTCAGTAGTGAAGGCATAACCGCCATCAAAAGGCACTACCCATACGGGAAGTGAAACGGGATTTCCGTCTTTCTTATATGTCGTAAATGAGACATATTTGGCGGCATCAAGGTCTGCAGGCATAAAAATCCTCTTCGGAAAAGTACTGACAAAAATTGGTCGGGGAGGGGAGACTTGAACTCCCGGCCTCCTGGTCCCAAACCAGGCGCGCTACCAACTGCGCCACACCCCGCGGTGTTTCCGATAATGCTATCGGGAGGTTTTAGCTGGCGCTCTTAGCAATACGAGCGAGGCGCTTCGCGGTGCGCCCGATGGGTGATAACTGGCGATGGTCGAGGTCGCCAATTTCGATGCCATTAGAAAAAAGCACGCGGTAACGCAGCCAATTGAATCCATTCGACAAGATGACCTTGCCCTCTGTTCCGGCAGCCACACCATCAAGATCAACTGTGGTCGCGACCTTGTCGCCGTTACGTAAATTGATTTGGCCCTTATGTGGGTTGGCAAGAGCGTGGGGCTTCCAAAGAGTCATGGCTCCATTATTGCCTGAAATGGCACCAGAGAAGCGAACCCGTGAATCGGACGGCAAAAGAACAGTCAGTCAGGTGCGCCGATACACTTTGCAACCTGTGAAAAGCACTCTCGAAGCCCTAGAAGGCAACAAAGTCAAGCTGTCCATCGAAGTTGACGAGTCGGAATTCGACCGCAACTTAGATGCTGCATTCCGAAAGATCGCTCATGAAGTGCGTCTCCCTGGCTTTCGGCCGGGCAAAGCTCCCCGCCGCGTGCTTGAAGCACGTATCGGTATTGATGCTGCGCGTGGACAAGCACTGCAAGATGCGATCCCTGAATATCTCAGCAAAGCAGTGCGTGAGCATGATGTCGACATCATCTCCACTCCTGACGTCACGTTGACGAACAACAACGACCCTGTTGATGCAGACAATCCAACTCCTGCTGAGTTCGTATACCCAGTGATGTTCGAAGCAATTTGCGAGGTGCGTCCCGAAGTCAGTGTTCCTGGTTACGGCGGATTGCGCATCGAACTTACAAGCCCTGATCTTTCTGATGAAGAACTTGAAGAGGCTGTCGCTACCGAGCGTCGTCGTTTTGGTTCTTTGGTCGATGTTGATCGTGCTGCAGAAACAGGCGACAACGTTGTTATTGACCTTGAAGGTTTGCGCGATGGAGAGCCAGTCGCCGGACTCAATGTTGACGAATGGACCTATGAAATTGGGCGCGCATGGGTTGCGCCTGGGTTCGACGAACAACTCACTGGTGCAAAGAAGGGCGATGTTCTTCGCTTCAACGCCATTCCAAACGGCACTGAAGAAGCAGCAGATTTCGTAGTCACTGTGAACCGTGTTCAAACTTTGGAATTGCCAGAGCTCACTGATGAATGGGTGGAAGCAAACATTGCAGACTCAGACACAGTTGTTGAATGGCGTCAATCACTTCGTGACCGTTACACCGAGATGCGCGTAAACCAAATGCGTCGCACCGTTGTTGATCGTCTTACTGACGAGCTCGCAAAGCTTGTTGAAATTGAAGCACCAGAGTCAATGGTTGGTGCTGATATGCAAGCACGTGTTCAAAACACCATTCAGCAATTCCAGCAGCAGGGTATCGCTCTTGATCAGTGGTTGTCAGCAACCGGTCAAGACACCGAGTCGTTTATTGCTGGCATGAAAGAACAGTCAGAAAAGGCTGTCAAGGTTGATCTTGCATTACGCGCTGTTGCTGCAGCTCAAGCCATCACTGTCAGTGACGATGATCTTGAAGCCGAATTTGAATCAATTGGCGTTCGTGTCAATGAAAAAACAGCCAAGGTACGTAAGGCATACGAGCAGAATGACGCCATTGCTGACCTCGTTGCTCAGATGCGTAAATCTCAGGCTCTCGAGTGGTTGCTCCACAACTCCACCTTCGTAGACCAGAATGGAACTGTTCTTCCCACCGACACGGTGCTCGGAGATCACGACCACGACCACGATCACGACGATGAAGACGAAGCAGAGGATGCAGAATGAACTTCCAGAATTACTACGTACCAAACGTCACTGAACAGACCAGCAGGGGCGAGCGCACTTCAGACCTGTTCTCGCGGTTGTTGAAAGAAAACATCATCTTCTTAGGAATGCCTATTGATGACACCGTGGCAAACCTCATCTGTGCCCAGCTCATTCACTTGGAGAGCGAAAACCCAGATCGCGACATCAACATCTATATCAATAGCCCTGGTGGCGACATCACGTCACTGTTTGCGATTTACGACACGATGCAGTTCATCAAGAACGACATTGCAACCATTTGTCTTGGCCAAGCAGCGTCTGCCGCAGCCGTCTTGTTGGCTGCTGGCACCAAGGGAAAGCGTCTTGCTTTGCCTCACAGCCGCGTCCTTCTCCATCAGCCATATGGCCAGGTTGGCTATGGCCAGGTGACCGATCTTGAGATCGCAGCCAAGGAAATCCTTCGTATGCGTGACCTTCTGGAAGAGATTCTTGCCAAGCACACGGGCCAGAGCATGGAAAGAATTCATGCCGATACGGACCGTGACTTCGTAATTGAAGCGAATGAGGCCGTCGAGTATGGCATTATCGACAGTGTGATTTCATCACGCGAATTAACGGACCGTTCCGGTCCAATTCGCTAACACACAGTTCGAGGAGGGCCTTCGTGGCCAAGTTTGGTGACACAGGAGAGCTTCTCAAGTGCTCCTTTTGCGGCAAGTCCCAAAAGCAAGTCAAGAAACTCATCGCAGGACCTGGTGTCTATATCTGTGATGAATGCATCGACCTATGTAATGAGATCATTGAAGAAGAAGTAGGCGAGCGTTCAGATGTTCGCCTTGATGTCCTTCCGACTCCGATTGAGACGCGCACGTTCCTCGATGAATATGTCGTTGGTCAAGAGCGCGCTAAGAAAGTTTTGTCCGTTGCGGTGTTTCATCACTATCGCCGTCTGCAGTACATGCAGCAGAACACCGGCATCCGTCGTGATGAAGTAGAGCTGCAAAAGAGCAACATTCTGCTGCTTGGCCCAACTGGTTGCGGTAAGACGCACTTGGCTCAAACTCTTGCTCGCATGTTGAATGTTCCGTTCGCAGTTGCAGACGCAACAGCGCTTACTGAAGCCGGATATGTCGGCGAGGATGTTGAAAACATCTTGCTCAAACTTCTTCAAGCTGCAGATTTTGACGTGAAGCGCGCCGAGCAAGGCATTGTGTACATCGATGAGATCGACAAAGTTGCTCGCAAGGCCGAGAATCCAAGCATCACGCGTGACGTGTCTGGTGAAGGCGTGCAGCAGGCACTACTAAAGATTCTTGAAGGCACTGTTGCGTCCGTGCCGCCACAAGGTGGCCGCAAGCACCCGCATCAAGAATTCATTCAGATAGATACAACCAACGTGTTGTTTATCTGTGGTGGAGCTTTTTCTGGTCTCGAGCAGATAATTGAACAACGTATTGGTCATAAAGGCATGGGCTTTCACGCCACAGTTGCCTCTAAAGCCGACAAAGATCCTGGCGAACTGTTCGAGCAAGTGCTCCCCGAAGATCTTTTGAAATTCGGAATGATTCCAGAGTTCATTGGTCGTTTGCCCATGGTGGGCGCAGTACACGCACTCGACAAACCAGCACTGATGCAGATTCTTACCGAGCCAAAGAACGCCTTGGTGAAGCAGTATGCGAAGTTATTTGAGTTTGATGAAATCGAACTTGACATTGAACCAGAAGCTCTAGAAGCAATTGCAGAACTCGCAATGACCCGCGGAACAGGTGCACGCGGATTGCGTTCCATTCTTGAAGAGACATTGCTTGATGCAATGTATGAATTGCCGGGACGTACAGACATTGCTCGCGTAGTTGTTAACGCTGATTGCGTGAAAAACAAAGCAATGCCAGAACTTGTTTCAAAAACTGCTGCACGAGCACCTCGTCAGCGTCGCGCAGCTTCCTAGGACCGCATGAACTATCAAGAAGCGCTCGTGTATCTCGACGAGCACGCCTCGTATGAAAAAACAGGCCGAGTAGATGCTCCGTCAACTGCGACAATTGAACGACTTCTTGAAGTATTGGGTGATCCTCAGAACGATTTTCGCGTTATTCATGTAACGGGCACAAACGGAAAAGGTTCTACATCGCAAATCATTACTCGGTTGCTCATGGCTCATGGTTTGAAGGTCGGAACATATTCAAGTCCACATCTTGAGAATGTTCGCGAAAGAATTCAAGTGGATGGCGAACCAATTGCAGAAATTGATTTTGCTGATTCGGTAGCGGCCGTAGCCAACGCTGAAGGAATTGGAACAGTGAGGCCGTCCTATTTTGAAATCATGACTGCCGCTGCCTTTCGTTGGTTCTCTGACGATGCAGTAGAAGTAGCAGTTATTGAAGTCGGAATGTTGGGTCGTTGGGATGCGACAAATGTTGTGAACCCTGATGTGGCTGTGATTACGAATATCGCACTAGACCACACTGAATTTGCTGGCCCAACGTTGGCGCATATTGCAACAGAAAAGGCCGGAATCATCAAGCCAGGTTGTGTGGCAGTTATTGGTGAAGTGAATGAAGACCTTCGTTCAATTTTTGCTGCTGAACCGTGTGAAGAAATGTTGATTCGCGGTGAACAGTTTGATGTCGTCGATAATCATCTGGCATTAGGAGGTCGATCAGTGCACATCAGTACGCATCGCGCCGAATACCTTGATTTGTTTGTACCGCTGCATGGTTGGCATCAGGGCGACAACACTGCGGTTGCGATTGCGGCAGTTGAAGCGTTCTTTGGGTCGGCTCTCGATGCAGACACGGTGCAAGAAGGTTTGGCCGGAGTTTTAATGCCAGGCCGATTTGAAGTTGTTGGTCACCAACCACTTGTGATTCTTGATGGCGCACATAACCCAGCAGGTGCAGATGTGTGCTCCAGTGTGTTCTTTGAAGACTTCGATCCACATGGCCGACGCATTCTTGTGGTCGGAGCATTAGGCGGCAGAGACATCAGTGACACGTTGTCTGCTCTGAAAGTCGACGAATACGAACTTGTCATTTGTTGCACTGCGCCGTCTCCGCGCGCTCGTTCCGGTCGCGAAATTGCCGATGTGGCACGTGGCATGGGGTGTTCAGAAGTCGTGGTGGCTGACTCAGTGGAAAAGGCCTGTGACATCGCTTTGGCTGATGCCACCAGCGACGATGCCATTTTGGTCGCTGGCTCTTTGTACGTCGTTGGGGCTGCCAGAACCCATCTTCGTCGCGTTTTACCCTGACAGGGCTTCAGTTCGGGGGCAATCGAACGCTCCTGGCGTAGCCTGTAGGGCATGTCAGATCGCACACTTGTTTTGTTGAAGCCCGATGCCGTTGAACGCGGACTAGTAGGGGCCATTTTGTCTCGTTTTGAGAACAAGGGACTTCGAATTGCTGCGATGGAATTGCGCACCCTTGATGCTGCCATTCTTGCTCGTCATTATGAAGAGCATGTGGGTAAAGGGTTCTATGCAGAACTTGTCGCATTCATGGGTCGCGGTCCTGTCGTTGCTTTGGCCATTGAGGGCCCAGAAGACACATGGGAAATCGTTCGCACAATGATGGGTGCAACAAACCCACGCAAGGCAGACCTTGGCACCATTCGTGGCGACTACGGCACTTTGTTCACAGAAAATCTTGTTCATGGTTCTGATTCAGCCGAATCAGCCGCTCGCGAGCTCGGAATCTTCTTTCCCGCCCTCTAAGGCGCGGGTAGTTAGCATTTCTGCGGAGTTGTCGTTTCCACGCCAACTCGGGGAGATCTCTTTATGAATCGGAATAATCCTTTGTCGATGGGGCGTGACATTGCAATCGACCTCGGCACAGCCAACACCTTGGTGTACGTGCGCGGTCAGGGAATTGTTCTGAATGAACCATCTGTTGTCGCAATCGATATGCGCGACGGTAAACCCGTTGCTGTCGGTTGGGAAGCAAAACGCATGCTCGGACGCACTCCGAAACATATTGAAGTGATTCGTCCATTGAAAGATGGCGTCATTGCAGACTTTGACGTATGTGAAAAAATGCTTCGCTATTTCATTCAACGTGTCACAACAAGTCGTTGGAGCAAGCCACGCATGGTGATTTGTGTTCCATCCGGAATTACCGGAGTTGAACAACGTGCCGTGCAAGATGCTGCTGAATATGCGGGAGCTCGTCGCCCAGTGCACATCATCGAAGAACCAATGGCGGCTGCGATTGGTGCTGATCTTCCAGTACACGAACCAAGCGGCAACATGATTGTCGACATTGGTGGCGGAACCACAGAAGTGGCTGTCATTTCGCTTGGCGGCATTGTTGTGGCTCA
>CAIYTS010000017.1 GCA_903929185.1 uncultured Acidimicrobiaceae bacterium
CGCCGGTCTTGACATTGATTGCCTTCACAACGCCCGACTTGTCAGCTTCGATTTGGTTTTCCATTTTCATGGCTTCCAATACAACGACGCTCTGACCAGCTTCCACTGTTTGCCCAACTTCAACAAGCACTTTCACGATTGTTCCTTGCATCGGAACAGCAACCTTGCCGCTTCCGCCGCCGGCGCCACCTGATGCAGCAGCACTACGCGTTGGTTTTTTCGCTTTTGCGCTTGGGGATGCAACACCAGCAGATTCAGGAACCCACAACTTCACATCAAAGCGACGTCCATTGACCTCAACTGTGGTGGTGCGTTGAACAAGTGGTTCATTGTCGTCACCGGCTGGAGTGATTGGTGCTGTACCAATGTGTGACAAGTCAAGAATTTCTTCTACCCACTTTGTGGAGTGAGTGACTGACGCAAAGTCAGGGTGTTCAAGAATTGCGATGTCTGCAGGAATAGTGGTGGCGATTCCTTCTACAACCATTTCCTTCAATGCGCGAATTGCACGAGCAATGGCGACATCGCGATCGCGACCCCACACAATGACTTTTCCGACAAGGTTGTCGTAGTATTGGCTGATCTCGTCGCCTGATTCGTATCCGGCATCGAAGCGCACACCAAAGCCGTCTGGTGCAACAAGCTTTGTGATGGGGCCAGGTGATGGAAGGAACTTTCCACCTGCTGGGTTTTCGGCGTTGATACGAATTTCAATTGCATGACCGCGACGAGCAGCAAGAACTTCCTTTTGGGTCATTGGCAATTTCTCGCCAGATGCAACACGAATTTGCCATTCAACAAGGTCAATACCTGTGATGACTTCAGTGACAGGATGTTCAACCTGAAGACGAGTGTTCATTTCTAGGAAGAAGAAGTCTCCGTCTTGGAAAATAAATTCCACTGTTCCGGCGTTGTAATAACCAACAGCCTTTGCTGCTTTCACAGCAGCTGCGCCCATTGCTTCTTCCACACCTGCAGGAAGACCAGGTGCTGGTGCTTCTTCAATGAGTTTTTGGTGACGGCGCTGTGCAGAGCAGTCACGAGTAGAGATCCACACAACGTTTCCGTGTTGGTCTCCGACTAACTGCACTTCGATATGGCGTGGCCAAGTGAGGTAGCGCTCGATATAAATTTCATCGCGCCCGAAGAAGCTCTTTGCTTCGCGTTGTGCTGAATCCATAGCTGCTTGTACTTCGTCTGCCGACTGCACGACTTTCATGCCGCGTCCGCCACCACCGAATGCAGCTTTAATTGCTAACGGCCAACCGTGTTCGTTTCCGAAGTCAGTAATTTCTTTTGCTGATGTAACAAATTCTGTTGTGCCAGGAACGATTGGTGCTCCGCCGCGTAGTGCTGCTTTGCGGCTCGAGACCTTGTCTCCCATTTCGTCGATTGCTTCTGGTGGTGGCCCGATGAATGCAACACCCATTGCTGTGATTGCGCGAGCAAAGTCTGGGTTCTCTGAAAAGAATCCGTAGCCAGGGTGAACGGCGTCTGCGCCACTGTCTTTAATAGCCTTCAAAATTGCTTCGGTGTTGAGGTAGCTTTCGGCAGCAGTTTGGCCGCCAAGGGCATACGCCTCATCGGCAAGACGCACGTGAAGGGCGTTGCGGTCGAGCTCGGAATAGACCGCAACAGTGGCAATTCCCATCTCTCGGGCAGCTCGGATTACACGGACGGCGATTTCGCCGCGATTGGCGATAAGGATTTTCTTCAGCACAGGTGACAATCTTTGTCTAGTGGACCCCTCAATTGCTAACTCATCGAGCCCATGGCTCATCCAGACCGTTTCCGAGACAGGAAGCACCAATGCTGACCTCATGACGGCAGGGGCTCGTGGAGCACCCGACCGCAGCGTTCTGAGGGCTGAATTCCAATCAGCGGGCCGCGGGCGCTTAGATCGCACGTGGGAGGCGCCTCGTGGGGCCAATCTGCTGGTCTCGCTGTTGTTTCGCACGATTCCGACACACCTTCACGTATTGACGCAAGCCGTGGCGCTGTCAGGGGTTATCGCGGCGCGTGAATTATGTGGCGTGCAGGCTCAACTGAAGTGGCCGAACGACATTTTGGTGGGACACGACAAGTTGTCGGGCATCTTGGCCCAAGCGGCCCCGGTTGACGACACCGGGCGCGTTCCGTTCGTAGTGGTGGGCATTGGCTGCAATCTGTCGTGGGCTCCACCAGGCGCAGCGTCACTTGCCAGCTGTGGCTGGACACGTGCTGTGACTCCCGATGAGTTTCTTGCAGCAATGCTTCCTGAGATTGATCGGCTCTTGATGCTTGATGATGACGCAATGCACGAGGAGTATCTATCGAACCTTGCGACCATCGGAACACAGGTGCGAGCAGAGATGCCAAACGGAGAACTCATCATTGGACGAGCTCTCACTGTGGAACCTGATGGCCGTTTAGTGATTCTGGATGACTGTGCCATCAGTCATCGCATTGACACAGCTGATGTAGTGCATCTCCGACCAGCCTCAGACTGACTACCGTGGTCATGTGCTGACTGATGGGAAATTCTCGCGACTTGTGGGGTCTCCTCGGTGGATGATTGTGGCGAGCGTCGCTTTAGTGATGTCGCTGGCCGGAGCTCTCGGTATTGTTCGCGCAACTAATTCTCATCTTGATTCTGTTCGTCGCGTGCCTGCAGCAACTCCTGCTTTGTCGCCAGCTAGTGACGGTGTGGAGAATTATCTCTTAGTCGGTTCAGATTCTCGAGCCAGTGCCGACCCGTCTGATGAAGATTTTGCAACTGTGGGTACTGAGGAAGCAAACCCAGGAATGCGTTCTGACACGTTGATTCTTGTGCGGTACGACACCAAAAAGAAACAAGTCTCGATGATGTCGATTCCGCGCGACTTGTGGGTCCGTCTGTCAGATAACGACAGATTCGCAAAAGTAAACGCTGCATATCAACGAGGCGCTGATGTCCTCGTGCGCACGGTGCAGCGAGCATTGAATGTTCCGATTCATCATTACATCGAAATCAATTTTTCGGGCTTTAAGCAAATTGTTGACGCAATTGGCGGAGTACATGTATGCGTAGCGCATGCATCCCGCGACAAGGCAACGGGTTTTTTCATCGGCCGTAGGGCATGCAAGCTTCAATCAGGTTCCGAAGCATTGGGTTATGCGCGTGCACGACATTTTGAAGAAAAGATTGATGGTGTATGGCGATTGGAAGGAACGGGTGACGTTGGTCGCGGTACTCGACAACGTGCGTTTATGTCCATGCTTGCCAAAGATGCTGCAATTTATTTAGCGCGTCACCCTCTTGATGCTCACAATGTTCTTGATGCATTTGCTGCTGCTGTGTCAGTTGATGAACGACTCGACCTCATTGATCTGGCGCGCAAATTACGACCCATTGGTGATGGTTCAGCAGTGTCGTACGCATTGCCCGTGTCAGATGGCTGGGCGGGAGATCAGTTTGTCTTCCGGCTTGCCAATGAAGCACCGCCATTGTTGGCGTACTTCGCAGGACTTGGCCCTGCACCCGCAGCTGGTTAATCAGTCGCAGGAATTGATTGCGCTGTAGTTCTGCGCAATTTTGTTGCAAATGCCTCAGCAGAAATCGGTTCACCAATTCGATTGCCCTGCAATAAATCGCAACCAAGCACTTTGAGTCGTTGCACATGATCTTCTGTGGTGACCCATTCAGCGCACACAATCAAATTCAATGAATGCGCTAATTGAATAAGTGAACGAACCATCGGGTCGTCGCCACCGTCCGTACGTCCGACGTCGCGCACCAATGTGCCGTCAAGTTTCAGTAAGTCGGCAGGGAAGGTGCGTAATGAAGCGAGCGATGAGTAACCAGCACCGAAGTCGTCAACTGCAATACGAACACCTTGGCGTTTGAGCGCAGTCACTGTGCGTAGAACGGATGGATTGTTGTCGACAAGGGTTGCTTCAGAGGTTTCAAACACCAATTGGGAACCTTCAAGATTGTTGTCTCGCAAGATGGTGAGAGCCCGGTCAACAAAGGTGATGTCAGAGAGTTGACGGCGTGACGCATTGACATGAATAGCCATATTGCGATCAACGAGTCCCGTAGAAATCCATTCAGC
>CAIYTS010000018.1 GCA_903929185.1 uncultured Acidimicrobiaceae bacterium
CACCGTGACCCAGTTGGGGTAGCCACAGTCAATACACTCACAGAGTGCCTACGAATTCAGAATCTGTGACTCAGCGCCATCGCGTCCGCAAAGTCACCCGTGTCATCAGAGACGTTGATGCGTGGAGCGTGTTCAAAGTGGCTGTTGTTTTTCATGCAGCCCTGTACATCGTGGTTCTCATCACAGGGTTCTTGCTGTGGAATGTGGGCTCAGCTACCGGCACCATCGACAATGTCGAGCAGTTCATGGCCTCGTTCGGATGGGATTCCTTTGCCTTCCAAGGAGCAGAGCTCTTTCGGGCCATGGCCTTCTTTGGCCTCTTCGGAATCGCCCTAGGTGCCGGAATCTGGGTTTTGGCGGCCGTTGTCTTCAATTTGATCACTGAATTGGTGGGCGGCATCAGGGTTACGGTGCTGGAAGAAGAAGTGGTGGCCCGCACGGTTGAGCCTGACCATACCCAAAGGTAGAGTGAGCAGTCCCATACGGGGCTATAGCTCAGTCGGTTAGAGCGCATCCCTGATAAGGATGAGGTCACAAGTTCGATTCTTGTTAGCCCCACCACAAAGAAGGAGTACTTCGTGAAATTCATACGCCAAGTACTCCTTGCCATCTCCATCGGCGGCATCGTGGCAACAGTGTTGCGTACACGCGGAAAAAGCCCCGAAGCTCCGTCCCAAGGCGGGTGGCGCGAGGTCACCCCTCAGCGCTAATCGTCATGAGCACTCCCGCAGATTTCGAGATCGGGATTATTGGTTCTGGAGTTGTGGGCACGCGCGTTGCGGCCCAACTTCACACACTTGGCTTGCGACCACGTATCGCCCCATTGCGTCATGCCACAGATTTGTTTGATTGCAATGTCGTTGTACTTGCTCATGGCGCACCGCATTCGGCTCTCGCTGCAACATTTGTTGCCCAAGGCATCGCAGTTGTTTCAGTCAGCGACAATTTGGCAGACGTGTTGGCACTGCTTGATATTCAAGACAGAGCATTAGCGCGCAAAGTACCAGTCATCATTGGAGCTGCATGTTCGCCTGGCATGACTGGTTTGTTGGTTCATCACGTCACTCGTGCATTTGAATCAATTGACGAAGTGCACGTTGCTGTACACGGCACAGGTGGCCCGCAATGTGCGCGCCAACACCACGACAGTTTGGCTGGCGTTTCTATTGGCTGGCATGAAGGCGAATGGTTGCAACGCCCTGCAGGCAGTGGCCGAGAATTGTGCTGGTTTCCAGACCCAGTGGGCGCGCGCGATTGTTATCGCTACGCAAGTCCCGAGCCTGTATTGCTGCAGCGCATTGCGCCGTCACTGCAACGCATCACTGCGCGAGTGTCTGCAACGCGACGCGACCGACTAACTGCACGACTACCAATGTTGTCGCCACCGCACGCAGAGGGAACCCTTGGTGGCTTGCGTGTTGAAGTGCGCGGTGTACGTAATGGCATGCGCCACGTAGAAATTGTGGGCATTGCTGAACGCGTTGCCACAATCACAGGGTCAGTTGCAGCACATGCTGCTCGTGCGATGATGAACGGCTCTGTTCCGCCGGGAGTGCATAACTTGGGACAGAACGAAGTTCCGAACGATTACATTTTGGATGGCGTGCTGGATAGCGGCACGATCTTGCATCAATTCATCGGAAAGTAAATATGAATGCTCCCATACTCGGAATCATTGAAGGGTTTTATGGCGAGCCGTATTCACACGATGTGCGCTTGGAAATATTTGATGCAATGGCGCAGTGGGGCTGGAACTCATATGTATGGGCTGCGAAATTGGAACCGCGCCATCGCGAACTATGGGATCAACCATTTACACCTGAAGAACTTGTGCAATTTGCTGAATTATCTTCACGACACGACACCATTAATTTTGTTATCGGTCTCACGCCAGGTTCTAGTGCAACTAACGAACAAGTAGTTAACAAACTTCGCCCAGCAGTGGGTGCAGGCGCAGCAGCAGTGGTGTTGTGCTTCGATGATCTTCCTGTGCTGAATGCGGCAGCTGATCATCAGCGCATTGCACACGCAGTACGTGACGCCTTGCATGTTCCGGTGTGGATTACGCCAACGCATTACGCGGGTCTCACATCGTCTCCGTATCTTGATGCGCTATGCGCTGGTCTTGGAGATGACATTGAAGTGATGTGGACCGGAAATTACGTTGTCAATGACACCATCACAGTGAACGATGCCATTGCGCGTCGCGAAGCAACAGGCGGTCGCGCGCCATTGGTATGGGATAACGCACCAGTGAACGATGCACTCATGCATGCACACATGCATCTCGGGCCGTTACAAGGTCGCGAACAAGGATTACAGAATGTGTGTAGTGGTTTCTTGTGGAACCCGATGGTGGAACCACGCGCGTCAATGGTGATGTTGGAATCTGCTGCTGCATGGTGGCGTGGCGACGATGCGTTGGCGGCATGGAACACAACTGTTGATCGTGATGGCTGGCGCATGCTTGGTGAAGCAACCGCGTATCGCGGCGATCTGCATTGGCCGGGGGAGAC
>CAIYTS010000019.1 GCA_903929185.1 uncultured Acidimicrobiaceae bacterium
AGTGTGGGTTCGATGCCAGTGATCAGCATTGCCGACCCGCCTCGCTAGTTACGCGATGAAGAACTTGAAGGTGGCGAGAGCCGCGAAGTACACGAAAATCGCAAGCCCAAGACCTACATAGAAAAGGAAGCTAAAGATTTTGCTATCAAACTTAAGATGCATGAAGTAGGAGACAACCATGACGAACTTAACCACCATCATGGTGAGCAAAGCCGGCATAAAGAATGGTCCGAAGTTCACGTAGTACGTAGAAACTTCAAGGCCCGTAATTGCGGCCAAGATGATTGCAATCTTTATATAGCCAGCATCGGACATTCCGTGCTCGTGTGCGTCTGCGTGTGTTTCAGTAACGGTTGTCATGATGCGCTCTCAATCAGGATGGGATTAGGTACACCAGTGTGAAGATGATGATCCACACGATGTCAACGAAGTGCCAATACAAACCAATGAGTTCCACAACCTCGGCCTTATCGCCGGTGATCTTGCCCTTTTTGATGATGCCCATTAAGGACAACAACATGATGACTCCGACGGAAACGTGAACACCGTGGAACCCAGTTAGTGCATAGAAGCTTGAACCAAAGAGGCTTGTGGTGAAGCCGAGGCCTTCACGATAAAACGTGGTGAACTCGTACACCTGGCCACCAATGAAGGTTGCTCCAAGAAGTGCTGTGATTACCAACCAAAGGTTCGTCTTCGCATCGTCCTTGCGCTGCGCAGAGGACACTGCAAGCACCATGGTGAGAGAAGACATCAACAGAACGAAACTGCTGACCGACGTAAACGGAATGTCGTAGATCTGTGAAGGGTGTGGTCCGTTCTGAACGCGACCGCGATACAGCATGTACGTAGAGATAAGACCACCAAAGAGCAAGCACTCTGATCCGAGGAACAACCACATTGCCAGCTTGTTGTTTGACAAGCCAGTTGATGAATGATGCCCGTGATCAGTTGCGTGATCGGTGTCGTGTGTTGCGATATCAGCCAAGGGGAGCTATCTCCTTCGTGTGACCGTCGTGTGACGGTGAATCAAAATCGATTGGTTCGGGTACTGAGGGTTCAAGAACCCATCCAAATGAGGAAAAGAGAACTACTAGCGCTCCGACAACCATGATTGGAGTTCCGTAAATGATTCCCATACCAAGTACCGCTACGCCAATGGAGAGCAGCAATGGCCAGTACGAAGGTCCTGGCATATGAATGTCAGCGTCAGCGGCAGCTTCTTCGGCGCGGACAAGATCCTCACCAGTTGCTACTTGCTTCATCGTATGAGTGGCTTCGTCTTCCACATATTTGCGGTGGAAGAACTCATCGAGGTGATGTACGACAGGAATGCGATCAAAGTTGTGCACCTTTGGAGGGCTAGTTGTAATCCATTCCAACGTACGTGCATCCCAAGGGTCAAGCGGGGCGCGCTCTGGGTTACGAATGGTTTTGATCACGTTAATGATGAAGAACAAAACGCCAATGGCCAAAATAAATGAACCGATTGAGGCCACCATGTTCCAAAATCCGAGGTTGAAGAAACCTTCGCCAGCACGAGCTTCGGTCCATACATACATACGGCGAGGCTGACCTTGCAATCCGAGAATATGCATTGGGCCGAACGTGAGGTTCATACCAATCACCATGAACCAGAAATTCCAGGTACCCAATTTTTCGTTGAGCATCTTTCCGAAAACTTTTGGCCACCAGTAGTAGAAACCTGAGAACAATCCGAACACCATTCCACCGAACAACACGTAATGGAAGTGGGCGACGATGTAATACGTATCAGTCTGTTGTGTGTCAGAAGGAGCAACAGCATGTGTAACGCCAGACAGACCACCAATGGTGAAGAGGATTACGAGACCGATTGCAAACTTCATCGACGCCGTGTACCAAATCTTGCCGCCCCACATTGTGAGCAACCAGTTGAAGATTTTTACTCCGGTTGGAATTGCGATTGCCATCGTTGCCATTGAGAACACGGCAACAGATACTGGGCCAAGACCAGAGGCGAACATATGGTGAGCCCATACGCCGAAGCCCACAAGTCCGATCGATGCTCCTGAGAACACAACGAACGGATACCCGAATAGTGGTTTACGCGAGAACGTTGGCAGCACTTCAGAGATGATTCCGAACGCCGGCAAGATCAACACGTACACCTCAGGATGACCAAAGATCCAGAACAAGTGTTGCCAGAGAAGCGGGTCAGCTCCTTGCGATACATCGAAGAACGTAGCGCCATACGAGCGCTGGAACATCAACAACACGAGAGCCACGGTGATCACTGGAAGTGAGAACACCAAGAGGAACTGAACCACGAGAATCATCCATGTGAACACAGGCATCTTCATCAGTGTCATGCCAGGTGCACGCATGTTGAGCACGGTGACAATGAGGTTGATCGAACCAATCAGTGAAGCAATACCAGCAATCTGCAAACCGAGAACCCAGAAGTCGACACCATTACTTGGTGAGAAAACTGGACCAGAGTTTGGCGCGTACATGAACCAACCGCCATCGGCTGCACCACCAAGGAACCACGATGCATTCAGAATTAGGCCACCACTGACGAACAACCAGAACGACAATGCGTTCAGACGTGGGAAGGCAACGTCTCGTGCTCCAATTTGAAGGGGCAAGAAATAGTTTGCAAATGCTGCAGCCATGGGCATGGCGAACAAGAAGACCATCGTGGTCGCGTGCATGGTGAACATTTGGTTGTACTTGTCAGCACTAAGGATGCGGCCGTCAGGAAGTGCTAGCTGCAAACGAATGAACAACGCCTCGACACCACCGACAATGAAGAACACAAAGGCAACAGCGCCATACATGATTCCGAGCTTCTTGTGGTCAACAGTAAAGAGCCATTCACGCCAGCCAGTTGTATTAACCGGACGACGTACTGCACCGAGCGACTGAGTTGGAGAGATCGGCAACTTGTTCACCAAACTTGGTGACTCAGAGGGCGTAAGAGTTAGTTCATTGGTGGACATGGGATTCTCCGATTACTTCAGTGTCAGTAGGTAAGCGACGAGTTTGTCGATGTCGGTTTCAGTAAGACCAAGATTTGGCATACCACGGTATTTGCCTCCAGATGGGCCCAACTTTGTTGGGTCTGAATACATGGGCTTCATGGCTGGTGCATTGCGCAACCATGCGCGAAGATCAGTTTGGTTCAAGCATGATTCTGAAACTCCGGCAAGGTATTTCTGACCAATGGTGTCAGAGCTTGCACCCCACACATCCTTGCGGCATTTCTTGTTCAACAGGTCAAACGTCGCGCCAGCAAAAGTGTTACGAGACATCAGATGCGACAAGTTCGGAACTGCACCTGCATAGACGTTCTCGTCTGGTGCAGCAAGTGCTGGCGTGCCGTCAGCCTTCTTCAAGCCGTTGACTTGGTGACAACGAATGCACTGATTCAAGAAAACGCCTTCGCCTTCTTTCGCAAGTGTTCCGTCTGCAGGTGAGGTGTACGCCTTCTGCTGGTTAGCTACCCACTTGGCAAAATCTTCTTTAGAAAGCGCTATCGCTTCCATGCGCATGTTGGCGTGAGATAGACCACAGAATTCGGTGCACTGACCCGCAAACAGCCCGGGCTTGTCAGCCTGAAGACGCAGCAAGTTGATGCGGCCTGGGACAGCATCCTTCTTACCGTTCAATACGGGAATCCAATACGAGTGAATTACGTCGCGACTTGTTTCACGCAACAAGACTTTTGTACCTACTGGAATTACCAATTGGCCTGAAGTGATGATTGGTTGAGTAATGCCTTGTTCAGCCTGTGCTGGATAGTCATATTCCCACCACCACTGCTGACCCGTGACGTTGATAACCATTTGAGTGTCTTCAGTATTCGACAGTTCAAAAATTGCGCGGAAAGTGAAGACGCCGACAACAGTAAGGATAAGCGCGGGAATGATTGTGAGAATGATTTCTACAATCGGCTTACCGTGGCTCTGCGAAGGAATTGGCTGTCCGCGATCGGTGAACTTCCAAAATGTGTAGATAGCAAAAGCTAAAACCAGAATGCCGACAACGCCGGCCAT
>CAIYTS010000020.1 GCA_903929185.1 uncultured Acidimicrobiaceae bacterium
CTTCGGACCCGCCGAACGCTTTTTACGCGACTCTGGTGCATCTATTGATTTTGTCCCCGCAGACTTTCGCCGCTTTGCACCAATTCTGGAAAAGCAGCGCCCCCGCATCATGGCAACAGCTGGCTCATTACCTGTCGATGGATGGGTAAGCCTGTCGGTACATGCAGGTGCGACTGTTGATGAGATACACCGCGCGAGCGCAGACCCAGACCGAATTCTTCTCGTCGAAGTCAGTGAACATTTCCCGCGAACATTTGGAGTTGCACCACACGAACATCGCATTCATGTCGACGCGATTGATTGTCTCATTGAGACAGACCGAACCCCACTGAATTTGGCGGATACAGAGCCAAGTGATGCAGAACGAACTATTGCAGAGACCGCACTGACATTCATACATTCAGGAAGCACACTGCAAACCGGAATCGGTGGTATCCCGAATCAGATTGCACTCTCACTCGCTGCAAGCGACATGGGAGATTTCGGGGTGCATTCAGAAATGTTCACCACCGGCCTCATGCGGCTACATCAGGCCGGAAAAGTCACAAACAACAAGGGCAGCCAGTTCGACGGATTTTCACCAACAACATTTGCAGCCGGTATTCCAGAGCTCTACACATGGCTTCACAACAATGATGCAGTTCGCTTTTTGCCAGTGAAGATTGTTAACTCGCCTGAACTCATTGCCAGTAACCGCAACATGGTCACCATCAATGGCGCACTAGCAGTTGATCTTGCAGGTCAGGTAGTCGCAGACACAATTGGTGGCACCCAATTCAGTGGCGTTGGTGGACATGAAGATTTTGTATCGGGACCTGGACTTGATTCAACTGATCGCAGTCTCATTTGCTTGCCGTCAACCACCACTATTAACGGCGTGTTGACAAGCCGCATTATGGGAATTCTTCCTGCAGGAAGTGTCGTCAGTACTCCACGACATCAAGTAGACACAATCATCACTGAATTTGGTGTTGCCGAATTAGAAGGTCGCACGATTCGAGAACGCGCACACGCGTTAGCGGCTATTGCGCATCCGCAGTTTCGCGATGAACTTCTTGCGAATGGCGAGACGTGGCCTCGGGATTAAACCCGAGCGCTGTATACAAACCAATAACAGCCAATAACGCAGCGAGACCTACTGCATATCCAGCAAGTAGATCAGTTGGCCAGTGAGTTCTGATCAACCACGATGAGATGCCAACGATGAAACTTGCAAGTATCACCAACCAGGTACCGACTCGCCGAGCGACAGAGCCGGCTTGCGTGAAGTACCACACCACATAACCCCACAGCGCAACACAGTTTGCTGCATGACCAGAAGGAAATGCCATCTCGTCTTGCCCAATCATCATTCTGCTGAAAAAGTTCTCGTACTGATACGGAAAGATTCTTCCTACAGAAATTTTCAAGGCCCCGGCAATACCCGTTTCTACAACAAGAACAAGGAAAAAACCAGCGATCGGTATCCACGAGCGACGCTTCCATGACACCCAACCAAGAATAGGAAGACAGATTGTGAGAATAATTCCTCGCAAACCAAACATGACCGTGACAGAAAACAAATCTTTTGAGGCGTGAATGTCTCGAGCGGTTAATCGCGCAGTTTTGTCAAAGTTGGACAGAAACCCACGAGTCACGACTTGCTGAATCAGAATTGCTAGAACCATGCACACAATCGCTGTGTACGTAGTGAGGCGGCGGGCTGTCAACATCAGGAACCATTTTGCCCTGTTTACGCCCCCGCTTCGTGTCACTCGATAAAAATCCACGCCAGTACGGAGATGTCCATGCACAGGTACTAGAACAGGCTGATGAATAGTTACGTGCCTGGAACCCCGGAATGGTTTAGCCAAGTCCATGAAGAGGTCATTGACCCCACTCGCCGCATCGTTGACCCGCACCATCACCTATGGCCAGTCGGTGGTTCTTTACCGTACGGACTCGACCAATTGCACGGCGATACAACGGCAGGACATCTCATTGAAAAGACAGTCTTCATTGAATGTGGTGCAAGTTATCGCACAGACGGACCTGCACATCTTGCTCCCGTGGGTGAGACAGAGTTCGTCGCCGGAGAGTCACTACGAGACCCGACACACCTGATCTCAGGCATTGTTGCTCATGCTGATCTGAGTCGCGATGACCTCTCAAACATTCTCGACGCACACACACAAGCCAGCCACGGACTACTGCGTGGAATTCGCGATGCACTTGCTCGCGCCGACCACCCGGAAGTTCTGGCTATTCCTGGTCGCGCAGCAAAGGACTTATACAAGGACGCCAACTTTCGACGCGGTGTAGCAACACTTGGTGCACGTGGTTTGACCTACGACTCGTGGCATTACCACTATCAGAACTCAGAATTTCTCGAACTGGCGCGTGCAGTTCCGACGACAACAATGGTGCTTGACCATTTCGGAACACCCTTAGGTGTTTGGCCATATGAATCACAACGCGATGAGATTTTTGCTCAATGGAAGAAAGACATCACTGCGATTGCACAATGCTCCAACGTGGTTGCGAAACTAGGCGGACTCGCGATGCCTGATAACGGGTTCGGATGGCACACAGCAGACAAGCCTCCTACCTCTGATGAATTCATCGCAGTGCAAAAGAAGTATTTCGATCACACCATTGAATGTTTTGGTCCCGACCGTTGCATGTTCGAGTCAAACTTCCCTATCGATCGCTTCTCATTGTCATACACCGTTGTATGGAATGCCTTTAAGAAGATGACAGCATCATGTACTGAAGCGGAGAAAGACGCAATGTTCCGCGGAACTGCAACTCGTGTCTACGGTTTGTCATCATGATCGCTGACCAATTCGAACCACTCACTCCGGAACAAGCAGAATTCTGGGCCAAATTCCCTCAGTGGGATCAAGACATGAACTATTCCGTCTATCTCGGATTCATTGTTGAAGAAGTGAAACGCGACTATGCCCGCATGCGCCTCCCTGCACGATGGGAAATGAACCAACCAGCCGGCATCATGCACGGCGGAGCAATCGCCAGCCTTATAGACACAACAGTTGTTCCGGCTGTTGGTGGTCCATACGAGAATGGTTCGTTCGTCACCATCAGCATGAACGTCGAATATCTCACAGCCGTGGCAGGAGAAGACGCAGTGTGTGAAGGATGGATCACGAAACGTGGACGGTCCATTGCATTTTGTCGAGCAGAAGTTCGTGGAGCAACATCAGGAAAACTATGCGCAACAGCGTCGTTGGTTTACAAAGTCTGATTACGTCAGTGCGAGGCGAACCACTGCGTTAGTCGCTCAAAACCTTCATTGAGAGTTACGTGTGGTGCCCACTGTAAATCCTGCTGCACTGCACGCTGATCAAACCAATGCGCAGTTCCTAATTGTTCTGCAATAAAGCGGGTTACGGGTGGTTCAGATGATCGAAGAATTGGCCACACGCGCTCAATCAGCGCACCGAGTCGCACTCCCATTGCCAATGAAAGATGCCGCGGTTCAAACGGAACACCAGCGGCTTCACACATTGAACGCATCAGATCATTGACGGTCCGTGGTTCGCCGTTGGATACGACATAGGCCTTGCCATCACAATCAGAACCAATGTGTAGGGCATCAAGAGCAGCAATGTGCGCACTAATCGCGTTATCGATATAGGTGGAATCCACTAATGCATTTCCGGTACCAATGACCGCAAGTTTCCCATTCGCAGCACGTTCCACGATTCGACCAACTAATTGTGTGTCTCCAGGACCCCACACCAAATGGGGACGAATTGCAACAACGGCAAGGTGCTCGTTTCGGGCATTGAGCACTGCGCGCTCAGCAACAGCTTTTGACTCGGCGTAATAAGAACGTGAGCGACCAATTTCAGCCGTACCCGCCTGTGCGCCAATCAGTGACTCCCCCGTGTGTGCAACTGACGGAGTCGAGACAAATACCAATCGTGAAATGTTGTGTTGTCTGGCAGCAGCAAGAATGTTTTCAGTACCGAGCACATTTGTGTCATGAAAATCTCTCTGCGATCCCACTACTCCGACTCGTGCCGCACCATGGATAATGGCATCACACCCCTGAGCAGCCAATGCAACCGCATCCGCATCAGAAATATCAGCAAGAACCTCGCGAGCATTCTCATGGCCATCAAACGCAGCAGGTCTCCGTTGCAGGCACACCACCTCATCACCGCGCCGTACGAGTTCGCCGGCCACTCCGCCAAGAAGCAAACTGCCAGTGCCCGTGACTAAGACCTTCACTTTTTGGAACCTGCCAAAATTTGTGACATTTGCTTTGAGACCGCGGTGCGATCAATCTTTGAGTTATGACGGATATCAACGGGAAGATTTTTGGTAACCCAAACTGAGGCAATTGGTAGCGGAGCAAGTGTTGCACGCACAGCCTGGGTCAACACAGCATCTGCCGGACCTTCATTACGTGTAGTGGTCTCCACAACGACAACTATTTGTTGTACGTTCATCGGCCCTACCCCTACCGCAGCAGCACGCACAACATTCGATATTGCTTCAACAATGATCTCCAACGGGACCGGCGCAACAGGTCCGCGAGACGTATGAATCACATGAACCAAACGTCCTTCAATCCAAACATTGCCTTCAGCGTCAACATGACCCACGTCTCCTGTTCGGTGCCAGACGGTTGGGTGACTATCTGTCGTGAGTACAGGGCGAGCATTATGTTCCGTGAGCCACAAAGAGTCATACCCTGCTGACATCCACGGAGCTGACACCAACAGTTCTGACGTGTCGGGGTCGATACGGACACTGCAGCCGCTTACTGGCTTTCCAACACATACACCGTGCCCATTTCCTATACGTGTCAGATCACTCAATGACACATTGGCAACTGGCAACACTTCTGTCATGCCGTATGGCGTGTGCAGCTCTGCTTTCGGACACAGCAGAGATACTGCCTGCAATGTCTGAATTGGTACAGGCGCACCCGCTGACATAACAAGGCGCACTGTGCGAAGGTGTGCAATATCAGTAGATGCAGTTTTTACAACATTGGCCAATGCTGCAGGTGATGCAAACACCATTGTTGCCCCAACGCGTCGACACGCATCATCAAGCGCCGCCGCTGTCAATGTGCTGGGTGAGGTCACATCCATATCGGCTAATCCGGTTGCGATACCTAACGCTGGTCCATATAACGCGAACGGAGCAAACGCAGCAACAAATGTGTCGGCTGAAGTGATGTCGTATGCCTTTTGCAATGCGTCACGTTGTGCATACAACTGACGATGTGTGTAACGCACTCCCTTTGCTGGGCCCGTTGCGCCAGAGGTAAACAAGACTGCTGCCAGATCATCTGCAGTTGGCTCAGGAGCGCTCACAAATTCAAGCCGAGAGATAACAGATGAACGCGCAAGTCCGGAGAGTCGAATTATTGAAGCATGAGGTGCCCATCGCAATAGTCGCGCTGCCGCTACCGCCTTCATTGGCCCGATCACATGCTTCACTCGCGATGCACGAATAGCTGACTTCAGACCTCGAAGCCCGAGTCCCCGATCTGCGATGACGGCAATGGCCCCAATGCGCCAACATGCATAGACCACAGCAATCAGATCAATACTGGGAGGAACCAAGACTGCAATTCGGTCACCCGTGCGCACTCCACGATCATGCAATGCCTGTGCGTATGTTGCAACGCGCGCCGCAAATTCTGGACGCGTTACTGAGGTGTCTGCCGCAGCATCAGTAATTGCAATGTCGTCTTCATTTACCCAATGATCAATCTGTGACCACAGAGTCCCGCCATCATTCAGTGCAGTTACTGGTTGCTGAAGCGGCCGTGCTTCAGCATTTTCTCTGATTGCAGCTTCGACAAATGGAGCAATCGATGTTTCCAGAACCGTGAGATGCCCTGAATTCGCTATGCGATGTAGAGCTACATTCTGAAATCGATTCATGAGGTCATGAGCAAAGTCGTCATTGAAAACTGGATCATGAGAACCCCACACCAAACGAACAGGAAAAGTCACGTTCGATAACTTCTCAGCGACATCTGCAATGTCTTGTGCTGAAGAGTGGCGTGACGTCAGTGGCGCATCGGCCACAAAATCTGCCACGCCATTACGATCCTTCCGACGTCGATACGGAAATGCCAAAGCTGTTCTTTGCATTGTGGAAATTCCACTCCCGGGGAGGAACGGAGTCCCACGCACAAACAATGATGATTCTTTTGTCACGAGTCGGTGAATGCCTGTTGCTGCAGCAAGACGAATGAGTAACGGAGCGCGACGATTGTGCGGAATCGCAATACCAGTATTCGATAGCACCATTCCAGCAACACGATCTGGGTGAGCAACTGCGTAACCCATTCCGATTGCACCACCCCAGTCTTGAGCAACAATCCATATCGGTGCAGTGATATTGAGAGCGGTGACTAAATCGTTGACATCTGCAACACGATCGCGATACGCGCGAGTAGGCACTCGTTCCGACAATCCCATTGACAAATGGTCAGGTGCGATAACACGGAAATCAGCATTCAATTCGTTCAACAAACGTGACCATAAAAATGACCATGTGGGGTTTCCATGAAGACACAGCACGACAGGTGCGTCTTTGTTGGTCCCCGGGCGATCAAGAAGATGCCACTGATGTGTTGCGCCGTCATGGCTCGGCACATCGATTGTGCGCGACCATGATGGGTCAAGTCCGAACGTTGCAAATTCAGCAACGAGCGAAGGCTGGATGTTTACCAAAGAATCTCGAGGGCACTTGTATTAAGACCAGACCCAATACCTAGGCACATCACGCGCTGGCCAGGTTGAATTTTGTCTTGCACACTTGCCAACGTAATCGGAATAGCTGCAGGGCCGATGTTGCCGAAATGAGGAAATGTAATCGGGGCCTTCGACGGATTGATGCCAAGGCGATCACACAACATCGTGGTGTGCACCTTGCTGACCTGATGCAAGATGTACCAATCAACCTCAGCGTCTCCCCAATTGAAATCAACAAGCGCTTCAGTCCATGCTTCTTCAGCCAAGTCAAGACCTGCCACTAGGAGTCCGTGAGTATCTGTGGTCATGCGATCAAGGTCGCCCACACATAACGAATTGTGTTCGGTGGCTGCTCGTGCCATGCCGCCAATGAGTCGATGAGTTTCTGGATGGCGCTGGTAGCTTGCCATCACCATTGCCGCTGCTCCGGAACCAAGCGTGAGTGATGCAAACTCGGAAAATACGTCAAGAGCCGTTGAATCAGGCTGGCGAAGTCGAGCAATTGTTGCTTCTTGCGGCTGGCGACTACCTTCTCCGTCCACAATGAGCACATACTCAACTGAGCCGGAATCAATCATGGTGGCTGCAAGGTGCATGGCATTAACAAATCCGAGACATGCGTTCCCGATATCAAAATTCAGACATGACGAAGACAATTTCAAACGATCATGAACAAGGCATGCGACAGATGGCTCAAGATGCTCTTTGCACACTGAGGTAGAAATCAATGCTCCAATTTGCGAAGGATCAATTCCTGCTTTTTCAATTGCCAGTTTGCCTGCCATTGCAGCTGCATCTGAGAATGAAACGTCTTCATCCCACCAGCGACGTTCTTCCACGCCTGCAAGCCCAGCAAGTAGTCCGGCTCTGAGGCCATTGCGTTGATACACCTCGGCCAATTGCTCATCGATCCACTCAGAAGTAATCACATTGGGTGCCTCAACCGATGCAACACTCAATACGCCAGCATGCTGATGTCGAAATACTGAATTTCCGGCCATAGGGACGATCTTTCGGGTTGAGTACGAGTTACAGGCTAGTGAGAGCACTGCATTTCTTAACCACGGGGCCATTGATTCGCTGATTTATTGTGCAATTACTCCAAAACCGGTGCCAGACTTCCTGAATGGGCACAGACATCGGCGATTTCACAGTCTTTGCGTGCCCACATTGCACAATGCCACTACGTCTCAATCAGCAAGAAGCTCGCTGTGAGAACAACCATCTCTTCGATCGTTCACGAGATGGATACATCAATCTCGTGATCGGCGGACGACTTGCTGCAACGACAACCTCGGGGGACACAGCAGAGTCATTACGTTCCCGACGAGACTTCTTTGCCACAGGGTCATATGCCCCGATTGCATCTGCGCTCGCTCATGCGTTGCGAGAAGTATCTGGTCCAATTCTCGATGTGGGATGCGGAGAGGGTTATTACTTCACTCATATCAATGCGACTGAAAAATACGGCATTGATATTTCAAAAAAAGCAGTGCAGATGGCGAGCAAACTGCTGCCCGATGCTCACTTTGCAGTTGCATCCGCATTTCGCCTTCCCATTGTCGATCATTCCTGTGCAGCAGTATTCACAGTGTTTGCACCTCATTCATTCGAAGAGTACGCCCGAGTCTTGAAACCAGGTGGCACTTGGGTCACGGTTACTCCTGGGCCACACCATCTCCAACAAATGCGTCCAAAACGAGGCCAATCTATTGATGAACGAGAAGAGCGCCGAAGCGAACCACCTGCCGAAGCGCAAAAGGCAGAACGAATTCAATTCGAACTTGACCTTTCACTCAGTGCTGCCACAGATTTATTCTCTATGACTCCGTTGGTGTGGCAAACCGCTGCAGATGCATCTCCAGCAACACAGGTCAGTGTCGATGTTTGGGTGTCATCGGGCACTTCGCTCTAACGTGGCGACATGCTGAAATTCGATACTGCGTATTACAAACGTTTTTACGGCGACAACGGAGCACATGATGCTGAGAAGATCGCACACTTAGCAACGGCTGTTCATCATCTTGCTGCTTGGTGGGGAATCACCATCACTTCTGTTCTTGATGTCGGTGCGGGCATGGGAATGTGGCGCGACTGGTACAACAAGAATTTTCCTGATGTCGCTGTGCGATCAATTGATGTCAGTGAGCATGCGTGCACAACCTGGAATCACGAACAACGCGACATCGCCACGTGGCGCCCTCGGGGAAAATTTGATCTTGTGGTGTGTCATAGCGTGTTGCAATACCTAGACAATCAATCAGTCATTCAGGCTTTCAATAATCTTGCGGCTGCAACGCGGCACGTGATGTACCTCGAACTTCCCACCAAGTGGGACTACGAAAACATCATTGATAAATCAGGAACAGATCTTCAGGTACACCACCGTTCTGCGCAGTGGTACCGCAAACAACTCTCACAACACTTTCGCCAAGTTGGTGCCGGATTATGGGTGCCACTCAATGGCACTGCGATGTATGAACTAGAGGCGTGCCGTTAGCGAGATGCAGGGCGGAAGCGATACAGAGCGCTTCCCTCACCAGTGTCATGAAACACCATCTCTACAGGCATTCCTACATGTAGCGCATCGATGTCGCAATCAACAATGTTGGTCATGATGCGTGGGCCATCAGCGAGTTCCACATAAGCAATAACAAACGGGCCTGCATCCTTAAATGCCCCCGTCCCCTTGCGTACAACTGTGAAGCTGTAGATAGTGCCTGTTTGCTGAGCATCAAATGTCGACACATCTTCTGTCCAACACTTCGGACAATTGCGACGTGGGAACCACAGAACAATGTCGCATGCATTGCAACGTTGCAAGATGAATCGCCCCTCAGTGGTGGCTTTCCAAAATTCAGCAGTGGTGGAGTTAATTGCGGGTGCGGGTGCTGGCAACATGGTCATGCGTCCTCTTGTCCAAGAATGAGTGTGACGGAACCGTGCTTTGAACCAAGACTTCCGCCTGTTCCGTGAGCAAGTGATATCTGGCAGTTCGGCACTTGTACCGACGGATGCGCTTCACCGCGCATCTGGCGCACAGCTTCAATCACTTTGGTAATTCCGCCACGGTTTGATGGGTGGTTGTTACACAATCCGCCACCATCAGTGTTGAATGGCAATTTTCCGAACGGTGCGACAAGCCCACCATCCATGACAAATTTTCCGCCTTGTCCTTTTTCACAGAAACCAAGGTCTTCAATCGTTTGCAAAACAGTGATTGTGAAGCTGTCGTAAATCGATGCGTACTTAATGTCGGCGACGCTAACGCCTGCTTCAGCAAACGCACGTGGCCCTGACCATACGGCACCTGTGTACGTGAGATCTATTCCGCCGTTGCTGGTGTGCTTGATTGCTTCGCCATGACCAAGAATTTTTGCTGACGTACGACCAAGAGAACGGGCAACTTCTGGAGATACCACTATTAATGCTCCGCCACCATCAGTAACAACACAACAGTCGAGGCGGTGTAGTGGATCAGCAACTAACGGCGAATTCAGGACATCTTCAACGGTGACGGCGTATGGAAGATACGCATTCGGGTTGTACTGGGCGTGAATACTTGCAGCAACCTTGATCTCGGCTAACTGTGCAGATGTCGTACCGAACTCGTACATGTGACGTTGAGCGGCAAGCGCATAAGTGTGTGGCGCACCAGCGATTCCCCATCCCGATTCGAATCCAGAGTCTGAACCTGATGCAAAAGAAACCTCATGGCGGCCTGTGCGCGGTTTTCCAGCCAATGTAATGAGCGCGACAGAGCACTTGCCCGCAGCGATGGCAGCTGCAGCATGCCCAACATGAGCAAGGTACGACGAGCCGCCAGTTTCCGTGCTGTCGAAGTACGTCGGACGCAAGCCAAAATGCTCTACCAATGACATTGGTCCGAAACCAGCTGTGCCATCACAAAACACGGCGTCGACATCGCTCATCTGTAAGCCGGCATCAGCCAATGCGCCAAGTGCTACTTCGGTATGAATCTCGAACAGTGTGCGATCCGGAATATCGCGACGGGGGTGTTCGTAAATTCCGGCAACGTATGCCGCTCCTCGAATAGTCATCGTTCTCTGCTCTGCACTGTGTACGCCATGGAACTTCTATTAGAACAGGCACGCGAATGTGACACCGAAGCGGACGGGTCTGACACATGTCACAGATCCCTAGATAACCAAAATCCCAACCTCTGTGGAGAGGCTGGGATTTCAGACTTTTTTTATTAGTGGCGGGGGCAAGATTTGAACTTGCGACCTTTGGGTTATGAGCCCAACGAGCTACCGGGCTGCTCCACCCCGCGATGTAGTTGAAGCATTACGGTACAAGGCGAGTGCCTCACTCACAACTTCACCCGAAATGCTTAGGATTAGTGCAATCACCATGCTTGCCCGAAACAAAAAAACCCAGCAGGCCGTAGAGGCATTGCAAGCAGAAATCGCTTCATTGCGGGCTGAAATGAGTGAGCAAATGGCTGCATTGGTCGCTGAACGGGAAGAAGCGCGTTCCACAGCGGATCGACTTGCAGGAATTGAAGCGCGAGTCTCAGGCATGGGTTCAGAACTGTCGCGTCAGTTACACGAACTTGGTACCGAAATTGAAGAGCTCTCAAAACGTGCAGAAGACTCTGGCGTTGCCGAAATGATGGATGCGCTGAAGACAACGCAGGTTCGTCTTGCAAACGAACAAGCTCGTTATGAAATTACGTTCCGACAAGACCTTGCGGCACTTGCGAACAAATTGTTGCAGCGCCAACGCGCCTGAACTAACCCTTAACTGCGGTTAATGCCTGCTGAACCAACCCACGTGCCTGTGACAACTTGGTTTGGTACGTAGCAAAGTCTGGTGGCGACTTCGCCAATGCAGCATCTGCTTGCGCAAACAATGCTTCTGCCTGGCGCAACAACTCTGCTGGTGTTGTACCTGTTGTTGGTGCAACCGTTACAGGACTACCCGGCACGGTTGTTGTTGGTGAACTTGATGCACCGCCAACACGATCACCGAGATTCACATTGAATCCGGGGAACAGTTGTGTAATCACGCTGGTCAAGCTGTCGCCAATGACCGACCTGTCTCCGTACCCCGCAAGAATCTTTCGGACAAAGACTTGCTTGTCATTGCCGTCAGGCTGCACAAACATCGGACGGATATAGACAAGACCCTTCCCCACTGGTACAAGTTGTAAGTCGCCGTATGTAACGCGCGAACCGCGCTGATCGAGTGGAGTAATTGTCTGTGAAATTGCAGGTTCACTTTCGAACTGAGCAGACACAGTTGCAGGTCCTGCAGGAAGAGGCGCCTTGATGTCGTACACCGTTATTTTCCCGTATGTCTTCGGCTCACTGGATACGACCATCAACGAACGCAATTCCTTACGGCTGTCATCGGCCGAGAACGGAACAAACGGACGGACCATTGAGAACTGACCAATATCGGTCTTTGCATTGGGTTCGTGGAAAATCGAAAAATACGGACTAAAACGTTCGACAGATGAATCAGTGGCGTTGATGGAATCAATCGGCGTAACACCAGTGGCTGAGGTTCCGAGCGACGTTGCTCCAGAAGATGTTTCGGGCGCATTTGCAGGTGCTTGAGCAACGCTCCATGCAGCATCACGGTTAAAGAACAACGTTGCATCGTCAAATTGGTAACGGCCGAACATATTTGTCTGGACGCGGAACAAATCTTCTGGATAGCGGAAGTGTGCTGACAGCTCCGCGGGAACGGTTGACTTCTTTGCGAACAAGTCGGGGAATGCAGCGTTCCACATCAGTGCAATCGGATCTTTTGTATCCATCAGATACAGAGTCACTTTGCCCGTATACGCATCGACAACTGCTTTGACGCTGTTGCGCACATAGTTAAACGCGTGATTGAGGCCACTACCCGTTGTGAGTTGTGAAAAATTTGCAGTCTCTGCATATGGGTAACGATTAGTGGTGGTGAAAGCATCAATCACCCATTTCACTTCACCGTTAACGACAACTGCGTACGGGTCGGCATCAAGGTGCAGGAACGGTGCAATCTTTGCTACACGAGAACGCAC
>CAIYTS010000021.1 GCA_903929185.1 uncultured Acidimicrobiaceae bacterium
GCTGGCGATGCCACAACATTGAGTCTGTTGTCGATAGAAACGATTCCGTCTCAGTTCAAGGTGGTGCCGAAAACTACAGACCCCGAACTTGTGCGTAGCCTCGCTAACCAATATCGAACATTGCCGGGAGTCGCTGGGGTGTCTCTTGCAGAAGATGAGTTTGATGTCATTTCCACTTTGTCCGGATTTGTGCGCACGGTAACGATTGCAATGTCGTTAGTTCTGCTCGCTGTCGCCGTGATTTTGATTTGGAACACGATTCGTACTGCAATCTTTGCTCGACGACGTGAAATTGAAGTGATGAAACTGGTCGGTGCCACTGACTGGTTTATTCGAGTGCCGTTCATCATGGAAGGCCTCATTCAGGGGCTCGTGGGTGCCATTTTCTCCTGCGTGGGATTATGGACGTTGAATAGCGCATGGACCTCTGGCGTAGCTGGTTTTAAAGCGGGCACCGGTGTTAGTTCGCTCGTCGTTCCTGATTCGTATCTGAATGGCGTCATGATTGCATTGTTAATAATCGGTGCAACTGCAGGTGGCGTCGGTTCTGGTGTTGCCTCCAGTAAGTTCCTCGACGTCTAGTCGAACTACTGACATTTCAGCCCGTATCGCTAGGGTCGTGGTATGGATTTTCAAGACATTCTCCTCGATATCAAAGATGGCATTGCCACAATCACTTTGAATCGACCTGACAAGTTGAATGCGTTCACCGGACGCATGATGTACGAGATCATTGCTGCATTAGACATCACCGATGCTGATGACAATGTCAAAGTTGTGATCTTCACAGGCGCTGGTCGTGCGTTTTGTGCTGGCGCTGATTTGTCTTCTGGTGGAGACACTTTCGCTAAGGGCGGCAGTGATGTGCAGACAAAGCAAGGCGTTCCTCGCGATGGTGGCGGACTTGTTTCGTTGCGCATCTACGAAAGCCTGAAGCCTGTTATTGGCGTTATCAATGGTGCAGCTGTCGGTGTTGGTGTCACCATGACTTTGCCAATGGATTTCCGTCTTGCTAGTGACACGGCCAAGTTTGGATTTGTGTTTGCAAAGCGCGGAATCGTGCCTGAAGCATGTTCGTCATATTTCTTGCCCCGCCTTGTCGGAATCTCACAAGCAACAGAGTGGGTGTTTACTGGCCGAGTCTTTCCAGCGTCTGAAGCGTTGGCAGGCGGCCTAGTGCGCAGTGTGCACGCACCGGATGACCTAATGGCTGCTGCTGTAGCTATCGCTCGTGAAATTGCAGACAACACTGCGCCTGTATCTGTTGCAATGTCACGAAAAATGTTGTGGCACATGCTGGGTGCATCTCATCCGATGGAAGCGCATCGTGCGGATTCGCGTGGCATTCAACAACGTGGTCGTAGCGCCGACTCAAAAGAAGGCATCGTCAGTTTCCTTGAAAAGCGGGCTGCTGTGTACCCCGACAAAGTCAGCGGTGGGCTTCCAGATATTTTCCCTGGTTGGGAAGAGCCAGAGTTTTTCTAACTTATGTCTGATGCCTCGGGCGAGAAGTCTCTGTTTGAAATTGCTGGGCCCGACTTCTTTATTCACCTCGTAGATGCTTTTTACGATGGCATAGAAACTGATCAAGTGTTGTTGCCGCTGTATCCAGAAGGAAGCGAGACCTCTGCAGCACGTGAGCGCCTCGCGCTATTCCTCATTCAGTATTGGGGAGGCCCTGATACGTACATGCAGGAACGGGGACACCCACGACTTCGTATGCGTCACGCTCCGTTCGTGATCGGAGCTCTCGAACGCGACCATTGGCTGATGCATATGGCGTCGGCAATTGAAAAGACCATTCCTGAAGTGGATGAGGCATATCGAGAACATGTGACCACGGAGCTTGCGCACTACATGGTGAATGCAGCTGAGGCAATGCGCAACGTTTAGTTACGCGTGATGCGAATCAGGCCCTAGGACGTGCATGGCTATGGCTGCCGCTGCCCCCACGTTGAGTGAATCAATGCCGCCGTGCATTGGTATTCGAACAACATGGGTCGCCTCAGTGATGGTGACTTGTTCAAGTCCGTCGCGTTCGCTACCAAGAAGCAATGCTGTCTTCTGTTCGGGCGAAACGATGACAGACGAAAGTGACGTTGCAGAAGCATCTGGTGTCATGGCGTACGACACGTAGTTGTGTTGCTGCAACAGTTTCCCGATGTTCTCATCGTGAACTAATCGAACAAAGGGGACTGATAGCCCTGAACCCATTGACACGCGTAGTGCTCTGCGGGCTAGGGGGTCTGCACTGCCTGCAGATAACACAATTGCATCCCACCCGAGCGCTACTGCACTACGCACAATGGCTCCTAAGTTCGTGGGGTTATCGATTTCTTCAGCCACAACAACCCGGGTTGCCTTAGCCAGCACATCGTGTGCTGAGGTAAGGGCTGGTCGACGAAACAGTCCGGTTGCGCGCAATGGGACACCAAGGCCGGTCACATCGCCGCGTAGTTGTTCTGAACCAATGAACACCTGAACTGATTCATCAACTGTTTCGGCTAGTCGTAAGCCAGTTGGTTCATCACACAACAGTGCAATGGCTTCATAGCGCAATTCAATTGCTCGATCCACCACTAGATCGCCCTCTGCAACAAACATGCCAGCACCAACTGCATCAAGCCGATCAAGCCTGCTTGCTAATTGTCTGTCACGCCAGCGAAATGGGTCTAGCCGTGGGTCAGACCCATCAGTGACATGAATAATCATTTCACGAAATGAATTAGTAGTACCACGGAAACGGTGACCAGTCGGGTGCACGCTTTTCCAAGAAAGATTCGCGACCTTCGTCTGCTTCATCCGTGCCGTATGCAAGGCGAGTTGCCTCTCCAGCAAAGATTTGCTGACCAACGAGTCCGTCGTCAACAAGGTTGAAAGCAAACTTCAACATGCGTTGCGCTGTTGGGCTCTTGCCATTGATTTCTTTCGCCCATTCAAGTGCAACTTTTTCAAGGTCTGCATGCGGCACTACTTCGTTCACAGCGCCCATGGCCTTCATGTCATCTGCTGAGTATTCACGACCTAGGAAGAAGATCTCGCGAGCAAACTTTTGGCCAACCATCTTGGCAAGGTAGGCAGAACCGTATCCGCCATCAAATGACGCCACATCGGCATCGGTTTGTTTGAATCGTGCGTGTTCGCGGCTGGCAAGTGTGAGGTCTGACACCACATGCAAACTGTGTCCACCACCGGCTGCCCAGCCAGGCACAACACTGATGACAACTTTTGGCATGAATCGAATAAGGCGTTGTACTTCCAAAATATGCAAGCGACCAGAGCGCCCACGATCAACAGTGTCTTGTGTGTCGCCATCTGCGTACTTGTAGCCGTCTTTGCCGCGAATGCGTTGGTCGCCGCCACTGCAAAATGCCCAGCCACCATCTTTCGGTGATGGCCCGTTACCGGTGAGCAATACGCAGCCAACATCAGTTGTCATGCGTGAATGATCTAGGGCTGTGTACAGCTCGTCAACCGTGTGTGGGCGAAACGCGTTGCGCACTTCTGGGCGGTTGAAAGCCACACGAACGGTGCCTTGGTCTACTGCACGGTGATACGTGATGTCAGTGAACGAAAAGCCAGGCACTTCGCGCCATGCGGACGGGTCGAAAATAGGTGAGATAGTCACGGGTTCATTGTTTCACGCCAACGCCCGTATCGTAGAAACCCATGACAACTCTTATCGCTTTCTCAGGTTCGCTACGGGCCGATTCTTTTAATACACGCATTCTGAAGGCCCTTCCAGCCCTTGCACCAGAAGGCACCAATATCGCGTTGTTTGATATCGCTGAACTACCGATGTACAACCAAGACCTTGATGCAGACACGGTGCCGCCAATCGTTGAGGCCCTGCGTGCGGCCATCGCTGAGGCTGACGGCGTGATCATTGCCGGCCCTGAATACAGCGGTTCGTACTCAGGCGCAACAAAGAACCTCATCGACTGGGCATCACGTCCGTTTATGAAGGGCCCGATCATTGGTAAGCGCTCCATGGTGATTGGTGCAACACCCGGACCTGGTGGTGGTGCTCGTGTTGTGGAAGCAACAAGTGCGTTGCTCACAGCCTTGGGAGGCACAGTTGTCGGTAGAGCTAATGCAGCTGCAATTCACGAAAAGATTGCGCCTGATGCGCACGTGATTACGGACGAAGAGTTTGCACAACAACTGCGCGACGGCCTCGCTGCGTTCTAATTACCAGGTATCAACCATTGGGCGTTTCTTGCCCGTGCGCTGACGCCATGATGTGCCTCTGCCGATAATCGACAAGATGCGTGCACGAGTCTCGGCTGGGTCAATAACATCGTCAATCTCCACATGGCTCGCCATGTTCAATGCGTTGCCTCGTTCATAAGCACTTGCTATCAATTTTGCTTCAAGTGCAGCACGCTCTGCATCGTCAGTAATTGCTTCAAGTTCTTTGCGGTACCCGAGACGTACTGCGCCTTCAAGGCCCATTCCGCCAAACTCGCCAGTTGGCCATGAAACGGTCATGGTGTTTGCATGAAAGCTGCCACCGGCCATGGCTTGTGCACCAAGGCCGTAGCCCTTGCGCAACACAATGGTGATCCATGGCACAGTGATGCTGGCGGCGGTAACGAACATGCGACCAAAGTGACGCACTTGGGCTGTCTGTTCTGCATCTGGTCCCACCATGAACCCCGGTGTGTCACACAAGCTAATAATCGGAATGTCGTATGCGTCGCACAGTTGGATGAACCGCGACGCCTTATCTGAGGAATCAGAATCAATTGCGCCACCAAGGTGTGCCGGGTTGTTGGCGATGACACCAATGACGCGACCTTCAACGCGCATAAACACAGTCAGAATGCCGATGCCGAAAGTTGGACGCAATTCAAGCGCAGTACCAATATCGGCCAATGCATCAATCACGGTGCGCACGTCATACACGCGTGTGCGTTGTTCCGGAATTAGCCCACGCATTACGTCATCGGGGTGCCTGGTCCATGTTGACAATGGACCTTGGAAGAATGACAAGTACTGCTTTGCTGCTGCCACTGCTTCTTCTTCATTAGCGACGCGAATATCTACAACACCATTCGCCGTTTGCACATTGATGTCACCAATGTCTGTTGGCTTGACTGATCCGAGTCCGCCGCCTTCAATCATGGCGGGACCAGCCATTCCAATATTCGAGTTCTCGGTAGCGATGATTACGTCGCAGCAACCGAGCAGAGCTGCATTGCCAGCAAAGCAATAACCAGATGTAATGCCAACGATTGGTACAAGGCCTGACAATTGAGCAAAGTACGCGAATGCCAAACAGTCAAGACCAGCAACACCAGGGGAGTCGGTATCGCCAGGACGACCTCCACCACCTTCGGCGAACAAGATGAACGGCAAACGCAATTGTTCTGCCACGGCAAACAGGCGGTCCTTCTTCTTGTGGTTCAACGAGCCCTGTGTGCCAGCTAGAACCGTGTAGTCGTATGACGCCACAGCTACTCGCGATGCATCTTCATCGAACAGTGCGCCGTTTACGGTTGCGAGACCGCCGACAAGGCCATCGCCAGGTGTGTTGCGAATCAGGTCGTCAAGAGTTCTGCGTTGACGTTGTGCAGCTACGGCAAATGATCCGTACTCAATGAATGAGCCATCATCAACTAGGTCTGCAATGTTTGCGCGTGCAGTGCGTTGTCCCTTAGAGGCACGACGTGCCACCGCTTCTGGGCGAGCATCATCTGTGGTCAGGTGTCGACGGTCGCGGTATCGAGCTAGGTCGGCACGTTCGCCCACTGACGTTGTTGCCGAAGCTTCAGTCGCAGTGACATCAGCAATAACACCAGGCGTGATCTGAACGAGTACTTGACCAGCAGAAATGGTGTCGCCTTCGGCCACCAGCACGGCCGCAATTGTTCCTTCAACGCCTGCCTCAACAGGGTGTTCCATCTTCATTGATTCCAAAATCAGAATCTCGCGGTTGGCACGCACAGTGTCGCCCGGTTTCACAGTGATCTTGAAGACTGTGCCAAGAATGGGTGACGAAACGTTGTGGGTAGCCATGGCTCATTGTCTCACACAGCCACTTGTCACATCATGTTGAGGGTTCACCTAAAAGTCATGTAACGCAAACCTAAACACCGCCATTTTGTAATTTCGACATAACAACATTGTGCTTGTGAGGATCCACCCCCTGATCAGCACGATTGTTGGCGAGCGCGCCCTGAGGCCGATTTCGGCCATCTCAATCGTCTCTGGAATTGGGACGGTTCTCAGTCCAGCTTTATTCAAAGCTCCTTTGGTTCTTTCATTACTTAGTCCTCGGATTCCATTTCTTGTGCTTGCAGCTGGCAGAACGAACCCACTCTTGTTCGTCACGCTGATTGGAATTCGCTTATCGATTACTGATTGGCACTGGTTTGATCTTGGGCGGCGTCATGGTCGTGATTTGGCAATGAAGTCTCGTTTGTCTCGCAAAATTATGTTGTGGAATCCTCGCGCCCAAAAGATTGGTGTTGTTGCTCTCTTGGCCATCCGACCAATTTCACGTCACTTATTGTTGTCAGGAATGGTGGGAATGAAATCACGAACAGTCGCAGTTATTGACATTGTCAGCACTGTCGTGTTCTTAGTCGCCATCATCATGACTGTTAAGGGTCTTCGCTAGTAGATTTCCTCGAGTGCTCGCTCTTGTCATTGGTGCTTTTCTGCTTGGGTGGCTTGTCAAAACTATTCGGCCGGTACCAGTTGTAGTAACTGCGTGGGCCGACAAGTATGTGTTGCAGGTAGCTCTACCAGCAGTGATCATCGCAAAAATCAGCACAGTCTCGTTTGATGCAGATGTTGTTCTGCCAATTGCTGTTGCGTGGTCTGTGATGTTCGTGGCAATCGTCGCGGTACTAATTGCTTCGCGAATACTCAAATGGAATCGATCCATCACCGGGGCATTGCTGCTTGTTGGCGTTCTTGGCAATACGAGTTTTCTAGGTCTTGGCATGGTGGAGAGTCTGTTGGGTGCAGATCATCTCGCATCTGCAATTGCATATGACCAAGTCGGCACTTTTGTTGGCCTTGCGTTGTGGGGTTCGTTTGTTGCAAGCACGTATGGTGCTGGCGAAAGTGGATGGCGGCCTGTCTTGAAGAGACTCTCGCGCTTTGGTCCCTTCCTGGCATTGATTGCAAGCCTCGTCTTTCGAGTCATTGATCTTCCCGATGATGTGTATTCGATTCTCAATGGAGTCGGGAAGACAGTTGCCCCGGTTGCAATGTGTGCATTGGGTTTGCGTTTCACATTGAGCGTCAGTCGTTCAGTTCAGGTGCCTGCATTGTTTGGTCTGATATCAAAGATGGCAGTGCTGCCTGGGCTTGTCTATGTCGTATCCGTGTTAGTTGGGTCACCACATGACCTTGCATGGTCAACATCAATCTTGCAAGCTGCGGCACCGCCCATGGTTACTGCAGGCGTAGTAGCGGTTGGTGCAGGGTTGTCAGCTGAATTGGTTGCTTTTATGGTCGGAGTCGGCACCCTTGTTTCGTTTGTGTCACTTCCAATGCTCTCACTTGTGCTGTAGCCCTTCGGTGGCGACTACTCGCCAGTAATGGGATAGAACTCATTGCATGATTTCGTTTATTCAACGTCTGGAAGATCTCACCGCTGAAGCGCCGCTGGCACCAGCCATTACTTGTGCAGGCGACACATTGTCGCGGGTTGATTTGTTGAAGGCCGGTTACAACCTTGCTGTGTATTTGCATGAGCATGGAGTTCGTGAAGACGACATGGTCACCGTTGCTGTTCCGAACAGCATTGATTTCTTCATTGCGTATATCGCGGCGTGGAGGCTTGGTGCAACGCCACAACCCATCTCATCGCGCCTTCCGCAACGAGAACTGGACGCAATCATTGATCTGGCTAATTCTTCCGCGGTTATCGGAGTTGAAGAAGGCTCGGTCGCTGGCCGCGTATGCGTACCAACCGGTTTCCGTGCGCCAGATGCAGACGCATCTCATCTTCCATATGTCGTATCAAAGGCATGGAAGGCTCCAACATCTGGTGGAAGTACGGGTCGTCCGAAACTTATTGTTTCAGGAGACCCGGCAGCGCTTGACCCAGATGCGCCATTGCCGCTGTTGATGCAGAAGGGCGGTTGTTTAGTGATGCCAGGGCCGCTGTATCACAACGGTCCGGCCGTATGGAGCTGTCAGGCATGGCTGAATGGATTACATGTTGTGTTGTTGCCACGCTTTGATGCAACGGGAACATTGGAAGCAATTCAAAAGTACAACGGCACTGTGTTGTACATGGTGCCAACCATGATGAAGCGCATCACGCGATTGCCAGAAGAAGAACGACTCTCGTACGACCTTTCTAGTTTGCAAGTGGTGTGGCATCTTGCTGAACCATGTCCTGAATGGTTGAAGCAAGAATGGATCGATTGGTTGGGCGCAGAGCGGATCTTCGAACTGTACGCAGGCACTGAAGCACAAACTGCAACGGTGATTACAGGACATGAATGGCTTGCTCATCGTGGCTCCGTTGGTAAAACAGTTCCTGGCACCGTGAAGATCACGAACGAGGACGGATCAGAACTGCCTGCTGGCGAAATGGGTGAAGTGTGGATGCGCAGTTTGCGCGAAACACCTACATACAAATATGTCGGCGCTACGGCCCGCACATTAGAAGGCGGATGGGAATCACTCGGCGACATGGGGTATCTCGATGCTGAGGGGTACTTGTACTTAGGTGACCGCGCAGCAGACATGATTTTGTCTGGTGGCGCCAACATTTACCCAGCAGAAATTGAATCAGCGATTCAAGAACACCCAGCTATCAAATCATGCGCTGTTATCGGGTTCCCCGATGAAGACAAGGGCAATGTGATTCACGCAATTGTGGAAGCAGACCCTTCAGAAATCAGCGAAGCAGACTTGAAGACGTTTCTCGGCGAACGCCTCGTGATCTACAAGGTGCCGCGCACTTTCGAATATGTGGATTTCGCACTTCGAGACGATGCCGGCAAGGTGCGCAGGTCTGCATTGCGTGCAGAGCGTTTACCTAAGCAGTAATTACTGCGGCAGTAAGCCGCAGTGCGTTGCCGCCCAATACTTTTTGAAGCACGTCGGCGGGCACGTTCATGTTTGTTAGCCATGCAATGCAGTCGGTAACGCTCAGAGTGGTGTTCGGGCAATCAGATCCGAACAAGATGCGGTCGGGGTGGCGTGCGATGTGTTCTGCAGTGATTGTGGGGTGTTCCGTTACCACTGGTGTCAGGTCTGCGTGCAGTGATCGGTGTGAATCCATCAGGGCTATTGCTTCAGGTGCTGCATGGTGCCCGCAGTGGGCCAAAATCAATGGCATGCCGGGAAACTGATCAGCAACTTCGCCGATGGCGGGAAGTTCCTCAGCATCAGTTCGGCCATTTACGTGGTGGCCCAAGTGAACCACGGCGGGAAGGCGGCGTTCAGATGCAAAAGCAAATACTGGTTGCAGTCGCACATCGTCAACTGCAAAGTTTCCAACGGAACAATGCAATTTCAACACTCGTAGTCCGAGCACATCAACCGCATGACGAACTATGTCAACGGGGTTCTCGTCATCAGGGTGAACGGTTAAGCCACCAACAACTCGTACTGGCGACTGAGCAAACTGTGCAACAGTTTCAGCTGATGCAGCATTAAGGCCCTCGGCAACGCCAGCTTTATGTGCGTATGGCAATGTCCAAATGGCATCAACGCCTTCATTCGCCAATGTCTCGATGACAACCGGATGATCATTGGGGTACGCAAGCGTGAAAGTGGAGCTCACCCCAGCATCAAAGAATGCCCGTACCTTTTGACCGAGGCGACCCGGTAGGAGATGCACATGTGAATCCACCACTGTCATGCCGTTTATTGCCATGCGGTCACAGTAGTCACTTCCTACCGTGCGACAATGTGTCATGGCTACTTTCGCTTTTGATAATGAACTGATACTGACGGGCCCGTTTCGTGCCCCGCGCCAGATGTTGGCGGATCAGGAATATGACGGCCACACGAGCGTGCATGATGATGCAACGGCCGACAAGTTGGGATTACCTGGTGCGCCCATTGAAGGGCCGACACACTTCAGCCAGTTCGACCCGATAGGGGTTGCGATGTGGGGCAGTGCGTGGTTTGAACACGGCTGCATTAGTTCCCATTTTGAGAACATGGTGATTGAAGGCGAAGAAGTGCAAGCGACTGCGACTCGAACAACGGCAACATCGGCGAGAATTGGTGCTGTTAAGTCCGACGGTAATTCAGTGCTTTCTGGCTCAATGACGCTCGGGCCGAATCACCCAGAGACAGAACTAGATCGCAGGCTTGCTGCCTTGAAAGACCCGGGCGAATTGTTCATCGTTGATCAATTGCGCGTGGGGGACAAGAGTGTGCCAGAGCGAGTGTCAATGTCTTTTACAGAAAGCAATGGTCATCTGTATCCGTTTTCATTAAATGACAAGTTGCAGATGATCACAGAACCGTCGCCATGGTATGCATCTGGCACTGCTGCGCAATCACCATGGGGCCGTGCAGTTATTCCAACTGAAATGGTCAGTGTTCTCGCTCACAAAGTTGGTGGAGTTGGCAAAGTGCGTGGCCCTGCAGTTGGGTTGTTTATTGACTTAGAAATTCGTGTGATTAATGGACCATTGTTCGTTGATGCTGAATATGAATTGGTGCACGGGATTGTGGGAATTGGTCAAAGTCGTCGTGTAGAAAGTTATTGGACCCGTACTTCCATCACTGATCCGGCATCAGGAGTTCTTGTAGCAACAGTGCTTCTGCATCAAGGCGTATTCAAAGCGTCCTACGACAAATATCCTGCCGACAAATTGGCGTAATGAAAAAGGTTGAAGCCCGACGCCTTCTGGTAGTCATTGCTGCATTGTTTCTCAGTGTGTGGTTGAGTTCGCTTGGCATTCACAGCAAAACTGGAATTTCTCATTTCGATCAGTCGGTGTGGCAGTTCTTTGTGAATCATGGTTCAACCCGCGTGCACTCGATTGCGCGGTTCATCTCATCATTCGGCGTTATCGGGTTCCTGGGTCCAGTATGCGTGGTGCTTGGTTCGTTGCTCTGGGTAAAGACGCGATCAGTTGCCGTATCAATTGCCCCGTGGATATCTGTGATGGTCTGTGGAGAGATCGTTTCAATTTTGAAGAAGTCAACGAATATTGCTCGGCCACCATTGCAGTTTCAAGTTGCACAAATTCATAACCCCAGCTTTCCGTCAGGACATGCAGCAGATACCACAGCGTTTGTAGTTTCGTTGCTGTTGATTGTGTGGTGCGCATTCGATGTGCCGCGTCAAGCAAGAACTTGGTCATTAGTCATCGGGGTGACAATCTTTGTAGCGATGGGACTCACACGACTCGTGCTCAATGTTCATTGGCTGTCCGACGTGCTCGCTGGTTGGTGCATGGGTGCAGCAATAGGACTTGCCGTTACTGGATTATTGCTGGCCAGTCGGCCACAGAAATTATCTACGCAGTAGTGCGTGATGGGTACGGCAACCAGGTGGCCGCTTCAAAGTCATACAGCTTGCAGGCTTTTGTTGCTTGCAAGTACGCCTTCAACGAATACTTCGAATAACGCACAGTGTCAGGGAAAGCTTCAGCAATGGCAGCTGCTGCCTGAGGCAACTTGTGGAATGGTATGCGCGCATCGACGTGGTGAGGCACATGTACAAAAATGTTGTGGAACCACAGATAGTTAATGATCCGTGGCGTGTGAAGAACGGTAGTGGAGTCCATCTGGCCGTGGAACTGAGTCCACTCTTTGCGGGTCCACCAACGAATATCGGGTGCCACGTGGTGAACATACACAGTCCAGCCGATGATTTGCGTGAACAATAAGAACGGAACAACGAGCACCTTGATCGGCATCCAGATGGCAGTTGCAATACCGCCGGTGAGTGCGCCGATGACAACTGTGCCTGCAATAGCGACAAGCAATGCAGAACCGAGTGTGATTTTGTCACGCACAATTGCATCGTGACGCTTGCCAGGCGCATTGAAACGCCACATCTTCAGCCACCACACTTCACGAAAGAAGTACGCGCCAGAACCGAGGCATGACCATTCAAGACGATGGCGAAGCTTCTTCATTCCACTGAGTGCTTCGTAATCAGCAACGGTGAGTGGGTGCCACACAAAGTCGAAACCCTGACGAGTGGTGTAACCATGATGAATTCGGTTGTGTCCGAGATCCCATGCAGATTCAACATGAACACTTGGGCCCATGCACACTTGGGCAATGATTCGATTCGCGCGACGCGAATCAAGAAGTGCATTGTGTGAAGCGTCATGACCAAGAACAAAGAGTCCTGAAACGGCAAGGCCAGCAAGAAGCCACCAGATGCCGACGGCCCACCATGTATTGGTAAGCACAAGAGCAACTGTTGGGATGACGTACAGCACTGTTGCCTGAACAAGAGCACGTGTTGCGCGCAATGGTGATCGTTCGTAACAAACGGCAGGAATGATGGCGCGCACGTCATTCAGAGAATTTTCCCGAGGGGCTGGCATGGTTGGTGATTCGATACTCACCCCCACAGGTTATGTCCCTACCTACCGTTAGGTAGGGACGCTGGCTCAGATTTTGGTCACATTGAGCGAAAACGGACTATTTCAAGCGATTCCGAAGCTGTACGAATACTTCTGCACCGATGATTTCAGATAGCTCATCACCCAAACTGTCGAGAACGGATGAGTCGCCCACATACGCATCGGTTCCGTCAGTGCAACACCAGGCCATCTTTGTGCCGTGGTCACCCCAGTCGGCACGTGACCATCTGCGAACCGTTGCAACCTCCACATTGTCTTCGCGCATTTCCCAGTCGACCTTGATCGGCAACTGCCAACACACTGATGGTTTCCAATCCATTGGAGCTTCGTCGAAGTAATCAGCTGCCAAATGCAGTGCACATCCTTCACCGCCAGCAAAACCATTGCGGTTGTGAAAAATACATGCGCCGTCAATGACTCGCGTTGCAGAATACGACTCGTCTGAAAACACGGTGCCTTCGTTTGCTTCTGCGTGAAACTGGAACAGGTGAGCAGGAATCATTGCAGCAGCAGCGGATAGGTTGCGCGCCTCGTCAACACCGTCAAGTTCAGCCCCAAGTGAACAACAACCGTGACCGAGTGATTCGTCGGCTGTGGCGTTGATGCCTTTGCATCCCTTGCCCCAGATACATGTCCAGTTGGAAGCAAGGAAATCACGGTCAAATCGCCAGACGGTCTCGCCGGCATCAATTTCTTCGTAATTGCTCACGAGCCCACGATAGGACCAGGTTCTAACTATGTGACAATGGTCTCGTTATACAAGGATGAGTACATGATCAACCATTACCGTGCTGCCCGTGCCGAACTCGATGCGCCAGGTTCACCCTTTGCCACCACCATGACTGAGGTTCGTGGGGTGAGTATGAAGACATTCGTATCTGCTCCGCCAACGATGCGAGTGATCTGGGAGAACTCCATTGGACATGCTGACAAGGACTACATCGTCTACGAAGACGAGCGGTACACGTATGCAGACATTCATGCTCAGGTGCGCAAGCTTGCACAGTACTTAGTAGAACACGGCGTGACGCCTGGGACTCGCGTTGCACTCGCGATGCGTAACTATCCGGAATGGGTTGTTGGTTATTGGGCGATTCTGTCCGTTGGTGCAGCAGTTGTCGGAATGAACGCATGGTGGACAACACCCGAAATGGAATACGCATTGAATGACAGTGCTCCAGTTGTCTTGATTGCAGACGACGAGCGCCTTGAGCGGTTCGAACAAATTGAAAATGCGCCAGCACTTCATATTCTTGGCGTGCGCACAGATCGCGCATTGCCAGCTGGCAGTGGTCGTTGGGCAGATGTTCTTGCAATGGCTGATCCAGGAGTATTGCCAACAGTTGAAATCGATACTGATGATGACGTCACCATCTTTTACACATCCGGTACCACTGGTTTTCCGAAGGGCGCACAGTTAACGCATCGCGGATCAGTGTCAAACATCTTCAACATGCTCACGATGACAATGGCTGCCAACTCTGCGGAGGCAAAAGGTATTGCAGCTGGTGATATCCCGGCACCAACAACAACTCCTTCACCATTTCCCACAACATTCATGGCGCCAACACCGCTGTTTCATGTGACTGCATGCAACTGTGTGTTGCACCCCGTCACTGTGATGGGCGCAAAATTGGTTCTCACATATAAGTGGGATCCAGCACGTGCGTTGGAACTCATTGAACGCGAGCGAGTGACTTCTTTGTCGGGTGTTCCCACAATGAGTCGAGAATTGCTGTTGCATCCTGATTGGGAAAAGCGCGACACATCGTCGTTGCAAGGAATGGGAGGTGGCGGTGCTCCGTTGCAACCAGACCTTGTACAGAAAATTGCCGGAGCACTAAAAGGTGGTGCCCCATCAACTGGTTACGGAATGACAGAGACGCACGGAATCATTACGGCTAACTCTGCTCGTTGGTTAATTGCAAAGCCAGCATCGTGTGGGCCAATTGTTCCAACTCTTGAAGCAAAGTTTGTTGATGAAGATGGAAATGATCTTCCCTCCGGCCCAGACACCGTGGGCGTTTTGTGCGTCAAAGGTGCAGTCATCATTAAGGGTTACCTCAATAGGCCAGATGCAAATGCTGAGACTATTCAAGATGGTTGGCTGAACACCGGCGACATCGCTCGTATTGATGAAGACGGTTTCGTGTTCATTGTTGACCGTGCGAAAGACATGGTGTTGCGTGGTGGTGAAAATGTGTACTGCAGCGAAGTGGAAACTGCTATCTACAACCATGATTCAATTGCAGAAGCTGCTGTATTCGGAATTCCTGATGAGCGTTTAGGCGAAGAAGTTGCAGTGGTATTGGTGTTGCGCCCAGGAAAAACACTTGGTGAAGATGAATTACGCACATTCCTTGGTGCAACTCTTGCAAAGCACAAAATCCCCGCAAAGATTTGGTTCCGCGATGAGCCGATTCCGCGCAATGCCAGTGGCAAGTTCTTGAAGCGCGAATTGCGCAAAGAACTTATTGGGGAATAAGCGCCCCAGCCACCTCGGCCAAGATTTCAATCGAGCGAATGCGTGATGGTGTGCTGTCAGCATGATGCGCTGTCATGATTTCATCAGCATTTGTTAGAGACTGAAATTCATCGAGTCGAGCCTTGATGGTTGATGCTGTTCCGATTGCTGAATACATGAACACTTCATCAAGGTACGAAGCTTGTGGCGACAACAGAGCCGCATCAACCTGTTCGTCTGTCAATGGCTGGCCAGGACGTCCAAAGATACGACGTGCAAATGAGCGCTTGCGTCGTTCAAATTGGGCTGCAGCAGACTCTTCAGTGTCGGCAGCAATCACGCTCATGCTTGCAATGACATATGGATTGTCGAGTTGCGCCGACGGAGTGAACCGCTCGCGATAAATGCGAAGCGCATCCAAAAGTGATGCCGGGGCAAAGTGTGATGCAAATGCATAGGGGAGCCCAAGGACGGCAGCGAGCTGAGCGCCGTAGAGCGATGATCCCAAAATGTACAGCGGAATGTTTGTTCCGCGTCCGGGAGTCGCGATGACGTCTGCGACTCGCGAGGTGTCACTGAGGAATCCCTGCAACTCTTGGACGTCTTGAGCAAAGTGTTCTGCTGCGCGTGGGTCACGACGTAAAGCTTTCACGGTTGTTTGATCGGTTCCGGGTGCTCGACCAAGACCAAGATCAATGCGGCCAGGATGCAATGTGGCCAATGTTCCGAATTGTTCAGCAATGACTAAAGGGGAGTGATTCGGCAACATCACGCCACCTGAACCCAAACGAATTGTTTTTGTGTTTGCTGCGACGTGTGCGATGAGAACCGCAGGAGCAGACGACGCAATGGTTTCAGAGTTGTGGTGTTCTGCGTACCAGACACGCGTATATCCAAGTCGCTCCGCCGCTTGGGCTACCTGCACACAGCCTTCAAGACTTTCGCGCAGTGATTCCCCGGCGCCAATAGATGCAAGGTCAAGAATGGACAGAGGAACAGTTGACATCGAAAACTATTTCGGCTCGCTAATGCGCTCGAGAACAACGCGTACGCCACCCATGTCGGGACGAGTCCAAATCATGTGGCCATCTTCGTCAAGTTTGCGAACAACTTCAATTCCCGGCATGCCGACGGGGCGTAAAACAAATGCTCC
>CAIYTS010000022.1 GCA_903929185.1 uncultured Acidimicrobiaceae bacterium
GTGAACCGCCACCCACTCCTTAGGCTTGATGCCCGTTGACAGCCATAACACGGCGCGAATGATGACGGCGATCGACGGCCTGATTGTGAGGGCTCGATGGCTCAGGGCCCGATGTAAGTACACGGTTGTACAGGTGTTTGCGGCCGTACAGACAACTGCAGCAACAATGAAGGCCGTGACAACGCTGGAAATTATGGAACTCATTGAGGCACGTTACCTCGCTACCTACTGGTAGGTAGGGCATTAATGGCGGTAAATTGTGAGGGTGTCCGATTCGCCCGAAGAGATCAGTTCTAAATCGACCAGAGAACTCATCCTCGACGAGGCTCTCCACTGTTTTGCAGACCGTGGATATGAAGGGACGTCGCTCAATGACATAGCCGCCGGGGTTGGCATCCGTCGACCCAGTTTGCTTCATCACTTTCCGAGCAAAGAGGCGCTGTACACGGACGTTTTCGAAATGCTCTTATCAGAGTGGCTTGAAGGTCTTGAAGTTGCGATGGCATCCACGGCATCAGGCTGGGATAAAGCTGAACTCGTGATTCGTGCTGGGTTTGATTTATTTGCTCGCACTCCCGATTATGTGCGCATCATGCGACGAGAAGCACTTGATAGCGGTGTTCATGTCGGTGTCGATCTTTCCGGTTTCTTGCGACCGTTGTTTGATAGTGCGTGCGCGTATTTCACTTCAGAAATGGATGCCGGACACTTTCGTCGCCACAATGCTCAACACCTGATCATTACGGGATACGGAGCAATTTTGACGTACTTCTCCGACGCGCCGTTCATTGACGAACTACTCAATGATGAAGCTCTTACCCCAAAAAATGTTCGCGACCATTGCGACCATGTTGTGGCATTCTTTCGCGCTGCTCTCGTTGCGTAGACCGTTCTACGTAAATCCGATACGGTAGCGCCATGTCTACTTGGGTTAACAACGGTCGCACTATCGGATATTCGTCTGAAGGTTCAGGGACTCCCATCCTTGCCTTCCACGGAACAACGCAATCGGCAAATGCTTGGGCTCAGGTACAACAAGCGTGTTCGGTAGATCTTCAATGGGTCACATTTGAGTTTCCAGGATCCGGAGAATCTGACATGCCCACCGCGCCATTGGTCCTCGATGACGTGGTAGCCGATGCAGTGGCCTTGATGAAACATCTCGGTCACGACCACTTTCATGTCGTTGGTTATTCGCTCGGAGCAGTAGCAGCACTTCGTTGTGCTGCAAATTTTCCTGATGCAGTGATCACTGTTACGTCCCTGTGTGGTTGGTCTCAGACAGATGCGCGAATGAAAGTCACGTTCGATTTGTGGCGACGCCTGATTGCAATTGATAGGGAACTGTTTATGCGCTACGCGCTAGCAGACGGATACACCGCTGCCGGGCTTGAAGTTTTGGAACCAATGCTTGATGCTGTTGTCGCAATGTCAGCTACTGCCGTCCAGCCTGGTTCAGATGCACAACTGGAACTTGATATCCGGATCGACATCGAAGCGAGTTTGGGACTCATTTCATCTCCGTGCCTCGTTATCGGAGGAATTGAAGATCGATGGGTTGACATCTCGAAGTCACGTCATATTGCAGCAACAGTGACAGGAGCGACCTTGTTGGAACTTCCTGCCGGGCACCTCGTAATCGGCGAATTGGCAACAGAAGTTGCTGCCGCTTTGTCAGCCCACGTGGCGTAGTAGCCCTTTCCCCGCAGGAGCACCCGTGCTGGGGAGCCGTAACTGACTACCGTATGTAGTCGTGTCATCTGAGAAAAACTCCACCCTGTCTGAATCTGATTCAAAGTTGCTGCTGTCGTCGTACAGCATTCCCTTTGCTCCCGAGAAGAAAACCACTTCTGTGGCCGAGGCCGTCGCAGCTGCCGATCAACTTGGTTACCCAGTCGTTGTAAAGCTTGGCGGAGACAATATTGCTCACAAGACAGAACGCGGTCTCGTACGTTTGCGTCTCAGTAACAGCGAGGCTGTGTCTGAGGCAGCGACAAGTCTCTTGGCAGCAGCCACAGCGGCCGATGGTGATGTTCACTTGTTGGTAGCTCCCATGATCAGTGGCACACGAGAATTGATCGCCGGAATGCTCGTCGACCCACAGTTTGGGCCAACTGTGATGCTCGGTATCGGCGGCGTCATGGCAGAAGTCATTGCCGATGTTGCTTTCCGCCCAGCACCTGTTGACGAAGCGGGAGCTGCATCCATGATTGATTCACTGCGCATGCAGGGTCTTCTTGACGCCTTTCGAGGAGAACCGGCCGTCAATAGAAGTCAGTTGATTTCTACGATCGTTGGCTTGTCTCGAGTTGCCATGGAGCGCAACGACATCGTGTCGGTCGATGTCAATCCACTGATTGTTCGCGAAAATGGTGACGTTGTTGCAGTCGACGCACTAGTTGAGATGGGACAACGAAATGTCTCTATGGTCTCATCGCGGGTTCCGTACACGGATGCGCAGTTTCGTGCACTCTTCGAACCACGAGGCGTTTTAGTTGCAGGAGCCTCAACGCATCCCGGAAAATTTGGCTTTGTATCGTTGCATAACATTTTGGCCAGCGGATACGCAGGCGGGGTGTACGGCACGAACCTTCAGGGTGAAGAAGTTCTTGGCATCAAGACCGTTGCAGACATTGATTCGCTTCCTGACAATGCAATTGACTTGGTATTTGTATGCACCCCTGCATCTGCCAACCCAGAGTTGCTTCGTGCATGCGCACGAAAGGGAATCGGAGCGGCTTTTCTCACTTCAGCCGGCTACGGCGAGGCAGGAGATGACGGACGAAAACTTGAGGCAGAGCTAGTGGCACTTGCCGATGAGTTAGGCATTCTTCTTGCAGGACCGAACGGCCAGGGAGTTGTGTCGACACCGGCAAAACTCTGTGCACAAATTGTCGCGCCGTATCCACCGGCAGGTGCCATAGCAGTTGCGAGTCAAAGCGGAAACTTCGTTTCAAGTTTCTTGAACTACGCGCGTCAATCGGGAGTTGGTATCAGTAGAGCCGTTTCAGCAGGAAACGCGGCTGCTCTTGGTGTTGCAGATTTGGTCGAATGGTACGGAACAGATTCCGCCACAAAAGTTGCTCTGACATATGTCGAGGGCATCAGTGATGGTCGCGGACTGATGGAACGTCTCGCGAGGGTAACTATGAAGAAGCCCGTCGTTCTGGTCAAGGGTGGGGCAACCGATAAGGGAGCTCGCGCTGCCGCCAGCCACACTGGTGCACTTGCTGCGAACGATGCGATTTTTGACGGCGCTTGTAAAGCGGGCGGTATCACTCGTGCAGCAACAGTGGAAGAAGCATTCGAAGCTGCCGCCACATTCGCCACGCAACCTCTTCCGCTCGGTCCGAATGTCGTTGTGTTGACAACTGCTGGTGGCTGGGGTGTCGTCACAAGTGATGCCATTGCAAACGACGGGTCAATGCAACTGATGACACTGCCAGAAGACTTACTTGCTCAGATTGATACGAAATTGCCACCACGTTGGAGCCGCAATAACCCGGTCGACTGTGCCGGAGGCGAAACACGCGACACCATTCCTGAAGTGATGGCGATGATCGCGGAACACAAAGATGTGGATGCAATTATTTATCTTGGCTTGGGCATTCAAGCGAACCAAGCTCGCCTGATGCGAGAAGGTCGCTTTCATCCAGATCATGGCCTAGACCGCATTGTCGAATACCACGAACGTCAAGATTCTCGATTCGCTCAAGCTGCACACGATCTATCTGTTGCAACGGGCAAACCAATTTTGCTCGCTACAGAATTAGCTGTCGCTGATCCCAACAACTCTGGCGTACGCACTGTCCGCGAAACCGGACGGCTCTGCTACGCCAGTGGCAATCGTGCAGCTGTAGCACTCGGACATCTCTATCGATATGCGGTTCACACAGGTGTCGCACGCAAGTAATCGCTTTGGCGTCCGGTCGCGGCAATCGGCAAACCCGCTTCGCACGATCAGTATTCTGGCTTTTGTCGGCGTACTGCTCTTCGGGGGTTTGTATGTCGCACTGTCTCGAACTGCATCACGAGTAACTCATCGCAGCGAAAGAATTGTTGCCACAGTTCCTCGTGTCTCGTTACTTTCTGCCCGCAGAGCTCCGAATACTCTGTCCGTCGTTACTCGCACGGGCAAAGTGTCTCGGGCGTTTACAAATATCGTTGCTGATTTTCCAGCCCAAAGTTGTGTTGCTGTTGAGTGGATGGGTATGCGTCTCGGGGCCGTTAATGCTTCCAAGGCGATGACTCCCGCGTCGTCTACAAAACTGATTACAGCCGCAGTTGCACTTGAAGTTTTGAAACCTGAATTCACGTACTCAACAAAGGTTCATGCCTCCCTCGACGCTGCAGGACTAGCTGCAGATGTGTATTTCGTCGGAGCGGGAGACCCACTGCTAGTTCGCAACGAGTACGTTGCCTCTGAAAAGTACGGAACGATGTCAGGTACTTCACTCGAGAAACTTGCAGACTCACTTGTCGCTGCAGGATTGCGACGCGTCACCGGTTCTGTAGTGGGTGTTGATTCTCGATATGACGACAAAAGATTCGTCGATGTATGGCCACAAGAATTTCACTTCACAGAATCAGGACCACTTGGCGCACTGATGGTTGATGACGGAGTAGTTCTTGGCCAACAAGCCAAACCAGATGATCCTGCAATCGCTGCGGCCACCGAGTTGCAGAACCTACTGAACGCACGGGGAGTCTTGTTCGGAGCATTACCTCGACGCGACGTTCTGCCATCCGGGCTGCCCGAACTCGTTTCCATACAATCAGCGCCATTGACATCGGTGATTCAAGAAATGTTGGTAAACAGCGACAACAACACCGCTGAACTCATGCTGAAAGAAATCGGTTTTGCATCAAAGGGCACGGGGTCTACTGAAGCCGGACTAACTGCAGTGCACGAGCAACTTGTGAAATGGAAATTGGATAAGGACGTTCAATTGTTTGACGGATCAGGCCTGGCGACTGGCGGACGTATTCCATGTGATGTCTTTATGTCCTTGCTCAATACTTTTTCTTCGACGCTCCCAAATCTGATGGCTATTGCAGGCAGTACCGGAACCCTTCGCGATGCTTTTGACGGAACTGCAGTGGCAGGAAAACTACGGGGAAAGACGGGAACTCTGAACGGAGTGAAAGCCCTGGTCGGGTACCTACCCATCACAAATGCTGGCCCTGTGTCATTTTCATTATTGATGAATAGGTCAGGAATAGATAATCAAGGCTCGTATCGGCCCATTTGGTATTCATTGGCTGATGTCCTCAATAGAGCCTCAGCCGTGCCATCAGTGGAGCAGTTGACGCCATAAATCAGCCTGTGGATATCTCTAGGTAGCTGGCGTACAATGTGAACCCCATGGATACGTCCCGCATCACTCATCGTCCCAAGAGGGGTCCAGTCAGCCAAGCGGGCGACCTGTTGGACACTGTGAAGCAATATGCACGCCAGGAAACACTCGAGCCACTCAAGGGTGCTGCTCGCTGGGTCGGTGTCGGTTCAGTAGCGGCATTGTCTCTCGGATTAGCGCTCGTGTTCTCAGCACTCGGCATTCTTCGTCTTAGCCAAGACCTTGGTGGCACTGTCCTCGACGGGTCGTGGTCATTTGTGCACTACTTCATCACCTTGGGCGCAGTCGCTGTCCTTGTGTTCCTTACCTTCTCACGCGTTTCGCAGCGCAGTCTCGCAAAGGACTCGTAACCATGTCTGAAAACACTCGTATCTCTCGCGACGATCTTGAGTCCAAATTTCGTGCACTCCAAGCAGATATTCAAGGCCGTGCCGCTGACAAGAAGCAGTCAGCCATAGCGATTGGCTCAGCCGCTGCATCAGTCATTGTGATTCTTGCGTACCTTTTCGGTCGCCGTAAAGGTCGCCGTCGCGCCTCACGTGTTGAATTCCGTCGGTTCTAAGTTTCATGCGAGCAATTGTTCGATTTATCGGACGTCGTATTTTCGTCAATCAATCTCGCAAATTTCGCTTGGTTAGCCGCGTAGTCACGATCGTTGGCATCACCCGACTTGTAACTCGGGCAACTTCACCTGTTCGTCGAATCGTTCTCGCACGCGATGAGTCAATGGAAATTCGAATTACCAAGAATGGACCACGCGCCTCATGAGTGGAGTATTTGCCGAGGGCGAAAAGGCCCTGTTTATCGATTCAAAGCAACGTCGCTATTTGATTCAACTCAACAAAGAAGGGGAGTTTCACAGTCACGCAGGTTTCGTTGCGCACACTTCTGTGATTGGCACCCTGCCTGGGCAACCTGTCGAATCAACGAAAGGCTCGAAATACATCGTTCTACGACCGACACTCGAAGATTTCGTTATTGAGATGCCACGAGGCGCTCAAGTTATCTATCCAAAGGATCTTGCACCGATGTGCATGATCGGCGATATCTACCCAGGCGCACGAGTCTTTGAGACTGGCGTAGGTTCCGGAGCACTTTCAATGACCATGCTGCGGTACGGAGCACACATTACGGGTCTCGAACTGCGCGAAGATTTCATGAACCGAGCAAAAGCCAATGTGCGATCATTTCTCGGAGAGGAAGCTTTGTCGCGATACAACGTGTCGCTGGGCGACAGCTACGAGGCAACTCTTGAGGGTTCATTCGACAGAGTGATGCTGGATCTGCCCGAGCCATGGCAAGTTGTCCCACGAGTTCAACATGTCCTCGAAGCAGGTGGATTATTGGTGGCGTACACACCATCGATTACTCAAGCAGTGCAAGTCCGCGAGTCAATGGGTAAGGGCTGGGTTGACCAGCGCACGCTCGAAGTTCTCCATCGCACATGGCACATTGAAGGCATGGCAGTAAGACCTGACCATCGCATGGTTGCTCACACAGCGTTTCTTACTGTGGGGCGTTGGATCGGTTCGAACGTTTAGGGTTCGATAAAGATGCATTCGCCGGGGCACTCCTCGGCGGATTCAACAACTGCATCGATAAGTTTGTCGTCGAAATTGGCAAGACCTTCAGCGCCTTCAGCGTTTCCCTTAGCTTTAGCGAATACTTTGTCGCCTTCGCGAACGTAGGCAAGTCCATCATCAAGAAGCGTAAATACGTCTGGTGCAATTTCTTCGCAGAGGCCATCGCCAGTGCAGAGGTCTTGATCGATCCATACCTTCATTTGGGGAGTCCCTTCTCATGAGCCGACAAGCGGCACAAACTGTCGTCCCCACTAGGGGACGGATATCAGCCTACACAACCGATACCCAGGACGCCCTGTCTTGAATTTCACAACACAATGCGCATTTGTGAGAGTTGGACGACGGGTCAGTACCTACGGTGACGAGTAGCGTGGAGCCTTCATGACGGAGCAGACCATACCCACCGATGCGCCTGAGACACATCCTGTAACTAAGGCCATTCGCGATTGGTTTCTCGTGGTGGTCCTAGCGCTGGGTGCTGCACTTTTGGTCCGGGTCTATGTACTCCAGCAGTTCTACATCAGTGGCCCATCCATGGAAACCACTTTGTTCGGAAATAACCGCGTACTTGTAAATAAGTTGAGTTATCGGATGCACGACATTCATCGCGGTGACGTTGTGGTCTTTGATCGAGTCACAACGAGTGATGGGACAATTTCGCACGACGATCTCATCAAGCGTGTCATTGCACTGCCGAACGACACGGTCGAGATTAAGAATTGCATTGTCATTGTTAATTCACGGCCGACTGTTGAGCCGTACCTGGATAAGGATGTTCTCGATTTCACAGATCCCGTCAACAGATGCAGAGTGGCGAACATGCCGGTACAGACTGTTCCGGCCAAGAAGATTTTTGTGATGGGTGACAACAGGCCAGAATCATTTGACAGTAGAAGTTTTGGCCCAATTTCTGAATCTCTGGTTGTGGGGCGCGCCTTCGCAATCGTGTGGCCGTTGAATCGAATTTCGACTTTATAAAGTCTTCGTTCGAGGTACGAACCCGATCTCTTTTTCGTACGTTTCGACCATGGTGTCCACGTGATCACTAAAGACAGCGTCAAGACCCATTCGAAGACATGTTGACAACACGTAGTCGTATTGACAATCCCAGCCGAATGCAAACATTCCAAATTTGTGAACCAACGTGGTTGAACCACCCGTCCAGTCAGTGTGATGCATATTCAGACAATCAATACCGGCCATTGAGAGCTTTGCGCAACGCATCTCAAGACCCTCTTTGATACGGGATAAACGAGTCGAGTCAACAAGCCGTACGTTCGGCAGCAAAGCTCGTTGTGCAATGACAACCGCACTCGAATAATGACACAACCACAAACGCGATTCATCAAAGCCACACTCTCGCGCCGTAGCAGCAGTTCGCTCAAAACTTTGCTCATCTTTGATGTCGATGCTGAGATCAAACTCTGTTCCACATTTCTCGAACAAAGCAGACAACGTCGGTATATGTGATGGCAGTTCAGAAAGCCGCAGGGTACCGATAGCTCGCTTGCGACCAAGTTTTCTCACAACGCCGTCATGGTCTAAAACGACGTGTCCATCAACAGTTGTCCATGCATCTGATTCGAGTCCATTTGCTCCAAGCCGCAAGGCGAGTGCGAAGGCGTCAAGAGTGTTCTCTGGCGCGTGGGCCATTCCACCTCTGTGGGCAAAAGCAATCGGGTCAGTTCTCAGGGAAGCAATGCGTTGTTGCACCCTCCAACACTAGGTGGCTGCTTCTATGCTTATCGGGTGTTCAATTTGTCCGGTAGCGAAATTCTTTTTCTACTCGTTGCAGGACTTGTCGTCTTAGGTCCAGAGAGGCTCCCTGGCGTTATCCGCAGGGGCGGAAAAATCTACGGGGACCTACGACGTGCAGCCAGTAGTTATGAAAAGGAATTTCGGGAGACATTTTCAGAACCCCTCAATGAATTGAAATCGACGGCTGATCAGATGCGTCATGGTTTTGGGTTGGTTGATACCGAACCCTCACCTCCCATGCGTCCAGAGAAGGCCGAGTATCCGAAGCCGGACTTTTCGACACCCGTGGTAGATACCCCAGCACAAAACACAGACGATGAGTGATACATCAGCCACGCCCATCGAAGCTATGTCGATGATGGATCACCTCCGTGAATTGCGGATGCGTCTGATTCGAAGTGTCCTCGCTGTCGGAATTTCTACTTTGGTGCTCTTGGCGTTTTATGACCAACTGAAGAACCTATTGACTCGCCCATATACAAACCTGTGCGCACGGCGCCCCGATTTTCATTGCGATGGATCACTCTTTTCTCTGGGACCACTTGATGGCTTTACAGCGCGAATGAGAGTCTGCGTATACGGCGGCCTAGTTCTGGCACTCCCGATCATCTTGTGGCAAATCTGGCGTTTCATTGTTCCCGCTTTGTCGAAGCGAGAAAAGAACTATGCGGTCCCGTTCATCACATCTTCAGTTCTTCTTTTTTGCTTCGGTTCCTATTTGGCGTATTGGACACTTGACAAGGCTCTGGAATTTCTCATCTCGTGGTCGGGCAGTGACGTTACTCAGGCGTACCAAGTGACGAAATACATAAATCTCGTGGTGATGATGATGCTCGCATTTGGCGTTGGCTTCCTTAGCCCTGTCCTATTGGTCTTCTTGCAATTGGTTTCAGTTGTGTCACCCAAGACATTGATCAAACAGTGGAGATACGCCGTTATGGGAATCTTTGTCTCGGCAGCTGTAATTACTCCGTCAGGAGATCCCATCAGCATGTTGGCGCTAGCTATTCCGCTCACAATTCTGTATCTCGTAGCGGTTCTCGTTGGTTGGCTACTCACGCGTCGACGGACTGCGTAATTTCGTGTCCGACGTTCGCGAAACTTTCCTTCAGTCACTGGATTACGCACCTGACGTTTTCCAGATAAAGGCGATGAATTCCATCGACGCAGATGCATCTGTACTGGTAGCTGCGCCAACCGGCTCTGGAAAGACATTGATAGCCGAGTACGCAATAGCGCGCGCACGATCTCTTGGATTGCGCGCGTTCTACACAACACCCATTAAGGCCCTATCGAACCAGAAATATAGAGATTTACAAACGTTGTACGGCGCCCACAAAGTCGGCCTTGTCACCGGAGACAATGCGGTGAACGCCGAAGCCCCAGTTGTTGTAATGACAACTGAAGTCTTGCGCAACATGATCTACTCCCAGTCGAACAGATTGGATGATTTGGGCGTAGTGATTCTGGACGAGGTTCATTATCTTCAGGATGCGTACCGCGGCCCTGTATGGGAAGAAGTAATTATCCAGCTCGACCCCGAGGTGCAACTCGTCTGTTTGTCAGCAACGGTTTCCAATGCAGACGAAGTAGGCGACTGGCTGTCCACTGTTCGCGGCAGAACTGATGTGGTTGTAGAGACAACTCGTCCGATTGAACTTGTCAATCATTTTGCTCTCTTCGATAACGCGTCTAAACAATGCGAAATGTTTGAAACCGTAGTTGGCGGCGAACCGAATCGTCACGTACAGCGTCTTCTTTCGAATGCAACGCAAATTCGTGGTCGATCAGGTCACAACGGAGGCAAGAAGCCACGACGATTTTCGCCGCCAACGCGTCCAGAGATAGTGGAACTGCTGGAAGACAAATCAATGCTTCCTGCAATTGTTTTTATATTCAGTAGAGCTCAATGCGAAGATGCCGTTCAATCGTGCATGAATGCCGGAATGGTTCTTACTTCTTTAGAAGAAGAGATCCAGATTCGAGAAATTGTCGAGCGACATTGTGAGAATTTGACGGCGGACGACAAGGACGCCCTTGAGTATCACCATTTCATTGATGATGTGGCGAGTGGAATTTCATGCCACCACGCCGGCATGATTCCGATGTTCAAAGAAGCAGTAGAAGAGTGTTTTGTTCAGGGCCTCGTCAAAGTTGTCTTTGCTACTGAAACCCTCGCCGTCGGAATCAATATGCCTGCACGAGCAGTAGTGATTGAAAAATTGACCAAATATACGGGTGAGCATCATCAACTTCTGAAAGCTTCGGAGTTCACGCAGTTAACTGGCCGCGCAGGACGTCGTGGTTTGGACGAAATCGGGCATGCGATTTCATTGTGGAATCCATTCGTTGATTTCGATCAGGTAGTTGGCCTCGCGCTCAGTAGAAGTTTTCGATTGTCGTCGGCGTTCCGACCAACTTTCAATATGGCAGTCAATATGGTGCGCAACCGTTCCCTTGATGGCGCCCACCACATTTTGAATTTGTCTTTCGCTCAGTTTCAAGCCGATAAAGATGTTGTTACTTCGGAAGCCTCGCTCGATGGTCGCAAACGAGAACTAGCCCTGCTTGAAAAAGCTCTGGCAGAGCGTGACTTTGGTCAGGAGAATGTCACGAACTCTGACCTAATGGCTTCATCAGTTGAAGCAGAGATTGCACTTCGTTCGTTACGACCAGGAGACATCGTCATGTTCGACGCCTCAAACATCAGGGGCCGCGGGCTGATCATTAGTACAGCTGCACGCCGTTCTGGTATCCGACTCACAGTAGTAACGCCGAGTCGTAAAATTCTTGATGTCATGGCAAAAGATCTGCGTTCGCTCCCTCTCAAAGCTGGCCATGCCGATTTACCTGTACCGTTCGAACCAGCGCGTACCGAGTTCATACGCGAGTCTGCAGCGCGTTTGGTGAAGGCCAAAATCGACGAGACCATGGGCAGAGCAATGCAGGAACAATCAGGTCCACGTGTAGTTGATTCACCTCTGTCGCACAAAAGCATTCGGAAACTTCGTAACGAAATCGAGCAAATGGAAAGCCGCGCCGGAACCCGCGCCGGTTCTGTTGGCTCACGATTTATGGACGTCGTGCACATGCTCGAGGAGATGAATTACATCTCTGAATGGACGTTGACTGAAAAGGGCGAGATGCTGGCCGGCATTTTTCACGAGTCTGATCTGTTGATTGTCGAAGTGATGAACCGTGGATTGTTCGACAATCTTTCCGTTAACGATTTGGTCGCCGTTTTGTCCACGTTGGTATATGAACCGCGTGGCGGTGACTCTGGTGGAGCTCCACGCTGGCCAAATGAACAAGTGAGACAACGATTCAAGCGAATAGAACGAGTCAGCGAGCAAGTGCAGGACATTCAACGTCAACGAGGTCTTCACCAACATCGTGCACCTAACGGAGGTCTGGCCTATGAAACTGCCGCGTGGGCTAACGGGAAACCATTGTCAAAGATCTTGGATCCTGATCTCACGCCCGGAGACTTTGTTCGCTCCATGCGTCAACTCATTGATTTACTTCGACAGATTGTTTCAACAACCTCCAATCCCTCGTTGCGTGACACCGCTGAGTCTGCAACACGTGCGCTTGATCGCGGGGTAGTAGCGGCAGCATCAGGATCGTCTCGATGATTACTCGGGGTGAAGAGTGGGGCACCTCCACGAAGCGAACCGACGCCGACATCATCATCAACGGCGACATCGAACTAGCCCAGTGCTCAATCGACAGTCGTCTCATCGTTGTTGGAGGAGATATCGCACATAGTCTCGGGGATCCAACGCCACCGCTTATGGGTGCCGACTGTACCGAAGTGCCGATTGATGCGTTGCGAGTGCTCATTACTTTTCGTGACGGGACAACATCTTCGACAATTGCGTCGTCGCATGTGATGATCGGACAATGGTTGCGAGGTCGACTTATCTGCATCTCCAATGGAGGTTTCATCGGTCGGAAGAATGTTTCTCCGCGCGCTCATCCCAATGATGGGTTTTTTGACGTGATGTCAATTCAGTCGTCAATGGGAATGCAACAACGAATTCGTGCTCGCCATCGATCAGTTCTCGGAACTCATGTGCCTCATCCGTTGGCAGAGACACGTCGTGCCAAAGTGTCGGAATTTTCTGCCGCCTCTCATGCAGAGAACCTGACGATAGATGGAAAACGAATTCGGTCGTGGGTAACAGTTCAGGTAGAAATTGTCCCTGATTACTGGAGACTGCTCGTCTAGCCATCTACGGTGGGGGAATGCAATCTTGGATATTGAACGAATCGCCCGGCACCTACGTGTGGGGAGACATCGCCAACCCTGAGCCTCAGGAAGACGAAGTACGAATCCGTGTTGTTGCCAGTGCCTTGAACCACATGGATTTATGGGTGACACGTGGAATGCCAAAGCCTCCACTTCCGCATATCCCTGGTTGTGATGTGGCCGGAATCGTTGATGCAATAGGAAGCAAAGTGACATCAGTTGCAGTTGGCGATGAAGTCGTCGTCAATCCTGGTGTTTCACCAATTGAAGACATCGTGCGATATGGGAACAATTCTCCGATGGGACCTGGGTTCATGATTTGGGGAGAGCATTGCCATGGGGGACATGCCACATTTGCGATAGCTCCTGATCGAAATGTTCGTCCGCGTCCTTCAACCAGATCATGGTTTGAAAGTGCGGCGTTTCCACTGGCGTATCTCACAGCGTTACGAATGCTGAATAGGGCACGCGTAGCTCCCGGTGAAACAGTTTTGATTGTCGGTATCGGATCTGGCGTGTCAACGGCTGCACTAGCACTTGCCAATTACATGGGAGCTCAAGCAATCGTGACAAGCAGAGACGCGGCCAAGCGCTCTCAGGCGCTCCAAATGGGAGCAGTGTCGGCAATTGATTCAGCAGATGCAAAGTGGCCAGTGCAAGCAGATGTCGTTATTGAAAGCGTTGGCCCCGCTACGTGGGATAAGTCAGTGCGGTCACTCGCGCCAGGCGGACGCATGGTGGTGTGTGGCGGAACTTCAGGTTCAGCCGCTGAAATCAATATTCCGCGCTTGTTCTTTAAGCAATACGAGATCATCGGTTCATCTATGGGTAGTTACGAAGAATTTGATCAACTCTTATCCATCATTAACAACGGACTACCAATTGCTGTCGACAATGTTTACCCATTGAATGAGTATGAAACAGCATTGTCTCGCCTCGAACGCGGTGAACAGCTCGGAAAGATCGTCTTGGATCATGGAGTTGCTCCGTGAGCCTTTCAGATGTTGACGAACTAAAGGCCCGTGCATGCACTCTGATTGACAATCACGCCGACACTCTCATTTCTGTCAGTCACGATATTCATGATCATCCCGAGCAAAACTACGAAGAGATTTTCGCGTCAGAATTGCTAACCCGTACTGCAAGTGGTTTGGGTATGCCCGTTGAACTGGGAGCCTTTGATTGTGCCACCGGATTCTCAGGCGATGTCGGATCCGGACCAACTGTGTGCATCATGAGTGAATATGACGCGTTGCCAGACATTGGTCATGGTTGCGGACACAACATTATTGCTGCAGCAGGTCTTGGTGCAGCAATCGCACTCGCGTCAATTGCTGATGTCTCAGGTGGCCGAGTTCGATACATGGGCACACCTGCAGAAGAAGGTGGTGGCGGAAAGATTCTCATGGCGCGCAACGGAGCTCTAGACGGGGTTGATCTAGCGATGATGGTGCATCCGGCAGATGCTGATTTAGCAACCATTGATGCCATTGCTTTGCAACAGTTGCTTGTTGAGTACACAGGACAAGAGTCTCACGCAGCGGCTGCACCACACATGGGTCGCAACGCACTTGATGCCGCCGTTCTTGGATACATGGCTGTTGCCACTTTGCGACAACACATCTTGCCAACGGAACGGATTCATGGAATCTTTTTGAAGGCAGGCGAGAAGCCGAATATCGTTCCACGCGAGGCTTCAACCGAATGGTACGTCCGGTCCGACAATGTCACGTCATTAGGGGCTCTCAAACCACGCGTTCTTGCTTCTCTCGAATCGGGAGCACACGCATGTGGCTGCACTGTGTCACATCAATGGATCGGAGCCGCGTACGCAGACATGGTGACAAACAACACCATGGGGACCATGTATGCACATAACGCACTGGGGCTTGGCCGAACCGTTACTGATCCACGACAAGGCGGACACAGAGTTGTCGGCAGTACAGACATGGGAAATGTCAGCCATCTGGTTCCGTCGATTCATCCAATGATTGCATCAGCACCTTCCGGTACATCAATTCACACCGCACAATTTGCTCAATATGCTCGGTCGCCGTTGGCAGACAAAGCGGTGCTTGACGGTGCAAAGGCAATGGCCATGACTGCAATCGATTTCTGGACCTCACCCGAGCGACAATCAGCTGTTGCCGCAGAATTTCACGCTGCAAATCCAGACAAAAACGTTCTGTAGCGGTATCCCTCATCGCGCCCTGCGCGACTCCTAGGCTGAAATGTCGTGAGTGTCTATGTTCCCGAGGAATTTACAGACGCGGAATCAGACATTCTGCGTCGCTATTTTACAAATCTCGATCTTCCAGTTTTTGCTTTAGTCAACCTGCCAGAAGTTGTGAAGGGCGCGCTCTTTGCGCGATACAGCCGCAGCCCACGTAGCTTGCGTCGACTTTTTCTTGATGAATTTGTCAATGATCTAGAAATTGCGGGAGACCAAGCAGTTGATGCCACTGTCGGAGTAGACAGAGCAGAGTCACTGTACGAAAAGGTTTTTGTTGAATATGGCGACGACTCAGTTGCGCAATTGGGCGGCGTTCATCTGGCCTGCGAACA
>CAIYTS010000023.1 GCA_903929185.1 uncultured Acidimicrobiaceae bacterium
AAGAAAACACACAATGCAGGTGGGCCAGTAATTGCCCATGCTGTGTCGATGCCTTCAATGGTCCGCTTATGTACTTCGGGCTGAATGATGTGCAACGCACCAATGGCTGCACCGGCACCTGAATACTCCTGGTCTGGGGCGGCAACTACCACTTCGCCGTACGGACGCATTGCGCGGGCCAAGACATGTAGGCCGACAGAGTCGATGCCGTCATCATTTGTTACAAGAATTCTCATGGTGATTCGTTTCTATAGTTTTTCGAAATGGGAGTTGAGTAGTCGACGAAATTCATCAAGAGGGAATTGGTCCTTATTGATGTCTTTGCCAATGTCATCCCAGCGGCGAAGTGCAATTGCTTCTTCGAATTGTGGCATAGCCATAAACCGATCAGCTTCTTGTTCTGACATGGGGCCACCTTGCAACGCAAGACTGGCAACAGATGCCGGGCTCAATGACTCAAAGTATCCGTCTTCACGAGCACAGAGCCAACGCTTGCCATCAACATGGAGCGCAATTGGCGCAGTGACAGCCGGAGGAAAGAGCGAAGCCAGCAAGCGAGCTGCTGTTGCCTCATGCGCCGTGTCTATTTCGTGTTCTTCTTTGCCCGCAGAGTCTTCAAGATCAACTAGGTGGCCGACATCGTGAAGCAATGCTGCAAGAACAAGTGCGCTTGATGCGTCTGCTTCTTCGGCTAGCTGTGCGCATTGCACTGCGTGTGCTGTTTGAGAAATATTCTCGCTATAAAACTGTTGTCCCCATTTTTCAAACAGAGATTCAATTTCAATGAGTGATGTAAATTTGTTCATACGGGTCTTCCTTCAAAATCATTGATGAGCGAGATGCGAACGTTTCCGGCGTTGTGTTCTGTGTCGCGAAAGATGCGAAGTTTTTCTTCGTAATACGCACCACGAAGATCACCTTGGCTCGCGGCGTTAAAGGTGGGGTAGATGGCACGACGGTCGCGTTGTGAGTTATTCGTTCCACTGCGATGGGGAGTATGCGAGTGAAAGAACAGAACATCGCCAGCTTCCATCTCGACCGGATGCCATTCATGTGTTTCCACCCAGTCATTGACAATGCATCCACGGTCGTTCATGGGGAGCAATTCATGGTGATGTCCGTCGACAACTTCTAAACAGCCATTGGCAACGGTGCTTTGATCAATTGCAATCATGCAAGAAATTGATGTTTCAATAAATGGGTACGCCGGAGCATCTTGATGTGGAAGAAATCCTGCTCCGCCAACCAACTTGTAGTTGATCTTTTCTTTGTAGAGAACTGCTTGTTCACCCATGAGGGCAGAGACAATTTCCACGATTGCACCGGTAGTCAGAATCTCGCGCAGAGATTCATGAAACGGAACAAAGTTTTCTGTGCGGCATAACTTTGGCCCACTGTCGGTCATCTCGCGATAGTGCAACCAGTCGCCATTTTCGGGCCATTGCTGAATTTCATCCACCCACTGCTGGATGTCACGAATCTCTCCACCCACAAACGGGCGGCACAGAAGCCAGCCATTACGTCGATATGAATCGATCTGAGGGGTGGTGATGTGCACCTCCTCATCGTATTGAGTAGTCCCCAATTGGGCGTAGCCCTGACCCAACTGTTCACCTCTGTGTTACCGCCTGTATGGGTGGTACCGTTTCTGACAGTTCAAGGGATAGGGGATCCATATGACATACGCAGGCGATCGCGTTCTTTACGACGCAGATACACACATCATGGAGCTTCCAGACTTCCTCAAGAAGTTTGCCGACCCAGACGTGCGCGACCTTCTTCCAGAAGTTGATTACGGCCGTTCACTTGTGACTGACGAAGAAGTTGCAATCATTGTTGGCAACGGCTCACAACATTCTGATGAGCACAAAGAGTCACTTATCGCTCTCGGTGATCGCATGATCCAAGAGGTCAAAGAAATTCAAGCTCTCGGTGCATTCGATAAGCATGACCGCGTTATTGCTAACGACATGTTGGGCTTCAAGAAGCAGTTGGTATTCCCAACGCATAGTTTGCACATGCCGTTTTCTCCGAGCAGCAAAATTCCTGACAAGGTTCGTTATGGCGGCGCGCGTGCGCACAACCGTCACATGGCTGACTTCTGTTCTATCGATGATCGCCTCATGGGTGTTGCTGCAATTCCACTTGAGAATCCAGCGCTTGCATTAGAAGAGGTGCAGTGGAGCATCGACAACGGTCTTGAAGCCATGTGGGTTCCACATCGTTTGGCAGGCGAGCGTTCGCCAACTCATATTGACTTCAATCCGATTTGGTCGTTGTTGGAGGAAGCACAAGTTCCTGTTGTGTTCCACGTTGGTGGAAACCCATTGCAGCTGAAGCCAGAGTGGAGCAACACTGGTCGCGGTGTTACCAAAGACTGGATGGGTGGCGGAGAAAATGTTCGTGCTCGTGACGCTGCTGTGTTGCACCAGGGCATTGAGACGTTCATTTCAATGATGGTTCTCGATGGTGTTCTCGAAGATTTCCCAGACCTGAAGTTTGCTTCTGTTGAACTTGGTGCTGGTTGGGTTCCTGAAATGCTTGTTCGTCTTGATCATGTACATAAGGCGTATTCACGCGTTGATGATCGCCTTCGCGGTTTCAAGCGTTCACCGTCTGAGCAGATTCGTCAACAGTTCGGTTTCACACCGTTCGTGTTCGAAGACGTTGCTCGTCTGATCGACCAATCAAACGATGACCTCTACTTGTTCTCGAGCGACTACCCACATACAGAGGGTGGCCGTGACCCCATTGCCCGCTTCGAGTCGTGCATGAAAGAGGTGCCACAGGCATCTGTCGACAAGTTCAACTCGGGCAACTTCTTGCGCGTATTCCCTCGCGCACGAGTTACTGCAGACAAATAGCCTTCGGCTCCGCATCGTTGCGGACTGAGACATAGTGTTGGGCCATGAGCCAGACATCTACTGACGACCTGGGGTTTGACCCTGATGAACTACGCCAGCGCTATCGCGATGAACGCGATAAACGAGTGCGGGCTGAAGCAAACGAGCAGTACACAGAAATAGCGGGCGAGTTCGCTCACTATCTCGAAGACCCGTACATCACGTTCGAAGAGCGTGCGCCGATTATCAAAGACGTGCAGGTTGCAATCGTTGGTGGCGGCTTTGGTGGCATGTTGGTTGCAGCACGTCTGCATGAAGCAGGCGTTCACGACTTCACTGTGATTGAAAAGGGCGGCGACTTTGGTGGCACGTGGTACTGGAATAGGTATCCCGGTGCAGCATGCGATGTTGAGTCGTACATCTATCTGCCGCTGTTGGAAGAGACAGGTTTCATTCCTGCATCGAAGTACACCCCAGCCCCGGAAATTTTGGCGCACTGTCATCGCATTGCAGAACACTTCAAT
>CAIYTS010000024.1 GCA_903929185.1 uncultured Acidimicrobiaceae bacterium
AGGTTGCTCTCACGCAATGGCTCAGTGATTTGGCCGTTCTCAATGAGATACGCCTCGGTCATGCCGAACACAAAGTCACCGCTTGCAGTGTTGACTTGTCCGCCGCCCAACTTGGCTACATACACGCCGTATTCCGTTGCGCGCACGATGTCATCTGGTTCATCACTGCCGTTCAACACAAATGTGTTGGTCATGCGCACCATTGGTAAGTGTTCGTAACTTTGACGACGTCCGTTACCACTTGGTGCACGACCTTCTTTGTTCGCACGAATGTGATCCCACATGTAATCGGTCAGCACACCATCTTTAATCAGAACATTGCGCTGGCTCTCATGACCTTCGTCATCAATACCAATTGCGCCCCACTCGCGGCTCATGGTGCCGTCATCAACCAGCGTTACCAGTGGCGATGCCACTTGGTCGCCCACACGGTTTGCGTACACACTTGCGCCACGTGCAACAAGGTCTGCTTCTAAACCATGACCACATGCTTCGTGAAACAACACTCCGCCTGATCCGCACTTGATAACAACTTGTAATGCACCACTTGGCGCAGGACGTGCACGCAATTTAGTGACTGCTTGGCGAGCTGCACGCTCTGCCAATTCATTAATGTTTTCTTCTTCGAACAACTCAAATCCAATAGTGTGACCCAACGAGTCGTATCCGGTTTGCATACCGGCATCGCCATTAGCAACGGCGCTCACACGGAAAATAGTGCGCACTTGCTCATCGGTTGCAAAAACTCCGTCAGAGTTTGCAATCAGAATGCGACGCGTAGCATCGGAATATCCGGCCGACACTTGCACGATGCTTGAATCAATTCCGCGTGCTGCATCATTAGCAATCATCAGCAGTTCAACTTTGCGTGCTTTCGGCACGCTTTGTGGCGCAATGCGCACTGTGTTCACGGGGTGACGCTTTGCAGTTCCTAAAGAAACGGTGTGTGTTCCGCCATCACCAGTACTTGCAGCAGCAGCCGCTGCACCTGCAGCAGCCATAAGACCTGCTTCAGATAAATCAGCTGTGTATGCAAAGCCTGTGGTCTCACCATTAATCACGCGAATACCTGCGCCTGAGTCGCGGCCGCTTGAGACTTGCTCAACCAACCCGTCATCAAGGCTTGCTCCCATTGAGCGTTTATCTTCAATAAACACCTCGGAGAACCCGGCCCCAGTGGACCGCCCCTTTGCTAGTACCCGCGACAAAACGCTGGAATCGAACTCATGTGACAGATCAATAAGGCTCACCGTGCCAAGCCTACTGACGGCGTGAGGCGCCAGCCCTGCGCAGACCTAATGTAGAGGCACCATGACAGACGCCATTCCGACCCCTGCGCCCGACGAGGTGCGCGAGCACCGCACGTGGTGGTGGAAAGAGATCCTCATCATGGGGGCGTTTTATTTCATCTATTCGCTCACCCGCAACCGATTCGGGTCCATTCGCGTTAAGGGCGATGACATTCCAGTGCATTCCTTTACTAATGCCATGAAAGTCATCCGGTTCGAACGCGCCGTCGGTTTGTACCACGAGGAATCCATCCAGCAGTTGTTCCTTCCATATAAGTGGGTCCTGCAGCTCATGAATACGTATTACGGCACCGCTCATTTCATCGTCACCATCACTGTTTTCTTCGTACTTCTCAACCGCCGTAAAGACGTGTTTCCACTATTCCGCAATGCGCTCGCAGCCATGACTGGTCTTGCCATCATCGGTTTTGCCATGTTCCCCCTCATGCCGCCTCGATTGCTTGATGCACCGTGCCCTGGCACTCAAAAAGTCATTGTCGCCGGCGCTGAAGTTGTGAAGCAGACGTTTGGGGGCGACTGCATTCCTACGAAACTGCGTAACTACAACGGCGCAACCGAATTCGGATTCGTCGACACGTTGAAGGTCTATGGCGGACCATGGGACTTTGATTCAGGCGGCGTAGCTAAACGTTCCAACCAATACGCAGCCATGCCAAGCCTTCACATTGGCTGGGCATCATGGTGTGCGTTTGCTATCTGGCCTCTTGCGCGTCGTAAATGGATTCGCGCAGCAGTGTTGTTGTATCCGGCGCTCACATTGTTCTGCATCATCGTGACTGCGAACCACTATTGGGTTGACGGCATCGGTGGACTACTTGCGCTCGCTGGTGGTTTTACCCTTGGCGGTTTATTACACACATGGAATCAACGACGCCTTGACGCCAAGTTCGAACAATTTCGTTCAGCACACCCCACAAGCAACACGCTCTAATTTTTAGAAGCTGTGGTAGCCGCCGTCAATGGTGATCACATCGCCAGTGTGATACTTGCTTGCATCGCTTGCAAAGTACGCAGCAATTCCTGAAAAGTCATTGGGGTCTCCCCACCTGCGCAACGGCACGCGCGGCAACACTTTTGCAATGAAGGTGTCCCAACCCAACGCGGCTTCAGTCATTTCGCTTTCAATCCAGCCAGGCAGAATCGCATTGCACCGAATGCCGTGACGTGCATGCTCAACTGCAATTGCTTTCATCATGGAAATCACGCCGGCTTTTGATGCACCGTAATGTTGCCCGCGTGCTTGGCCGTAATACGCAGAACCTGATGTCGTAAACACCACTGCCCCGCCGTTACCCGCCGCCACCATGTGTCGTACTGCAACTTGCGCTGTGTAAAACGCGCCATCTAAGTTCACGCGCATCACACGATGCCATTCGTCATCGGTCATAGATACGAAACTTTCCGCGTGTCCGCCAACACCAGCGTTTACGAAACACGAATCAACTCGGCCCAACGCTTCCACGGTCGCAGCAAATGCAGCTTCTACTTGAGACTGGTCGCCCACGTCACAAATGAAATCGGCCACACGCACTCCCATCGATTCAAGTTCTGCTCGAGCCGTTGCATTCTTCGTGGCATTTGTGCCCCAAATTGCAATGTCGCACCCTCGACTTGCAAGGCCACGAGCCATGCCAAGCCCAATGCCCCCATTGCCACCAGTGACCAAAGCCACTTTTCCATTCAGATCAAATATGTCAGCCATATGGGCACCGTAGTAGTTGACACTGGGGTCACGACGACCCCGAGAGATAGCCTTGGAACCCATGGCGATTCTCGACCGCATCTCCCAACCGGCCGATCTTCGTGGCCTCACGGCAGATGAATTGGCATTGCTGTCATCAGAGATTCGCGACTTCATTGTCAACGCCGTCAGCGAAACAGGTGGCCATTTAGGTTCGAACCTTGGCGCTGTTGAATTATCAATCGCTCTGCATCGGGTGTTCGAGAGCCCGATCGACCCCATCTTGTGGGACACCGGTCATCAGGCGTACGTGCACAAAATTCTTACTGGTCGTAAATCTGGTTTCGCTGCATTGCGCCAACAAGACGGACTATCGGGTTACCCGAACCGTGAAGAGTCACGCCACGACTTCATAGAAAATAGTCACGCTTCCACTGTGTTGTCATATGCGCACGGGTTAGCTGTTGCACGTGATGCAGGCGTTGCACCGCATCGTCATATCGTTGCTGTGATCGGTGATGGTTCCATGACTGGTGGTATGGCATACGAAGCATTGAACAACCTTGGTCATTCAAACAGTCGCGTCATTATTGTGCTCAACGACAATGGCCGCAGTTACGCACCCACAGTTTCTAATCTCACGTCTGCTGCTGGGTTTGAACCTGAAGATGTTCTTGAAGAACAAAAACTTCCTGACCGCGTCACAGGAAAACTGTCACGCGGTCTGACAAAGATTCGTCTGAACCCTGTGTATGTTCGACGTCAGCGCAAGTTCGAAGCGTTCTTGCGTGAGATTCCGGTTGTCGGTAAACAAGCAGAGCAAGGAATGGAAGCATTCAAGGCAGCTGTTCGTGAATTCTTACAACCACCATCTTTCTTTGAAGCTCTCGGTGTTCATTACGTCGGCCCATTCAATGGCCATGACATTGCAGAACTCGAAAAGGCATTCGAATCAGCGCTCGCTCGTAACGATGAAGGCCCGATTGTCATTCACGTGCTCACACAAAAGGGCCGTGGCTATTCACCTGCAGAAGATGATGACGAAAAACATCTGCACGACACACCGAAGTTTGACCCCATCGATGGCCCAGCCAAAACCGCACTCGCTGGCTACACCGGTGCATTCAGTGAAGCGCTCTTGCGCGAGGCTGCTGCTGACTCGCGCGTTGTTGCAATCACTGCTGCAATGCCAGGGCCAACTGGACTTCTTGATTTTCAAGAAAAATACCCTGATCGGTTTTTTGATGTCGGCATTGCAGAACAACACGCAGTAACTGCTGCAGCCGGAATGGCTATGGGCGGTTTGCGTCCAGTCGTTGCCTTATATTCCACGTTCCTGTCACGCGCATGGGATCAAGTTGTCTACGACGTTGCATTGCATCGTCTGCCTGTTGTCTTTTGTCTCGACCGCGCAGGCATCACTGGCGATGACGGCCCAAGCCATCACGGCGTCTACGACATGGCATTACTTTCCAAAGTTCCCGGCATGCGCGTACTAGCTCCGTCATGTGTTGAGGAACTGCAACAGATGCTGCACGATGCAATGACACTGGCAAACGAAGGCCCCGTTGCTATTCGTTACCCGAAAGGCACCGCGCGTTCCGTCGGCAATGCTGCAATCGGTTCCGGCACCACTTCGCACACACTCGCAACTGGTGATGGCCGCATTGCCATTCTTGCAATCGGCAAAATGGTCGGCGCTGCAGAAAAAGCACTTGACTCACTAACTGCTGCTGGCATCAACGCCACTCTGATTGATGTTCGTTGCTGCGCACCACTAGACCCCGCCATGATTTCACTTGCAGCATCACACACCACAGTTCTTACTGCTGAAGACGGCATTCTTGATGGCGGCATCGGCGCATCTATTGCAACTGCCATTCATGCACTGAACCCCGCAACTCGTGTTGAGTCACTTGGTATTCCTACACAGTTCATCCAGCACAACAAACCTGATGTGATTCTGGCCCGATATGGCCTCGACGCTGCCGGAATTACCGCAGCTGTCACCCGCCTCATGCAATAGCGTGGGGCTATGACTTCGAACGCAATAGACCTCGCAGCTGAACTGCAATTCGCGTTGTCGCTTGCCGATGCTGCTGACGCTCTCACTCTTCC
>CAIYTS010000025.1 GCA_903929185.1 uncultured Acidimicrobiaceae bacterium
GTACGGATGATTGAAGTAACTGTCCTCATAGGAAAATCTCACCGGTAACCGAGCCAAAATTGAGGCTGGTAATTCTGTTGGAGACACTCCCCATTGCTTCTGGGTGTATCCCTTGAAGAAGGCCTCATACAGATCTCGACCCACAAATTTGAGGGCTTGATCTTCAAAACTGACAGGCGTTCCAATGCTTGAATCGGCGCGCTCCGTAATGAACTGCTCAGCTTCGGCCGGCGACATGGTGGTATTAAAAAATTGATTAATGGTGTGCAAGTTCACCGGCAATGAATACACATGCCCGCCCGATGTTGCCTTCACGCGGTGGTTGTAGGGCATCATGTCGCCGTACTTGTTGATGTACTCCCACACGTGTTTGTCGGCTGTATGAAAAATGTGCGGTCCGTAGACATGAACCATGACGCCATTGGTGCGTCGTTCGGTATGTGCATTTCCTGCAACATGTGAGCGCCCATCGACCACCCAAGATGCGATGCCTGCTTCTGCTAATTCACGTGCAATAACAGCACCGGAAAATCCGGCACCGACAATAACGATGCGTGCTGTCATTTAGTAAACGCTAGTGGCTAAGCCAGGGGGCGCAGAGACCATCGAGGTCGCGCACTTCAATACGATCGCGATTTTCCCATACAACGTGGTTCTGTGGGTCAGCACGAAGCTTGAAAACGTGGAACGACATCTCAGTTGTGTCGATAGTGAGAATGCGTCCAATCAGCGGCTCGCCAAGATCAAGGAGAACCTTGATGGTTTCAAGAGCCTGAATGGAACCAATGATTCCTGGCAGCACGCCGAGAACGCCAGCTTCTGCACACGACGGTGCAAATTCTGCAGGAGGCGGTTCCGGAACCATGTCGCGATACGTAGGCCCACGCAATGGATGGAATACCGACACCATTCCTTCGAAGCGAAAGATGCTTCCGTGAACAACAGGGATTCCCAATTTCACGCTGGCATCGTTCAGCAAATAGCGGCTTGGAAAATTATCTGCACCGTCAACCACGATGTCATATTCGCTCATGATTTCCATGATGTTTTCTGCGGTCAATCGAACGTCATAAGTCTTCACCGTGACATCAGGATTCAATTTTTCAATTGTTTGACGTGCTGAATCAACTTTGCGCTGACCAATGCGATCCATGTTGTGCAAAATCTGGCGCTGCAAGTTCGATGCATCAACATCATCCATATCAACAATGCCAAGCGTGCCAATTCCGGCTGCTGCCAAATACAACGCGGCAGGTGACCCAAGTCCACCTGCACCAAGCATCAGTACTTTTGCACCTAACAATTTGGCTTGGCCCTCAATGCCTACTTCAGGCAACAACAGATGGCGTTGGTAGCGATTGCGCTGATCAGCAGTCAACGTGACTGGCTGACGCCATGCACGGCCTTCGTCCTTCCACTTGCCGAAACCACCAGCCATCGACAACACGTCGCTGTAACCAAGTTCCTGCAATGTGCGAGCAGCAAATGCGCTACGCACTCCCCCTGCGCAATACACAACAATTGTCTGATCACGATCAAGGGCTCGCGCTTCAATTTGCGCTTCCAGATGTCCGCGAGGAATGTGAACTGCATTAGCAAGAGCGCCTTCGTCGTATTCGTCTGGTTCACGAACGTCAAGAACAAAAACATTGCCGGCTTCAATACGTGCCTCGGCAGTTGCTGTATCAATTTCGACGATGTGGGATTTGGCATCAGCCAAGAGGTCACGAAAGGTTGCCATGACCCAAAACCCTACCGACTAAGTCAGGAATCCAGCACCGGCAACCAGAGCCTGCAAAATGGGGCTAATACTGCCGCGCAAGAGCATGTGTGCATAGCCGTCCATCTGGGTGGCGTCACCGTTCACAATGACCACCTTGGCGCCACTTGCTTTGGCTCGGGGCACCACTTGATTAGCAGGACCAACAGCCAACGTTGACCCCACTGCTAACAACACGTCGCACCGCCCTGCTTCATCAAATGCTCTGTCAATTACTTCAGGCACGAGCGCTTGTTCAAACAAAATGGCATCGCTCTTGACAACGCCCCCACATAGTTCGCAGTGTGGATCTTCTTCACCGGCAATCACGCGGTCAATGAAGTACTTCATCGGTCGACGGTCGTTGCATTCCCAACAGCGTCCGAATTTGATAGTGCCATGCACTTCCACAACATTGATCGGCTCAATTCCTGAGTCCTGATGTAAGCCGTCAACGTTCTGAGTAATGACTGCCGACAATTTTCCAGCGTTCTGCATATGAACGAGCGCACGGTGACCATCATTTGGCTGTGCGGTTCCATTGAAGTTTCGCACGCGGCCTTCCCAGGCAACTTTTCGCACTTCAGGGTCGTTTAGGTAGTAGCTCAACGTCGAGGTCTTTTCCGCCAACGGATTACGAGTCCACAAGCCATTCGGGCCGCGAAAATCGGGGATGCCTGAATCAGTAGAAATACCAGCCCCGGTAAACACCACGATTCGCTCTGCGTCTCGTAACCATTGTGTGACCTGCTCTATGTCCGCCTCAGAAATTTGTTCATCTTTCACCGTCCTTATTCTGCCTGACATGCACACATAGAGAAGTACCAAGACGAATTCGAGGAACTATGAAACCATCGGTATTGAACACAAACGGCCAGCTCGAGGTGCGCCCATGGCATGACCCGGTTATCGAAGCAAACGGCTTCACAATTGGCGATCCATATATAGAGATGTTCTGGCTGCCCGTTCTCGGACCAACGGCAACATGGCTATTGCGCCGTCTCGCGACCGGGCTTGACCATGAGCCACAGGGATACTCCATCGAGATGAACGAATTGGCACGCTGTATCGGAGTTGCTTGCACAGAAGGACGCCACAATCCATTCATGCGCGCTTTGCAACGGTGCATCATGTTTGGAGTCAGCCACCACGTTCCTTCTGCACTCAACAATGCAATTGCGGTCCGCACTGTCTTGCCGCCAATTTCACAACGACATCTCGTTCGACTTCCTGAACAACTTCAGAACCTCCACCACGACTGGTCTGCGATCACGGCATAGAGTTGCATTATGTCAACTTTCGTACGTCTGCGAATTGCTGCGATAGTTACGGCTCTTGTCATCCCGTTCTGGTCATCGACAAACGCTCACGCCATTCGCAAAACAAGCAACATCGTCATTGTCGGCGACTCTGTGGCCAATGTTCTTCGCTGGGCACCCGAATCAATGAAGCCGTTATGGACTAGCCAATACAACGCCATTCTTGAGACATGGGGATGCCAGCAAATTATTGACAAAGGTTGTAGCCCCACTTCCCAACTAAGCGCACTTGAAAGAATCGTGAGCCACCGTCATGACAACATTGAGGTGTACGTAGTTGCTACTGGTTACAACGACACCGGTAATTCATATCTAGGTGCCGCTATCAGAAAAGTGGCACGTGAAGTGAAATCACAAGGCGCAACACTCATCTGGCTCACGTATCGAGAAGATGGAAACGTTCAAATCAAGAACAGAATGTTCAACGTCGTTGTTCGCAATGAACAAAACAGACTCCATATGGAAATACTCGATTGGGAAAAAATCGCCCGAAAGAATAGTCATTGGTTTTCACCCGATTCAGTTCATATGAATAGATTCGGTGGCCTTCAATTGGCTCGCAACATCAAAAAGGCACTCGATATCCATTACGGTCGAGGCGCATCTGCCACAACCACCACGACAACCTCCACGACAACCACAACCGTTGCGACTGCACCGTCAACCACTGATCCAACTACAACCACCACGGTGACCGGGTAATAGATTGAGTGCGTGAAACTACGCATCTTTACCGAACCACAACAAGGCGCTAGCTACGCCCAACTTCTCGCAGTGGCACAACGTGCCGAACGCCTCGGCTTCGATGCATTCTTTCGCAGTGACCACTACCAAGTGATGGGTGATCATTTCTCAGGTTTGCCAGGCCCATCAGATGCATGGATCACGCTTGCTGGTATCGCTCGTGAGACATCAACCATTCGTCTAGGCACATTGGTGAACTCGGCCACTTTTCGTAACCCGGGAGTACTAGCAATCAGTGTCGCCAATGTCGACGACATGTCAAATGGTCGAGTTGAACTTGGTCTCGGTGCTGGCTGGTATGGCATTGAACACTCGTCATACGGAATTCCTTTTGCGCCACTCGGCGAACGCTTTGACATCTTGACTGAGCAATTGGCGGTAATCACAGGCTTATGGAACACACCACATGGTGAGCAGTTCAATTTCTCGGGCAAGCACTACACAATCGCAAATTCACCTGCACTGCCAAAACCAGTGCAGTCTCCCCCGCCGATCATCGTTGGAGGCGGTGGGCCAAAGCGCACACCCATGTTGGCCGCACGGTATGCAGCAGAGTTCAACATTCCATTTTCTGGTATCGAGCGCTTCTCAGAACAGTGTGAGCGAGTGCGCACTGCATGTACCTCTATCGGGCGTGATCCACAAAGCTTGATCTATTCATCCGCATTAGTTGCATGCATAGGCAAGAA
>CAIYTS010000026.1 GCA_903929185.1 uncultured Acidimicrobiaceae bacterium
CCAGAGAAATGATCCAGGTTCCATAATGCGCCGAACCCGGCTTCTTCGGCGGCGATGCCAGCGTCACGCAACAGTGGCCACGACGCAGAACCCTGATTCAACTGCAGGTCGATAATCATGAAGTCACACCAGTTGTGCCCATTGCTTCACGCAGTGACCAATCTGAGTCGTGGTTTGACTTCCATGACGATTGAAACGGCTGCAGATACTTATTTCCGTATTGGTCATTCTCGATCTGGTGTTGCCATCTCTGGCCCAGCAGCGCAACTGATTCTGGTTTTTGTCCAGGAGTTCTTGTCTTTGATTCAAAATGAAAACTCTCAGCATGCGGAGTGAAAATAGTGCGGTAGCCGAGCATGTCTAGTTTGAGGCAGTAGTCAATGTCGTTGTAATCGGCAGGGAAAAGCACACTCAGCCCCCCAGCTAATTCAAATACCTTGCGTGGAGTAATGGAAAAGGCCGCAATCGCGCTGGAAACTTCACGCGCAACATTCAAAATGCCAAACGCCGCATCAGGACGAAGTTCAGCACCTCGATATAGGTCAAACGGAATGGGATTCAATAGATGACCGGCGCTCTGAACTGTGCCGTCTTCATATTTCAGCATTGGAGCCACCATGCCAACGGATGGATCTTCGAAATAGGACAACAAAGTCGCAATAATTTCAGGCGTAATGATTTCTGTGTCGTCATTGACAAACAAGAGATAGTCGGCATCCGTCTGAACGGCTGCAAGATTTATCTTTTCGGCAAAGTTAAACGGTTTGTCATACGTGATGAACGAAACATTTCCCCCTGCCGACTTGGCAATTTCCTCAATTGCGGATTCATGCGTGTCACCATCCACAACAACTATCAATTCAATATCACCGATGGTCGATATTTCACGCAGTTTTTGAATGGAATGAGCCGCTAACACAACTCGCTGTCCAAAAACCTCCGCAGATGTTCCACGTGTCGGCATAATCGCACATACTGAAGACTTACGGGCACGATTACGAATCACTTTGACCGCAACCCCATCAGCGCATAGTGAAACTTGCGCATCAATTCCAGTGCGGCGACAATGCGATGCGACAGCTTCGACATCTACATCAGGATTTCGGTTCTCAATTGGCGATCCGTACAACAGCGCAGAGACATGTGTCGGTGACTTTGCAATTTCGCTGAGACGCAATGAGCGATCATGCGAACTAAGCGTGGAAAGGAATTTCTTGCCTCCTGCTCGCTTCACAAGTTTCTTTGAGGCGATTACGACATCACCTACATAACAGTGCCCACGAAGACGCTCTGGCGACCAACCCGGCCGAAGTTGATGAGTGAACTGTGAAGGATCCGCCGGGTCAAAATGAAAAGAGTCGGCATATGCAAAGTCGGCGTCACCAACTTGTTCCAAAATCTCTGAAAGTGATGTCGAAATAACACAATTCTGAGGAACAAAAATGTACAAACCACTTTGCTTCATCACAGTGATTTCTAACTTCGCACCATGAGAACTCTTATGAGGGTTCATATAAACAAACGACGGATAAAACTCCTCGAAGGGCGCGGTGAAAGGAAACTCATAGGGCTTCACCACATCAGGTAGGCCAGCCCGGTATTCATCTGCAGCAATTTCAGCTTTCAGGCCGAGTTCAGCATCGCGAAGACGAAGTACTTCAAGGCGTTTCGCCACTGCTTGATTGTCAATTGCCATCTTCGGCAATCCTAGTGACCACACCATGTTGTGGAGCTGAGGGGAATTGAACCCCTGACCTCTTGCATGCCATGCAAGCGCTCTGCCAACTGAGCTACAGCCCCGTATCCGGAACTCATAACTCTACACACCGTTATGCCCAGGGCGTTGGGACAATGTCTTTGTACAGGCGCTCGATTTCGTAGAACCGGCGCATTTCGTCAATAAAAATATGCACGACGACGTCGCCGTAATCGATCAAGACCCACTGCTGTTCGCGGGTTCCCTCTGAACGAAGCGGCCCCTTGCCCACTGCTTCGCGCACATTGTTGAGCACAGAGTCGGTGATCGCACGAACGAGCCGCGGGTTTGAGGCGCTAGTGACAATGAAGTATTCGGTGATGCCAACGACTGGGCCAACGGGAAGAACGATGGTGTTCTCTCCTTGCTTTTCATCAATCACTCTGGCGATAAAGACTGCCAGTTCAAGAGAGTTGAGGTCCGCGGCTGCAGCATCTGTATTGGTGGTGTCGGTCACTTGGGCTCCGTTGTACTGGTGGTCGAGGTGCTGGTCGATGACCCTTGGCCAAGGAACGCAACAAAATCGTTACCCAAGACGATACGGAGGTTCACGCCAGAGATGACATCTTTGCTTTCCGTGAACTCGAGTGGGCCGAGAAGTGTTGAGTAGTCCTCGGCTTCCGTTTTTGCAATGGAATCGTTGTAGTACACCGTTGTGCGCTCGGTCGCCAGATCAGGAGATTGACGAATCAACACCACATTGGCGCCCAAAAAAGCCAAACGAGTGACAACTTCTTTTGCCACTACTGCGCTCGCAAACGGAATATCAACCATGACAGCCACGTTGCTCGATGTCACTGTTAATGCACTCGGGACAACACTCGCCATCACCATTAGGACTTCGCCACCATCAAGTCCGTATAAATCAACGTGGTTGGGATTACGAACTGCATCTGTAAACAATGTTGAGGAGAATTGCCATACGTCAATTTCCCCCTTCAAAAGTGCACTCACAAAAGCAGCAGTCGACGTAAAAACACTCGCATCAAGTGGTGAGATAGATGACGTTGACCCGTTGACTTCTGGCGTAGGAATAGTCACGCCAGCACGAGCAATGGAATTCCATAATGCTTTTACTTGAGGCAAGCGTGCAGATTCGGGTGTTCCGGTTTGAGACGATGCGAGCCCTGCTGCCAGAAGGTCTGGAGTGGCAGTGGAAGAACCAGCTTCAAGAACAACAACCGCTGTGCCATCAGCACCAGTATCGGTCACTGGTTGCTGCAACACCACAGGTTGCGTGCCAACACTTGTTATCACTGCTGCAAATTCGGTAGCCGTCATATCGTCAGCAAAATCAACAGTGATGTTCATCAAATTCTCAACGTCAGTCTTTAACGCTTCCAAGCCGCCAGTTGCATATGAATCACCAATGCGGCGTGGTTGTTCTGTCTTTGCAACATCGGCCATGGAACCAACAGGAATGGAGACGATTGTTCCGCCTTTTCCTTCGGGAGTCACTGCAAGCAATGCAAGAGATGCAACTTCATTACGCGAGTTAACAACCGCAAGCATCTCTACCACCGACGATGGAATGTCTACAGTGCCGCGACTATCAATACTGTTTCCACCCGATGCATGAAGCAGCGAGTTTGTTCCAAGAAATAAACCACCAGGAAGCGCGATAACCGATAACCCAGATGTCACCATGGCTGCAATCATGCGCCGACGTCGGCGCGCAGGAATTGCGGTCATTGAGTACCTACATATAACGAATGGTCACGAATGATCGATGCGACTGATGACGATGTCAAAGATTCAATTGACTCGCCACGCGCGACTGCATCACGAATGCCACTGCTTGACACGTCAACAGGATTCATCGTCACATTCAGCACTCGTGCATCACGAAGAAACCCCGGGGCCGCATTGGTTGACTTATCGCGATTCACTATGACGATCGTAGAGAGCCTGACTACATCAGAGGCACGATGCCATGTCTCCAAGCGTTCGGCCGTGTCAGCCCCCACAATGAGAAAGATCTCGGTGTTTGGCTGTTCAGCGAGGATTTCTTCCAGGGTGTCGACAGTAAACGTTGGACCGCCCCGTCGAATTTCTCGATCATCAGCCCGCAATCCTGATATTTCCTCAACAAGGGCCTCAGTCATTTCCCATCGCACCTGTGCTGACGTCACCTGACGGTCGCCCACTTTTTGCCACGGCTCGTTTGCCACCATCAGAACTACGTCATCAAGCCCCACTTGGGTTTGCGCCGCCACAGCTGCGGCCACATGTCCCGCATGTGGTGGATCAAAGGTCCCCCCGAGGATCCCCAAACGGCGGGGCGCAGCACTAGTCACGTGGCGAGTGTAGGAGCAATCGGGTGGCGGTTGTCCGCATAAAAGAAATTTCTTGCTCCGCCTCTAGCAAAGGGCAACTAACACTGGTAATGTCTCCAATCCCCCCGACTAGGAGCCCCTCCTTGTTGGTCTCATGTGCCCGATATCACGGAACACATGGGAACAAGCCCTACGAATACACGGTTGAACACTGCATCATGAATGACTCCATTGGTCTCTATCTAAACGACATCGGCAAAGTTGCCCTTCTTACTGCTGAAGACGAGCGCGAGCTCTCTAAGGCCATCGAAGCCGGCCGTGATGCCGCTACACGCCTTGAAGCTGGCGAGCGCGGAGCAGCCCTTCGCCGTGACCTGCGCAATGCAGCCACAGCAAAGGATCGCTTCATCCGTTCAAACCTTCGCCTCGTCGTGTCCATTGCACGTCGCTACCCATTGCCACAGGGCATGGACCTTCTTGACCTCATTCAAGAGGGCAACCTTGGTCTCGAGCACGCAGTTGACAAGTTCGACTGGCGCCGTGGTTTCAAGTTCTCTACGTATGCAACCTTCTGGATCCGTCAGGCCATCGGCCGTGCACTTGACCAAAAGGCAAGCCTCATCCGTATTCCTGGTGATCGTTCCGCCAGCCTTCGTGCAGCATTGCGCCAGGCTTCAGGCGACGGCGAAACTCTTGATGCCGGCAACGCAGAACTTCACCGCCTCACCACTCCTGTCTCTCTTGACAAGACCGTGGGCGACGATGGCGATGCAACTCTTGGTGACCTCATGGCTAACGGCCAAGGAACTCCTGAAGACGCCGTCATGGCAATGGTTGATACCGAACTTCTTGACGAACTTCTTGGCACCCTCGATGATCGTGCCCGTTACGCCGTTGAAGCCCGCTTCGGACTTCTTGACGGTGAGCGCAAGAGCTTCCGCGAAGTCGGCGAAGACTTGGGCGTCACAGCCGAAGCTGCTCGTCGCCTTGTGAGCCGTGCTGTTGAAGGTCTGCGTGACGATGCCGAGCGCATCCTCGCAGTCTGACAGTAATTACTTATTAATTCCCATTGCGCTGACCCCTCATTTGGCGCAAGGCTAGGAAACTATGGCTCGTAGCTGGACACCTTCTTCATGGCAATCATCAGTTGCTGAACAACAGCCTGAATGGCCTGATGTTGTTGCGCGCGATCGCGCACTTTCACAAATTGCTGGCTATCCACCATTGGTGTTTGCAGGCGAGGCCCGTTCATTGCAGGCATCACTTGCTCAAGTAGCTGCAGGCAATGCGTTCCTATTGCAAGCCGGTGACTGTGCTGAAAGTTTCGAAGAG
>CAIYTS010000027.1 GCA_903929185.1 uncultured Acidimicrobiaceae bacterium
CGGTCATACACCGCGCTTGAGATACGCGCGGTACCGACTGCATCAAATGGGTTCATTGCGGCCACCATGCGGAAACCATGTGTAGCCACCACGCGACCAAGGCGTGGGACATTTAGTTCACCTTCGCTCATGACTGTTATGAGAACGTTCAATGTTTCTTCAGGGATGCGGTTGATCTCTTCGATATACAGAAGTGATCCGTCACGCATAGCGCTAACTAGTGCTCCGTCAACGAAGATGCTTGGGTCATACCCATCATTCAGTACTCGCGCTGGGTCGAAGTGGCCTACAAGGCGTGCCGGTGTTAACTCAGCGTTGCCTTCTACAAATTCAAAACCGATGCCAAGGCCCTGGGCTACGGCGCGCAACAATGTTGATTTACCTGTGCCCGGAGGGCCTTCCAGTAAAACATGGCGATCAGCAGCAAGAGCCGCAAGCACCAGTTCTACTTCACGAGTACGTCCGACGACTTGAGTTGAAAGCGCCGTGCGCAACGACGACTTAGCCATTGACTATGACGCCGCGAATGTTTTCGCCCTCGCGCATCGCACGGTACCCCTCGTTGATTTCATCAAGCGTGTAACGCTTTGTGATGAGTTCATCAAGCTTGAGGTCTCCGACGCGATACATGTCGAGCAACTTAGGAATATCAGCACGTGGGTTCAGGCTTCCGAAAATGGTGCCCTTAACTTCTTTGTTCCACATTGCAAGCTGGAACAAGTTGATGTCTGCACTGGTTTCATCCATTGGTGAAATGGCAGTAACAACACAAGTGCCGCCCTTGCCCACCATTGTCATTGCTTCGCCCATCATGTCGCCATGAAGAACGCCAGGGGTCATGATGACACGATCAGCCATTTCGCCCCATGACAATTCCATGAGATGAGGAATTGCTTCAGCCATTGATGCATACGTATGCGTTGCACCGAACTCCATGGCCTTTTCACGTTTGAACTCAACAGGGTCAATAGCAATGATGCGCTTTGCACCAGCCATACGTGCACCTTGTACAGCGTTGATACCAATTCCGCCGATACCAACTACAACGACGGTGTCGCCAGGTTGTGTATCCGCACGGTTGGTAGCAGAACCCCAACCAGTTGCAACACCGCAAGAAACGAGCGCAACACAATCGAGTGGCAAATCTTTTTCAACCTTGATCAGTGATGCTTCTGCAACAGTGGCGAACTCTGAGAATGTTCCGAGCTTTGCCATCAGTTTTACAGGGCGACCATCTTTCACATGATGACGGTGTGTGCCATCAGTAATCATTCCGCCGGTCAAAGTGCCTGCACCCAAGTTGCACAAGTTCTGTCGACCAGTAGAGCAGTACCGACAACGACCACATGATGGAACGAAGCTTGCTGACACGTGATCGCCCACTTGCAACGTGGTGACACCAGGTCCAAGTTTCACAACAACGCCAGCACCTTCGTGCCCGCCAATAAATGGAAAGAAGTCGTCGACACCCATCATGGCCAATAGTTCCTTCGGGGGAACCATGTCACCAGTGACGAAGTGTTCGTCTGAGTGGCACATTCCGGCCACTTTCCAATTCACCAATACTTCATTGGCTTTTGGATCATCGACTTCAATTTCTTCAACCACCCATGGTTGATCAATCCCGTACAAAACTGCTGCGCGTGACTTCATTGTTGTTTCCCCCTGGAATTGTGAACCATTTCTGGTTGTTGTGTTTTAGTAGATCAAAACTCCGCGGATGTTTTTGCCATCACGCATGTCTTGGTAGCCCTCGTTGATGTCTTCAAGCTTGTATGTCTTAGTGACAAGACCATCAAGATCAAGTTGGCCTTCGCGGTACAAGCCAAGAAGCTTCGGAATGTCTGCACGTGGGTTACCTGAACCGAACAATGAACCAACAAGCTGCTTTTCCATCAGTGTGAGGTCAAGAAGGCTCATGTTTGCGCCACCCATTTCAAATGCTGGGTGAATGTTGGTGACAACAACACGGCCGCGCTTTGCAGCAAGTGCCATTGCTTCACCAATCATTTGTCCGTTACCGACGCCCATTGTCATGATGACTTTGTTCGCCATGGTTCCCCATGTGAGGTCTTGCAACAATGGCAATGCTTCAGCCATTGAAGACGCGGTGTGTGTTGCGCCAAATTCCATAGCCTTTTCGCGCTTGAACTCAACAGGGTCGATTGCAACAATGCGCTTTGCACCTGCAAGGCGAGCTCCTTGAATTGCGTTTGCACCGATACCGCCAACGCCGACGACAACGACTGTGTCGCCAGGAGCAACGTCAGCTGCATACACAGCAGAACCCCAACCGGTGACTACACCGCAACCAAGAAGACATGCCTTTTCTAATGGAACATCTTTTTCGATCTTGATGCATGATGCTTCGTTCACAAC
>CAIYTS010000028.1 GCA_903929185.1 uncultured Acidimicrobiaceae bacterium
AAAACATTTCAGGGTGTGTTGCACCCAGAGCCTCCCGTTGATGGCCCGGACCTTTTGGTCCGGGCCATCAATATTTCTACGGCGTACTCTGTACTTCATGAAACAACGCACCAAAGGCATGTGGCTAATACAGCTCTGTGAATATGTCATTGGTTTTGCTCTCGCTATGTCGGCAACTCATTCCGAGCGACCAGCCACGCTTATTGTCTTTGCTATTGCCATTGTCGTGAACGCCGCAATTTCTGACGGTTCACTTGCTGCGTTTCATGTCTTGCGGCCACCTACTCATCGTGCAGTGGGTTTTGGAATAGCCCTCAGTGCTGTCTTAGTGGCGGCTATTGCTTCATTAGATCTCACGTCTCGCCTCACACTTGTGGTGACAGCGGTGGCACAGGGCTTTGTGTCGGTACGCTTCGGGCATGGCTTTCGAACGACCAGCACCAGACCTCAATAAATTGATCACCGCATGGGATGCTTTTGAAAAAGGCGAAGAGATGCCAGGTCGCGTTCTCGCCAACTTAAAGACAGCCGGGCTCGCAGAAATACTTGCTGAACTTAAATCAAGCGGTTGGACTCCTACAGCATCGTGAATCAACGACGCGGAGGTAATCAAAACATTCCGCGCCCTGATAACTGGCGCCTCGGCGAACATCCTGAATGGATGAATCGTGATTTTTCTGTCTTGAATGACATGGAGGAAATCAGTCGTCGTCTTCATTTGCATGTTGCATCAGACCAACCCGCAAATCTTGACTTGAATCAAGAATGGGTTGCATCGTCTCGACCCTCTGCGGTTCTTATTCCTTTACTCGTCACGAAAGATGGTCCGTCAGTTTTGCTCACACGCCGCGCAGATCATTTACGTAGTCACAAAGGTGAAATCTCTTTTCCCGGTGGTCGCATGGAAGTGAATGAAACTCCACACCAGACTGCACTGCGCGAAGCTCATGAAGAAGTGGCACTACCACATGAAGTAGTCACCATCATCGGAACGCTTGAACCAATCGCCACCTTTGTGAGCAATAGTCACATCACACCAGTCGTCGCTTTGGTCACTGGTGAACCAGTTCTTCGTGCAGACCCTGGAGAAGTAGCGCGCATCATGACTGTGCCGTTGCATAATCTTGCTCGTACGGATACGTACCGTAACGAGTGGTGGTCAACAGAGCGCGGCGAGATCAATATTCATTTTTTTGAATTAGATGATGAAACCGTGTGGGGCGCGACGGGTCGACTTTTGCACCAACTGATTGATGCCATCACTACAGCGTAAATTACGGCGCGCCAAAACGTCGTACCGCACGAAAGAATGTCTCGGCCCAGGCAAGACATTGCGTTCGTGTAATCACGTCACGAGTAGCACAGCTGCTCCGCATGTCTTTTCGGAATTGTTCGTCAATCCGTAACCGAAGCGCCTCAGTCCATACTCGACCATTTTTGAAGCGACTCATGTTGCGATATCCAAAATCATGACGCCGACACGCATCGTAGAAATCAAAACTTCTGCCAGTGCTTTGCACAATTGGTGCAGAGCAACCGTCGGTACCCCAATCAAGTCGCACATCGCGCAATGGCGAATCGGCAATGGATACAAAAGTCGGCAATGAAGTATGAAACAAGAGAGTTTCAGCAACAGTTTGTGCAGAGGGAAGAGGAGTTACCGAGAGTCCCGCGGCAACAACGAGAGAACACATGAATGCCATGCGCACCTCCTTCGCTCAGCATGTGTGCGCGTCGAAGGCTCCAATGGAATGCAAATTGTTTTAGTTGCGGATT
>CAIYTS010000029.1 GCA_903929185.1 uncultured Acidimicrobiaceae bacterium
GAAAAGATCGGCGGCACCATGGCGTCGATTCATATGCCTGTTGCTCGATACGACATAGACCTTGATTCTCCTGTGAACGCAGTACTGAAACGAATGAACGTTGAAAAACCAATGTGGCGCACCAATTGGGGAATTAGCAATCATCCGGCACTCTTTCAACCTGATATTCCGCCCCACACGCCGGACATGGCAATTGGTGACATGTGGTTTCGAACGGAATGGCAAACATTGCGTCGCTTGCCGGATACCGGTGCGATTCTGTTCACGATTCGAACATTCGTAGAGAAGTTGAGTGATTTCATTACTCGTGACTATGCAGTCGTGCATGACATCGGCGACATCATTAATAAGATTCCTGTAGACGTTGCGCAATACAAGAGCATTGCGCCGTATCGCGAACGAATCTTCGAATACTTCAGCGCCCGCTAATTACACGGGGCGAAGTGGCTCTGATGTGCCGTGAGGGATCTTGATGTGAATTTCATCCCCAACACGAATGGAGCCCCCATCAATAACGATGGCCATGATGCCTGCACGTCGAATAGTTCCGCCGTCTGGATTCTCTGAACGAAAAGCTGACAGAAGTCCATCGCGATACGTATTGATCTGGGCACATGGATTGCGTAACCCAGTGAGTTCGATGACTGAATCACCAATAGACATCAGTGTTCCTGTTGGCAGGGCATGAAGATCAATTCCGTATGTTGTGATGTTCTCTCCCAGTTCACCATCAGGAACGTTCTCGCCATCAAGAGTTTCACCCATCATGAGATGCACTTGTCTCAGGTTTGGTTGTGATGGATCTGCAGCAACTCGAGATCGATGTTTCACTAGTTCTCCGCAATGGGCGTCACCCTCAACTCCGAGGCCAGTGAGCAAAGTGATTGATTCGGCGGACTCTTTTGAGAATCCATGAACGGGAGAACGATGTACAGACCGAACGGTACTCATAGCTACGTGGTGTAGTCGGCGTTGATTCGAACGTATCCGTCAGTCAAGTCACAGCCCCACACGGTTGCAGTTGCTGAACCAGTATGTAGTGACACATGAATAGTGACATCGTCACCACGCATGTACTGACTGAGTTGCTCAAGTCCTGATTCATCAACGCGAGTGGGGTACACCTCTTGTGTGCCAAACCGGATTATTACTTTTTCTTGGTCGATGTCTGTGTATTGGCTGCATTTACCGACTGCCATTGCAACGCGACCCCAGTTTGGGTCTGCGCCATGCACGGCAGTTTTGACGAGCGGTGAGTTAACAATCGATTTGGCCACGGTCTTTGCTTGTTCAGCATCGCGAGCATTGTCAACTGTGACTTCAATGAGTGTTTCTGCACCTTCACCATCGCGTGCAATCGCTTTAGTTAGGTCAAGAAGAACAGTGTGCAGTGCTTCAGTAAGCGCAGCGTCATCAACGGTTCCTGCCGCGCCACTTGCCAACACAATTGCTGTATCGCTTGTGCTGGTATCTGTATCAACTGATACGCAGTTGAGTGTTTTGTTGATGACGCCGCGAAAGATGTCGTTTAACTTCTGAGGTTCAACTTTTGCATCGGTGAAAACCATTGCAATCAGCGTTGCCATGTTTGGCTCGATCATGCCGACACCCTTGGCTACGCCAACCACACGTGCTGATGACCCCTCAATGGTTACTGACGAGATCTTGTGCACGGTGTCTGTGGTCATGATGCCGCGAGCTACATCGTCTGCGTCATTGTTTGGCAGTGGAAAAGGAAGAGATGCGATTCCGGCACGAATGTTGTCGATGGGGTAGAGGCGCCCGATGACTCCGGTTGATGCGATGAGCACTTGGTCGCTGGTAAGTCCGAGTGCTGACGCAACTGAGGAAGTGACTTCTTCTGCGTGGCGCGTTCCTTCTTCGCCGGTTGCCACGTTTGCATTCTTTGAAATCACCACAACTGCTTGTGCAGACAGATTGGCCACGTTGCGACGAGAAATAACCACACTGGGGCCAGCAAATCTGCTCTGAGTGAACACCCCAGCAGCGGAACATGGGCCATCAGCCATGACGACCGTGAAGTCTTTCGTTGAATCCTTCACTCCGACATTGGTGACGAAGGAGGAAAAGCCGAGGGGGAGAGCAGTAGTCACGACAATTGTGTTTAGCACCCCGAAGACCTCTTTGGGGGTTTAGATTTGATTCGTGCGCACAATCGTGGTCAACGGAACCGTTATCAATGCTGAAGGACGGGTAGCCGCTGATGTGGTCATCGAGGGCGAGCGCATCTTTTCTGTGGTGCCACGCTCCGCTAACGCCGTAATGCCAGGTCCGAATGACACGGTGATTGATGCAGCTGGATGTTTCGTTATTCCTGGCGGAGTTGATGCCCACGTTCACATGCAGCTTGATACTGGCACCATGGTTTCATCCGATTCATTTGAATCTGGCACCATTGCGGCTGCTCATGGTGGCACTACCACCATTATTGATTTCTCGGAACAACGCCTCGGTGGCCAAGTGCTCACGGCCTTTGAAAAACGGTTCGCAGAAGCAGAATCACAGTGTGTGATCGACTGGGGTCTTCATCAAGTTCTCGGTGGAGTTGATGCCCAAGCTCTGATTGATACGCGATCACTTGTTGAATGTGAAGGTGTTGCATCCATCAAGTTGTTCATGGCATACCCAGGACGGCTGTATTCCGATGACGGACAAATACTGCGTGCGTTACAAATGTGCGCAGATACCGGAATGATGGCAATGGTGCATGCAGAAAATGGTTTAGCCATTGATGTATTGATTGAACAAGCAGTTGCTGCCGGCAATACGGGCCCTGAATTTCATTCGCTTACTCGTCCGCCAGAGCTTGAAGCAGAAGCAGTGCATCGCGCAGCGGTGTTGGCACGTGTTGCAGGCAATGCACCTTTGTACATCGTGCACTTGTCTAGTTCGCACGCATTACGTGAAGTAGTTGAGGCCCGTTCACGCGGTACCAACATTTTTGCTGAGACATGCCCGCAGTATTTGCATCTGTCACTAGAAGAGCATTTAGGACAGGGCTGGCCAAATGGCGCAGGGTTCATTTGTTCGACTCCGTTGCGTTCTCGCCACGACCATCATCAGGCAGATCTATGGGAAGGCCTACGGATTGACCAGCTTGCAGTTGTGAGCACTGACCATTGTCCGTTTTGTCTGCGCGAACAGAAGTTGGCAAACGGTGAAGCATTCAACGTGGTGCCAAACGGAATTGGTGGTGTCGAACACCGCATGGACCTGGTGTATCAAGGTGTTGTCGCCGGACACATCAGCGAAGAACGATGGGTGGAAGTGTGTGCAACTGCTCCTGCTCGGTTGTTTGGTCTCGGTGCGAAAGGCGTTCTTGCAGAGGGCTACGACGCCGACGTTGTTATTTTTGATCCGAACGCAACGTCGGTACTTAGCGCAAAAACTCACCATATGAATCTTGACTATTCAGCGTATGAAGGTCTCAGTGTGCAGGGCGGTGTGCGAACCGTGCTGTCACGTGGTGAAGTAATTGTTGACAAGGGAACATTCCTCGGCCGCATTGGTCGCGGAAAGTATTTACGACGTGATGTTTCACGTCATATTCGCTAAGCGAATCGTTTCACCAAATTTTCGAGAGTCTTCTCAATCGATTTTGCATTGTCTTGCGGTGACTTCCGCAACTTCAGAATCAACGGTGACTTAGATGTGTTCCAGTCGAACTGTTCAGTAACTTTTGTGCCACCATCAACTGGTTCCAAGATGTAGCGCCAAATGTGTCCACCGAAATGGCGCCATGCAATTGTTTTGCCTTCTTCAAACTCAACAACAGTGTTGGTGATCTTGTAGCGAACACCGATTTTCATTTGCATGCCGAACGTTGCGTTCAATGACAAACGTTCTGGCGCATTGATTTGCGCTGACTGGATAGAACCCGAACCATCAATTTCGCCGTGACGACGTGGATCTGCAAGTAAATCAAAAATCATGTGTGCCGGAGCCGGAACAATGGTGGAGCGAGAAACTACTTTTGCTGGGTCAATTGTCATGACTGCAGTCTGACCCATTCAGACACCGCTTCGGCGCATCGTCTTCCAGAAAACATTGCTCCTTGAATAGATCCAGTGTCTCGATGGTCGCCACAGACAAACAATCCGTCACCTAATGACACACGCTGTCGCGGGTTGAATGGCGGGTCTTGATTCGGTTGCCCGTGTGGGATGCGATACGTGCGCAAGTGGCGCCACGAATCAACTGTTGGGCCCCACCAACTACGCAATTGGCGCCGTGCGGCCGCTTCAAGGTCGCCATCAGCAAGTCCTGGCAATGCGGCGGCGACGAGATGCTGGCCATGTGGCGCGTAATAAGGGCTCACATGCGACATCACTGCCACGTTGTACACGGGGCCTTTTCCTTCGCCATCAAGTACGACATATGCGCCGTCAATAGGTGCGGTAGGTGCTGCGAAATACACACACCCAGCACTGCGTGAACCGACTGCAGGTATTCCGAGTAGCTGGGAAGCGATGGGGCCTTCTGTTGCAACCACTACAGCTTTCGCTGAAATGGTGTGTCCGTTTGCAAGTGTGACGGACCCAGGTGTTGTTGACACCACCGGAGTATTGAGAAAAAGGGGAGTTGTGTTTAGAGATGCTGCAAGTTGTTCCGTAATTTTCCCCATGCCTTTAGCTGGCACCACAGAATCGCCAGTAGCAAGTGTGCGAAAAATGATGTCAAACATTCGACGTGATGATCGCAACTGCGGATCAAGTTGAATTCCACCAACGAGAGGTCGAAAGAATCTGTCAATCATGGTGGATGAAAACCCGGCAGCACGCAACGCGGTAATGGTGTCGACATCATCTCCGCGCAGCAGAGCCTGTGGATCAGCTGATTTCACTTTGGCACGCAGAAGAGCAATGCGTGCTTTGTCTGCCCACGTACCGATCGGCGCGAATGTGGTCGACTTCAATGTTTTCGGGCGCCGAAATGGATCGCCGACAACAGTTCCTTTTCCTTCGCGCCACACCAATGCGCCAGGTTCGAACGCACGAAAGTCGAGAGCTGGAATATCGAGATGGCGATGGATTTCTGGGTATGCAGTGAGCATGACCTGGAAACCACGGTCAAGAATGAAGCCGTCTACTTCATCACTGCGCACACGACCGCCAACGCCGTCTGATGCTTCCAGCAATACTGCAGAGATTCCATGTTGTTCAAGAACGCGCGCAGCAGTGAGCCCAGCAAGGCCGGCACCAACGATGACTACATCAGCAGAAGACGGAAGTGTTTCTTCGGTCATTTGTTCAGCAGTGCCCGCAATGCGACATCAAGTGTTGGGTGCGCAAAGTGAAAGCCGTCTGCAACAAGTGCGTTCGGCACAACGCGTTGGCCAGTGAACAACAATGCATCTGCAAGTTCACCACCGAGCAACAGTTTTGGTCCGAACGAAGGAATTGGAAGAATTGCAGGTCGTGACAGTACATGTGCAAGAACGCGTGTGAACTCGGTATTGGTTACTGCAAGTGGTGCAGTGAGGTTCACTGGGCCGGACAATTGTGAAGTGAGCAAGTGAATGATTGCGTTGACCTCGTCGGTGATGGAGATCCAGCTTTGCCATTGTTTGCCGTTTCCAAATTTGCCGCCAAGACCCAATTTGAATAATGGCAGTTGCTTCTTTAGCGCGCCGCCCTGTGGCGACAACACGATTCCTGTGCGCAACAACACCGTGCGAATGCCAGCAGCTGAAGCAGAA
>CAIYTS010000030.1 GCA_903929185.1 uncultured Acidimicrobiaceae bacterium
AAGCGCGGGAATGATTGTGAGAATGATTTCTACAATCGGCTTACCGTGGCTCTGCGAAGGAATTGGCTGTCCGCGATCGGTGAACTTCCAAAATGTGTAGATAGCAAAAGCTAAAACCAGAATGCCGACAACGCCGGCCATTGGGAAAACAATCCACTGGAGATTGCTAATAATCTGAGCGTTCTCGCCTTTCGGCTGCCATGTATCTTGCGGCGCGTTAGTTGCGCAACCAGCAAGCGCAACTACACCGAAGATCGTTGTAATTGAGTTACGAATGCGGTGACTTGAAGCCTTCACGTTGTTCACGATATCCATAGCCTTTTCTGATGTGTGAGGGGAGACTGAGTGACTCACGGCACGACCAACTTGATTTCTCCGGTGGCACCAGGAACTGTAAATGAGTACGGCTCGGCTTCTGTTGCTGGCTTAGGAATTGTGAGGGTCATTACTTGTTCTTGGTTCTTGCCGGTGAGTTGTGTGCATGTACCAACTTTTTCAACGACTCCAGTTTCGGCAACTTTGGCTGAGCCCAAATTGACGACCAGTCGGTGATCCTCTTCATCAAGGTTGCGGAACATAACAGACGTTGCACTCGAACGAGGAATTGTGACTGTGTCGACTTTCTTAGTCATACCAATTGCTTCTGCGTACACCTTTCCATCTTTTACAAAGATGGTGGCTGTGACTGCGGAACGTAGTGACACAGTGTTGTTTGCAAGATGGTCGTAATGGGCAGATTCTTCTTCTCCGCATTCACGATTTGCTGCGTCGTAATGATCTTCCGCTGAAGCGACGGCAAGTTCGTGACGCTCACCAGACATCGCAGCAATAATTCCGGCAGTAGCAAGTGCGACAACTGCAAGGACTGCTACAACAACAGTGACAGTGCCTTTCATAAAAGGCTTGGTCGCAATAAGAACGCCAACTACCAGAATTGCGGTAGCTACGACGATGAAAATGATTGGTCCGGTTTCTTTCGATACAGAAAGAACGATACGTGAAAAGAAGAATGCGATAACACCAAGGCCAACTGCGGCAAGTCCTGGGTATTCGATTGCACTAATCGCACGAGTGCGTGCGAACTTGTTGAATTCGCGATCTGATGATGCGCCATCAGCCCAGTTCTGAATTGTCCATTCAACGCCGCCACCAACAAGGACAGCTATTCCGAGAATAAAGACAACTGACACTGTTGCCAGGCCAGTAAGAACAATCGCAGCTCCGAGTGCGAACACGATTGGCCAGAACGACGGTGAACCACCGACGGCATTGGCCGCTACTGCTTCTTCATCTGTATAAACATCACCGTCGCGAGTGAACAATGCCATTGCACCAATCAAGGCGCCTGAAGCTGCGAGACCAAGAAGCGCAACTGCTCCGAGGTCTGACGGATTCACTAAGAACATGTACAAGATTGCCGAAATTAACGACAAGCCCGTGAGGCCGAAGAAATATTTTGAACCAGGGGTAAACATCTTGACCTACTTCTGTACGTACACCACGAACCACACCACAACAAATGCTGCAGTGAGGAAGTACCAATAGAGCGCGTGGGCATTAACCACATCAGTGTCGTTATCACGACCACCAACAGACCGAAAGAACGCCACAAGACTAAAAGCCATTGCTCCAACAACTAACAGCAACACCGTGCCGGTAATTGCGTAGAACATGGTCTGAAATTTTCCATCAGCAAGTCCGATGTTCATCTGGCTGTACACAGCTACTTGCGCATTGACAATTGCAAGTCCCATAACAAAGCAGATGGCCAGAGCAAGTGAACGGTGAGGTGCATCGTTGCGCTTTGCCGAGTACGCAGCCCACTGCGCCATCAGGGCACCGACAGGGAAAGTGATGAGCATCACGTTGGCTGCAACTTCTGGAATGGTGATCCCGGCTGGCATCCAATCTTTGATGATTTTCAAACCATCAGATGAACTACGTGTTGGCGCACCTGCACGAAACTTCAACCACATGGCAGCCATTCCGATGATGAGCATGAATGCTGATGCAGAGGCCAATGCCGTTGCGACAAGAATTTGTCGACGTGGCGCCTGTGCCGGAGCTGCTGGTAATGCAATGGTCATGCCGATGCCTCCTGTGAAACTGGTGTGCCATTTCGAACTGCATCAATGAGTAGTGCGACAAAGCCAACAACCGTGAGAAGTATGAGTGCGTGTCCGAGACCGGTAAGAACATTCCAGAGCGCTACAGGTCCGTTGTAATCAAATCCGATAACCGTGTTTGCAGGCTGCTTTGAAAATCCGGCGACATACAGCGGGAAGCTAGCCAAAATCGTTCCAAGCAATCCGACTAGTGCCAACCCAAGAACTTTTGCGTTGTCGATAGCGCGTCCCCACAAGAGTGGTGCCCAATGGCTCAGTGCACCTAAGGCGGTCAACAAGCCGCCGTACACCAAGTACACAACAACACCTTCAGAAAAGACTGTGCCGTCAAGCGATGTTGCCTTCAATGTGTACAGCATGTTGCCTGCTACGCCAATGAGGATCATCAGTGCGCCGAGCAACGACAAGGCGAATGACGCAGTCACTCGCGGTGTACCGACCTTCAAGCACATGAGCGATACAAGAATAACAATGAGAACACCGAGCAAAGGCAAACCGTTAAAGATGGAATGCAGCAGAACGCTCTGTGCTTTATCTGTTGTTGTTCCGGCCCAATCAAGGATGTGCGCAGTTTGAGTAACAGCACCAAGCACCGCTGTTGAAATTACAGCAATACCGGCAAGAACAATGGGGCGAAGTGGTTGCTCTGTGCGCGCAGTAACAGGCGCGACTTCTGCAAGAACTCCGAGCGCCATGATGACGAATACAAATGTCATTGGCTGAGACAGTGACCAACCCAAGAATGTTTCAATTCCCTTGTTGCCACCGAAAATCAATTTTGCGTGTGTGTGGTCAACGTAGACATAAATGATTGTGCCGATCATGACGGGCAAAGTCAGCAATGTTGC
>CAIYTS010000031.1 GCA_903929185.1 uncultured Acidimicrobiaceae bacterium
AGTGCGGCATACGGTTCAGCAGGCGAGCGTTGCATGGCAATCTCGGTGTTGCTCGCTGTTGATTCAGTTGCTGATGCATTGATCAAAAAGGTGCAAGAGCGAATTCCGGCAATCACCGTGGGGCCTGCAAGTGACTCTGCAAACGAAATGGGCCCGCTGATCACTGCAGAACATCGCGACAAAGTGGCCGGTTATCTTGCTGGTGCTGCTGCCGAAGGTGCAACTGTTGTTGTCGACGGCCGTACCAATGTGCCAGCAGACGGTTTCTTTATTCGCCCCAGCATTATTGATGGCGTGAAGACAGGCATGCGTTGCTACGACGAAGAAATCTTTGGTCCAGTGCTGAATGTTGTTCGCGTGAAGTCATATGCCGAAGGTGTCGCGCTGATCAACGCCAACCAGTTCGGTAACGGTGTTGCTCTGTTCACTCGCGATGGCGGAGTGGCGCGTGAATTCCAATTCGATATCAGTGTGGGAATGGTCGGCATCAATGTGCCAATTCCAGTTCCTGTGTCGTATTACTCATTTGGCGGATGGAAAAACAGTTTGTTCGGAGACCACCACATGTATGGTCCTGAAGGAATCAACTTCTTCACACGCAGCAAAGTGGTGACGTCACGTTGGCCAGACCCGCGTACATCAAGTGTTGATCTTGGGTTCCCGCAGAACCGCTAAGACCTATTTGCCGGTGTAATACGTATCGGCGATGTCAAGAACTTCATCGATGATTGCAAAGCCTTCAGCGATTTCAGCATCACTTGTAGTAAGCGGCGGAGTCACATGCATGCGGTTGAAGTGAGTGAATGGCCACAAACCTTTTGCTTTGGCAGCTGCAAGAACTTCAGCCATCGGTTTTGCATCTGCGCCTGTTGCGTTGAATGGCACCAGAGGCTCGCGTGTGTCACGGTCGCGCACTAACTCAATAGCCCAGAAGCATCCGAGCCCACGCACGTCACCAACGCTTGGGTGCTTGGCTTGAATTGCAGCTAAGCCTGGAGCAATGACTTCAGTGCCGAGACGACGAGCCTTCTCAATGATCTTTTCTTCTTTATAGATATTGATCGAAGCAATCGCAGAGGCACAAGCCAGTGGGTGACCGGAATAGGTGAGACCACCCGGGAACTGGCGCTCGCGGAATGAATCTGCAATGCGATCAGAAATAATGACACCACCAAGAGGTACGTAGCCGGAGTTGACACCCTTTGCGAAACAAATCAGGTCAGGTGTGACATTCCAATGATCAACGGCAAACCATTCACCGCAACGACCAAAGCCGGCCATCACCTCATCCAGAATCATCACGATTCCGTGTTGGTCACAGATGTCGCGCACGCCTTGTAGGTAACCAGCTGGTGGCACCAAAATGCCGTTTGTGCCGACGACTGTTTCCAAGATGATGGCAGCGATGTAATTGCCACCTTCCACCATGATGGTGTCGCGCAAATGTTGCAGCGCGCGCTCGCATTCTTCGGCTTCGTTCTGGGCATGAAACGCAGAACGATAGGTGTATGGTCCCCAAAATTTAATGATGCCTGGCATCGCTGGTTCTGCTGGCCAACGACGAGGGTCGCCTGTTAACTGGATTGCGCCACCCGTTGCGCCGTGGTAGCTGCGGTAGGTGGTGAGAACTTTGTTGCGACCGGTATGAAGGCGAGCCATGCGCATGGCATTCTCTGTTGCTTCCGCGCCGCCGTTTGTGAAGAACACCATGTTGAGATCGCCAGGGGCAAGCTCTGCAATCAACCGAGCTGCCTCGCTGCGCTCTTCGTTAGCGTGAAATGGAGCAATCGTGCACATCTTGTCAACTTGCGCCTTGATGGCCTCCAGCATCTTTGGATGTTGATGCCCGATGTTCACGTTCATTAACTGACTCGAGAAGTCGATGTATCGCTTGCCGTCTTCATCCCAGAAACACGAACCTTCAGTGCGCGCTACAACGAGGGGGGTGATGAGTGATTGTGCTGACCATGAATGAAAAACATGTTTACGGTCATTGGTGAATGCTTGAGAAGCCATGACCAACTCTAACTGAGCGCACACTGCAAGCTCTATAGGTACAGGGTTTGCGGAGGTGACGGCGGATCTGAAAACAAGGCAAGTACGGTGGTTGTATGCATTTTCCGAAGCGAGC
>CAIYTS010000032.1 GCA_903929185.1 uncultured Acidimicrobiaceae bacterium
AGTGGATAGAAACCCACCAATATTGCAGTTAGTCGTGACGTTGAAAGTGCCGCACGGTCGGAATGAAGAATTGCATACGTCTTTGGAACTGCTTCAGCAAAAACAAAAAACACAACAACGTTCAGGACTACTCCGACCGCAACTCCTGCTGGTCCAAACAGTCGACCTGCCACTACTCCAGTCAGAGTCGCTTGTACTGTCTGACACACATTCACTGAGAGCAAGAGCGGGTTCACCCACCGTTCAGGATGCGTCACCAAACTCAATAGTGCAACACCGCCGCGAGCTCCAGAATCTGCCAACGCTTGAGCCTTCGGCTTTGACACTCGGGACAATCCCATCTCAGCAATCGAAAGAACTATCAAGCACCCCAATAAAATCAGAATGCCAAGCAACATCCACCAATCAGCGGTGGTTGGTGAAGTAGCAATCATTCGTCTTGTTCCTGTCTAAATGCGATTGGTGCCGGACCCGCCCAATGGTGCTCGGTCAAGATTGCCAACTCTCGTGCGCGCATCACAGTCTTTGTTTCTTCATCGTGATGGTCAAACCCAAGGACATGAAGTATTCCATGTACCAACAGAAGGGCGATCTCGTCATCAAAATTTCCCGCGTGAGTAGATGCCTGACGTTCAGCAACAATCGGACACAGAATCACATCACCCAACAGAGTTGGCACATCATCATTATCCGGATGAGGACGGGCAGGTCCGCGAGACAGTGCGCCTGGTCCCTGCTGATCAATCATGTCTGCTGCGTCTAATGGAAAGGCCAGCACATCAGTAGGGCCGACTTTACCCATATGTTCACTATTGAGATCTGCCATCGTTGGCTCGTCAACAAAGAATACGGATAACTCGCACGCACCGTGGACGCCTTCATGCAACAGAGCAGAAATAGCTAATTGTCGCCAACGCGGCAAATCGATGTTGCTTCCTGATTGTTCGTCCGAACAAAAGACTTCAGGAACTCCGTCGCCACCAGCACGACGCGGTGAATGAATACGCGGTCGAGACTCAGTCATCACGCGCAGCCTTACGTGCTGAATTTCGACGCGCCTCGGCATTCGTAAACCGCTCGTATGCTGCAACGATGTCAGCAACAATGCGATGACGCACAACGTCTGAACCATCCAAATACACAAATGCCAGGGAATCGATATGTCCGAGTTTCTTTTCTAAACCAACCAGACCACTGCGCCCATCGGGCACATCTATCTGAGACACATCACCCGTAATGACGACCTTTGATCCAAAACCAACTCTGGTCAACAACATCTTCATTTGCTCGGGAGTCGTGTTCTGAGCCTCATCAAGAATGATGAACGAGTTATTCAGTGTCCGACCACGCATGAAAGCGAGAGGTGCTACTTCAATCGTTTGGCGTTCGATCAACTTGACAGCTGCCTCTGGATCCATCATGTCGTAGAGAGCGTCATACAAAGGACGAAGATACGGATCAATCTTTGCCATCAAGTCCCCCGGCAAGAATCCCAATCGTTCTCCGGCTTCAACGGCAGGTCGTGTCAAAACGATTCGCTGCACCTGGCGCGCATGAAGTGCCTGCACAGCCATTGCTACTGCAAGCCAACTTTTACCTGTACCCGCAGGTCCGACACCAAAAGTAATGGTGTTTTCACGAATTGCATCGACGTACCGCTTTTGGCCAGCGGTTTTTGGGCGCACCATACGTCCACGTGAGCCCTTCAAGATGTCGTCTGTCAGAACACTGCTTGGTCGTTGTTCGGCGCGAACCATCACAATGCTGCGATCCATCACCGATTGATCAAGGCGTTCTCCACTTTGCAGAAGCAACACCATCTCTTCGAACAATCGTCCGACTTGATGTGCTCGAGGACCTGAACAGCCAATCTCGTTTCCCCGGACCACGACGGCAACATCAGGAAATGCATCTTCCACTCGGCGAAGTAGTTCATCGCGTTGTCCGAGCAGTTCTGCCATGAGATGAGCGCCTGGTACAACGACCGTGACGGTGGGAGCAACGGTGGTCATGTGGGTTCAGACTATCTTTCTGACGCTCGGATGGAGGTTCCCCTTCCCTGTCCCCCACTCGTAGTACCGTCTTTTGGGTTCGATTGGGCGGTCACCACATGCAGAATTCGAGACAAAGTGGCACGTAAAGCCCTTTCCGCAACTGCATGGATCTTTGCGATTGCTGCCGTCAGTCTCGGCGCGGCACATGCAGTCATCGCTGACAGTTTCAGCAGCATTCCAGCTATCGCCTGCCTCGTCATAGCTGCATTGGGAATCGTCATCGGAATAACGGTCCACAAGGCCGCCCTGCCTGTCTCGGCTATAACGACACTGACAGCTGTTGCAATTGTTGTCGCGCGCATTATTGAAGACAAGAATCATGCACATCATTCGCTGATCACCGAGTCGCTGCTCCTTGTGTCTCAACTTTTACTAGTCGTCGGACTCGTTGTGATAATTCGCCGTCGATTGTCTGGGCAAGCAGGAAATGTTCTTGCAGATGGTCTCATCGTTGGCATCGGAGCGTGGCTCATTGTGTGGGTCTACTTGGTACAACCTTCTCTTGGCTTGTCAGGCAATGCGGCATCGTTTACAACTATTCGCAGCATCACTCTTGGCGTCTCAATGGTTGTTCTTTTCCTTTTGGTTACTTTGTTGTTTTCCGAGACAGTGCAATCCCCGGCAAATGCATTCGTCGGAGTTGCGATTGTCCTCAGTTTGGTTGGCATTATTCTGCGCGCTGTTGTATCCCGAGGCGACGTCTCCTTTTCAATAGCAACGCTCGATGCACCACTGCTCATGGCAGTTGCTCTTGCCGGCGCAGGTTTTATCCATCCCGCGATCCGTCATATCTCAGCCGGTGGTTCACACACCGTGATGCCACCGTTGATGACTCGTCTTCTCACCACCACATCATCACTAGTGGCGCCGATCATTGTTCTAGCAATCGACAAGCCGGCAGACACTCAAGACACCACGGTGCGAACAGTGACGGTGTGTATTTTGGCTGCCGTTGTTATGTGGCGTGTCGTGCAATCAGTGAGACTTAACGCCAATACACAAGAACAGTTGGTTCGTAGCGCCCTGACCGATTCATTAACGGGGCTTCCCAACCGCGTTCTCATGCTTCAATACATAGAAACTGCGATGAGATCCTCCTGGAGAACCCACCTTCAGCCAACTGTTCTCTTCATCGACGTTGACCGATTCAAGAACATCAACGACAGCCTCGGGCACTCTATTGGAGACGATGTGTTAACTGAAGTGGCTGCGAGACTCACGTCGGCTGTTCCCACCCATGCGACAGTCGCGCGAATTGCTGGAGATGAATTTGTCGTGCTCGATGCCACCACAGAGAGCGTGACGCAATCAGTTCTTTTAGCTGAAAAAGTTCTCGATTCACTTCGTAGTCCTATCAAGACCAGAGACGGCGACATGTTCGTTACCGCAAGTATCGGCGTTGCATATGCACCCACGGCTGTGGAACTATCCGCTAGTGAACTCATGCGACACGCAGACACCGCCATGTACCGAGCTAAAAATGCAGGCAGAAATTGCATAGCGCTTTTTGACGAAACCATGCTGGAGAGCGTTACCAAACGCCTTGATGTGGAAACCGCGCTCTATCGAGCCCTCGAACGAAATGAACTTCATCTTGTTCATCAACCAATCGTGGATATTGATTTAGGAATTGTCGTTGGCTTTGAGGCTCTCATGCGTTGGGATCGCGGACAATCACACGTTGTCTCGCCCGATGAATTCATTCCGATTGCTGAAGAAACAGGAATCATTGTTCCTCTCGGTTCGTGGGCCATCAACGATGCACTCACACAACTTCGATCCTGGATTGATGCAGAACACTGTTCTCCAAGCACAACGATGAGTGTCAACGTGTCTGTTCGTCAACTGCATGACCCACAATTTGTCACCGTCGTGTCAGAGGCACTTGCCTCGTCAGGCGTCCCTGCGGAACAGCTGTGGCTGGAAGTGACTGAAAGCGTCATGATCACCGAACCCACACAAGCACTTGCATCGCTTCACCGCCTGCACGCGCTTGGAGTTCGCATCGCCATCGATGATTTCGGTACGGGCTATTCATCACTGTCTCTTCTTCAACGCTTCCCCATCCAGTGCATCAAGATTGATAGAGCGTTTGTCAACGATGTAGTGACAGAGCCGGCTACACAGAACATCGTTCGAACAATCGTCGCAATGGCAACAGCCATGGGAGCAGATATCGTCGCAGAAGGTGTCGAGAACATCGAGCAACTTGCGCAACTCACATCACTCGAGTGCCATCGGGCGCAGGGTTATCTCTTCAGCCGCCCTGTGCATGTTGACGATGTGCCGCGTGTGGTTAAATTCATTGAAGACCCGACACACTGGCGCGAAATAACTGGTCGCCCTTAGCTCGGCGCACCCGCCGATGTAAGGCTTCCGTCGGGATTCCTCACGAACAACTCCACGGAGTGTGCACCTGAACCCAGAAGCGTATAGTCCAACACTGCGGTGAAACTTGCAACGGAACGAAGATCAGATAATTCACCGATAACACCAGCTGCAATTCCGTCCACGACAATCACGCCTTCCGTGCCAGCGGCAAGTGGCTGAGACACGGTCACTTCACCGGTCAACAATGCCGGTATCACAGCTCCCCGTTTATCCGACACATTGGAGAACAAGAGTTTCTGTTTCGTAGTCCAACCCTTGATTCGAGAATCAATTGAGTGCTTGCCAATTCGAGTTCCAATCAATGACGCACTCTGACCTACTGACGCAACTTTGTTAATCGGCCCAATATTCGAAACGATCTCGGCGTATGCCCCTGAACGTGCTTTGGCTTCTTCAAAGCCACCCGAAAGTTCAGCTTTTTCTCCTGTTGCTGAAATCACGTTTCTATTCCGCCCCTTCGGACATTCCTTCGCTAATGACTGACCGGCAAAGGTCCATGAACTTTTTGTTTCAGTGACATCAATAATCGTCGGCAGCAAATCGAGATTCGATATCGCGCAGTCATCAGAGACGCCCGACTTTTGGTTTGGATATTTGATGAATGTCGGGACCCTGTAGATGTCCGCAACCTGGTCGGGGTCCATGAAGTCCGTGTGACGTTGCGGCATCGTTGGAATGAAAGAAATTCCATGATCCGCACTCACCACCAACATTGTTGAATCCCACTTGCCCGCTGTCTTCAAATCAGCAATCAGATTTTGCAACACATGATCAGCAGCCCCCACTTGATACAAGAAGGTTTGATACATATCGCGAATAACTTCTTCGTTGTCCGGGTTCTGTGTCGAAATAGTGGGAGAAAGTTGGTCGACGCGAAGATCCGGAGTAATTCTCCAGGGCGCATGAGGCAGCAATGCATGCACTACCTGAACCTGCGGTGCATCCGCACCAGTCACGATCTTTGCCGCCCGATTAACGGAATCAACTTGCGTCAACGCCCCTACTGCAAATTGATCTTTAAATTCGTTTGCGACAGCGCCAAAACCACCCCATGTTCCTTCAATAGACGGAACATATTTACGCAATATCGGAGGAAGAACACGCTGCCCGTACACGAAGGCCGCGTCACGGATGAACGTTTTGAAACGGCCTGCGTTGAACGAAACAGTTGCTCCGGCTTTTCCTCCACACACAGAGTGTGGACACAAGCTCGTCACTGGCTCAATTCCGCCTACCGAGGTTGCACCTGCAAACAACGTGAAAATGTTTTTCGGATACTGCGATAAGAACGGCCCGCCGCTCTGTGCGGGAACTGAAGAAGACAAAATTGCAGGCACCGCTTGATGAGTGAAGTTCGACTCCGCAACTGTATTTCGATACCAGGTCGACCCTTGAGCCAATTCTGCAAACCCTGGGAATCGTTCAGCGTTTATGTGCCCATCAGTACCGAGCAATGAGTACAACGGGAACTCATCAAAGATGACTTGCAGAACCGTGACATCCTTATTACCTACTACTGCGTCAGACTTTGGGCCATTTGACTCAAACAAGACCGGCTGTAATGCAATAACCGCACTTCCCACAACCGCAACTGCCAACAGCGACAACCAACGAGACCATTCACGAACAGCTTTTGAACGATCAAAGGCGATGGGCACCACAACCGCTAGGACTATTCCGATAGCAACAGATGGAACGGTTCGATTGATGTCTAGCCATCGAGCTACTGCCAACCCCAACACCAGCGACAAACCGCCGATGAGACTCAGACGCATAGCTTCATTTACCTTCGAACCGAACAGAGCAGAGAAGCGGTCTAAACCGACGCAAACAAGAGCGGGGGCAATCCCCACGAGCAGAAGAAAAACCAAAACTTCAAATGGCGACAACTTCGCAGCAGAAAAGACCGTTGTGTTCTTGCCGTACAGATCAAGCAAAGGCTGAGCTATTGCCATCGTTGACAGAGCTAAATAGGTCAAAAAGTGCCTGCGGAACATCCGACAACCTTGCCACAATGGAAGGGTGCCATTCATGTCCTTCGCATCATCACCTCGACGAAGAGGTTTTGCTGTGTCCGTAGTGGCGATATTGGGTCTTTGTCTACTGCAAACTCCACAATTGGTACACGGCAAATCCGTCGCCATTGGGGCCAACGGTCAAGGAAGTTTATTTGTAGTCGGCGACAGCCTTACCGTTGGGACCGAAGCGTTCGGAACCCTCTCAACAAAAGTGAAGGCACTTGGCATCTGGACCAACGTTGTCATGGATGCAAAAGTGGGTCGTAAGGCGTCACTTGGTGCAAGCGTCATAGAAAAGGGCATTACCGCCTCCACTACTGCTCTTGTCGTAGCACTTGGCACCAACGACATGATTTCGAAACCTGAAACCTGGTATCCCCGTTGGGTGATTGACACCGTCATGCTGAAAACTCGAGGGCTTCCTGTCCTGTGGGTCAACTTGGAGTTCTCACAAACAGGTCGAAGTGATTGGCGCGCGCGTGGCGTTCGCTTTAATAAGGAATTACGAATAGCAAAACTGAGATATCCAAATCTTCAGATCGCAGATTGGAACACCGCTTTCAACCCGGTCTCCAAGAGCAGATTCATCGAAGATGGCGTTCACCTTTCTGTCTCTGGTTATAAGACACGCTGCAACTTTTTAGTGCCAGCTATTTTAACGTTCGGCATCTCTGCAATTAACGCAAGCACATCAACCAGCAGCACGACCACAACGATTGCTCCGTCGACGACGTCCACTTCGACGTCGTCAACCACATCGTCAACAAGTTCAACGAGCAGCACAACGACAACCACTGTCAAATAACTGAGTAGTACAGTTTTCCAATGCGAGCAGTTACATCTTCACAAGGTTCAATCGTTGTATCGGACCATGAAGAACCCACAGGCACGGGCGAGCTGATCACCGTTACGTCAGCCGGTATATGTGGTTCAGATCTACACCTGGTTGCGTCAGGCCTTTCCGGAGTGATTTTGGGTCACGAGTTCGGAGGCTTCACGGCTGATGGCCGACTAGTCGCTGTTCGCCCCACCGGCGAATGCGGGTCCTGCCCCCAATGTGCTTCTGGATTTCCCCACACATGCCGAGAAGCCGCCGCCTCTCTACATGGCACATCTATTAACGGGGGCCTGGCCGAGTTTGTCCGCGTTCAGCCCTCTCGCCTAGTACCAGTGCCCGACGGCACTGACCCAGCCATTGTTGGCCTCGTGGAGCCTCTTGCTGTGGTGATCCATGGAGTGAATCGGGTACCTCTAATACAAGGCATGTCGGCCGTTGTCATCGGTTCAGGGTCTATCGGCCTGTTGACAGCCTCGGTATTGGCCGACAGGGGCATCACCGTTGACATTGTGTGCCGCCATCCTCACCAATTTGAAGCTGCTGAGAAACTGGGCATCAACGCTGTGGCCAAGCCCGGCGTCAACTACGACGTTTCGTTCGATGCCGTATGTACTCAAGAGTCACTCGATGCATGTTTCAATGCCACACGCCCTCGAGGAAGTGTTGTTGAGTTCGGAATGATCTGGAGCAGCATCCAATTAAAGAATCAAATGATGTTAAAAGAAATATCTCTCGTGCCATCTATCTTCTATAGCCACAATCACGAACACAATGACTTTGAAGATGCTGTCGACATGCTCGTTCGTCATCCTGAAATCACAAACACATTGATAACTCATCGTTTTTCTTTAGAAGAATCAATACGCGCATTCGAAGTTGCAAACGATCGACAAGCGGGCGCAATTAAAGTACATATTTTTTCGCGAATGTAATTTCTGTTTTCACAAACGATTGTGAAAAACACTTGCTTGCTGCACGCAAATTTTTTTAAAGTTAGGCGACACGAAGTCTGTCTGGTCGTATGTCACACGACAACACTCGCAGCGTTTTGCGCACTACCTTGACTGATGTCACACCACTCGGGTGCGACAGTTTTAGGGGTAATTCTTATGACACAAACTCACTCAATGCGCTCACGTGTATTGCGTCGCGTTGGTGTTGCAGTAGCAACAGCAATAGCGATTTCAACCGTGGCTTCTACAGGCAGTCAAGCTGCTACTGATCCGTCAGCTGCAAAATACGGCGGCGAAGTAAAGGTCGGAATTTTCGACACCTTCCCTGGTTTCTGTGTTGGTAACAACCCAGCTAACTCCGCACTCATGGCAGTTCGCTCGATGTACGAAACATTGTTTGAGCGCACAGTCGGCGGCGACTACGTCGGCCTTCTTGCAAGTGGAGCTGTCGCTTCACCTGACTTGAAGACATGGACAGTCACTCTTCGCGAAGGAATTAAGTTCCACGACGGTGCTGACTTCAACGCAGCAGCCGTAGTAACGAACTACCAAGCAACAACAGGTCTTATTGCAGCCGGCGCATACGCAGCCGGCGCTACTGCAGCTGCAAAAGCTGGCGGCAACGCAACTGCACAAGGTGCTGCTGGACTTGCTGCTTACGCAACAAAGTCATACACAGTAGGTACCGGAGCTGCATTTGCTGCGAACATCAAGAGCTTCTCAGCGAAGTCAACATATGTAGTCGAGTTCGTTCTTGACCGCGCACAAAATGACTTCCTCGGAACTCTGTACGCATCTGGCCGCGGTTTCATGCGTTCACCTGCACAGCTTGCAACATCAACATCATGTGCTTCGGCTCCAGTTGGTACCGGACCTTTCAAGCTCGTGAGCTGGACAACTGATTCGCTCATCGTTGCAAAGAATGCTTCGTACTGGCGCACAGATCCAAACTCAGGTGCAAAATTGCCATACCTCGACAAGATCACATTCACGAATGTTAAAGAAGGTTCACAGCGCGCAGCTGCAGTCCGCAAGGGTGCACTTGATGCTGGAATGTTCGCAGGAGCTGCAGAAGGAACTTTCATCAAAGACCTTCGACTTCGCAAGACAGTTGTTAACGAGTTCAAGTCACCTGTTGAGTACTTCCCATCATTGTGGTTGAACCAAGGAAAGCCTGGCTCACCATTCGCAAATAAGAATGCGCGTCTCGCCGTTCTTTCTTGCCTTGACCGTGTTAACTACGTCAAGGTACGCACAAAGGGTGAAGGCACTGTGCCGACATCATTGGTCGGACCAAAGAGCGACATGTTCTCGACTCGCGGATACTCAAACTATGACGTAGCTGCTTCGAAGAATTTTGTTGCTGCATACAAGACAGAGACCGGAAAAACCGATCTCACATTCTCAATGCCAGTTGACACGTCATCTAGCTCACAGGCAAACGCAAAGTTCCTCAAGGAGACGTGGGCAAAGTGTGGCATCACAGCCAACACTGTTGTTGAAGAAACTGCTGTCATTATCGCGAAAGCATTCAATGCTGCACCGAAAGTTGCATCTGGCGAGTACTACAACGCATACGACATGATTCCAATTCTTCTTTTCGAAGGAACAGACGTCACGTTCAACTTGCCATTCGTCATCACGAATGCATTCCCTGCAACAAGCACTAGCCCAGTGAAGTCACTCTTCCAGAACAGCGTTGGAGTTGTTTTGGGTCTGAATCATCACTCTGATACGAATGTCGACACCTTGTTCTATGCAGGTGAAGCAGCTCAATCTAAAGTTTCAGCCAAGACCAAGTACGCAGAAGGCACCGCCTACCTGCAGACAAACGGCTTCATGGGTAACGTCACTCACACCTATTACACACTCTTCACCTCGAAGAAGTTGGCCGGAATTGGCAAGCTTCAATTGGTAAAGGGCAAGACACAGCGCGTTGTTACCAACTGGGGCATCGACTGGACAGGCGTATACAAGACGGCCTAATCGCCATCTGACCACACCATCTTCAAAGGGGATGGGGGTTTTCCGAAAGGATTACCCCCATCCCCCTTGCCGTTGTCCGACAAAGGCCCCCGATTGGGAGATATTTGCCTTACGCAACGAATTTCCCTCCTGTGTCTGGCGTCACCCACATAGTCGCTGATATGGTGACTGCAGTCACATCAATTCAGGTGTACATATTTGGGGGGAACTCAATGACTCAAAGTCAGATCACTCGGTCACGTGTGATGCGTCGTATAGGGGTAGCAGTTGCGGCCACTATTGCGATCACCACAATGGCCTCAACCGGAAGTCAAGCGGCGTCAAAGCCAAATGCTTCCAAATACGGCGGAGAAGTAAAGGTCGGAATTTTCGACACCTTCCCCGGTTTCTGTGTTGGTAACAACCCAGCTAACTCTTCACTCATGGCTACTCGTACTGTGTACGAGTCTTTGTTTGAAAAAACTCGTGGCGGCGACTACATCGGTCTCCTTGCCAAGGGCGGAGTTCCATCAGCTGACATGAAGACATGGACAATTGAACTGAAGTCAGGCATCACATTCCATAACGGCGAAGCATTTGATGCTGCAGCTGTTGTTGCGAACATCCAAGCTGGTGCCGGTCATACATATGCTGGTTACTACGTAGCTGGTGCAACTGCAGCAGCCAAAGCTGGCGGAAACGCAGCAGCTCAGGCGACAGCAGGAGCTACAGCAGCTGGTGCAAAGGCATACCTTTTGGGTACCGCAGTTCCGTACGATGCAAACATCGTCAACGTTGCAGCTGGTGACACAACCCACGTTATCTTCACACTTGACCGTGCGCAGAACGACTTCCCAGGAACTCTGTATGCATCAGGTCGCGCTTTCATGCGTGCCCCTGCACAGTTGCTCGACTCTAAGACATGCGCCGGAACTCCAATCGGAACCGGACCATTCAAGATCGTTAGCTGGAACACAGACCAAATGATCGTTGAGAAGAACGCTTCGTACTGGCGCACAGACCCTGTGTCTGGTGCAAAGTTGCCATACCTCGACAAGATCACTTTCAACAACGTTAAAGAAGGTTCACAGCGTGCAGCTGCAGTCCGCAAGGGCTCAGTCGATGCTGCAATGTTCTCAGGCGCTTCTGAAGGAACGTTCATCAAGGACCTGCGTAATCGCAAGTCAGTGGTAACCGAATTCAAGTCACCATACGAGTACTACCCTTCACTTTGGTTGAACCAAGGCAAGCCAGGATCACCGTTCAAGAACATTCACGCACGTAATGCAGTACTTTCCTGCATGGACCGCGTGAACTACGTGAAGGCCCGTACAAAGGGTGAAGCACAAGTTGCTACATCACTTGTGGGCAAGTCGAACCCTATGTACACCACTCGTGGTTTCCAGAAGTACGACCCAACATTTGCCAAGGCTGAAGTTGCTTTGTACAAGCAAGAGACTGGCGCAACATCACTTACCTTCACAGGACCAAGCGATGTCAGCTCAACCTCAATCAGCAACTCAAAGTTCATGCAGACCATGTGGGCAGCTTGTGACATCACCTACAACTTCATTGTTGAAGAAGGCGCCGTCATTATTGCTAAAGCATTTAACGCATCACCAAAAGTTGCTGAAGGCCAGTACTACAACGCTTATGACGCCATTTCAATTCTTCTCTTCGAAGGAACTGACGTAACGTTCAACTTGCCATTCTTGGTAACAAATGCGTTCCCAGCAACTTCAAAGAGCCCAGTGGCAGCTTTCTTCCGTACATCTTTGGGAACAATCCTCGGATTGAACCACCACTCAGATACCACGGTTGATACAGCGTTCTACGCAGGTGAAGCAGCTGCTTCAAAGGCTGGAGCTGAGACTCAGTACCAGAACGGAACTGCAATCTTGCAGGGCCAAGCAATCATGGGTTCAATGTTGAACTTCTACTACGACTTCTTTGCCGGAAAAACACTCGGCGGAATCGGAACACTTCAGATTGAAAAGGGCAAGTCACAGCGACTTGTTACAAACTGGGGAATCGACTGGACCGGCGTTTACAAAAAGTAATCGTTTGATCATTCGATAAAACAACTCGAAAGAGGCGGCGTCCGAATTGGGCGCCGCCTCTTTCTTTGTATTACAGTAAGCAGATAACCAAAGGGGGGGTTCGTGGATATAGCACGTCTTTTAGTGAAGCGTCTTGTGTTGATGAGCACTGTTGTTGTCATCGCCACATTTTTGTTGTCACTGCTCATGTGGATGTTGCCTGGTGATCCAGCGCAACTCCTCGTGCCGAACGGTACTGAAATCATTCAGAAAGTAATCCGCCACGAGACGGGTCTTGATCGCGGAATATTTGGTTACTACTGGCACTGGTTGTCGCACATGCTCACCGGTGACTTCGGTAAGTACTACCTCAACGGTGGGTATCGTGAAGTCACTGAGGTTTTGAAGCGTTGTCTTCCACCTTCCCTCTTCCTAATCTTGTACGCGCAGATTGTTGCACTCACTTTGGCAATTCCACTTGGCCTCATCTCTGCATACAAAGAAGGAAGTCGCTTCGATCGCATCGCTAGCACTGTCTTGTTCACATCTGTTTCAGTACCAGGATTTGCTCTCGCTTTGATCCTGTCATTGATCTTTGCCGTGCAGCTCGGATGGGTAGACCCCATCGGATATGAGTCCCCATTTGGTGATCCATGGGCGCACTTCAAACTGATGATTCTTCCAGTTACAAGCCTTGCAGTTGGTCTCACATCGTCCTACACCCGTCTTCTACGCACTGACGTGATCGCAACACTGAAAGAGGACTACGTCACGATGGCCGCTTCAAAAGGCATCTCTAATAGGCGCGTTCTCTGGAAGCACGTCTTCCGTCCATCAAGTACAACATTGCTCACTTCTGCTGCCCTCAACATGGGTGGTCTTATCGGCGGAACAATCATTGTTGAAACAATCTTCGTTATTCCCGGTATCGGATATGAGATCGCATATTCGATTGGATCGCGCCAAGTAGTTGCAATGCAGACTCTTATCGCGCTTGTTTCTTTCGCCTACGTCTTTTTCAACACCACAGTTGACTTACTCACCAACATCACAGATCCAAGAACGAGGGAACGTCGTGTCTGAGACATCACAACTTTCAACTACAGACGTCATCGACACGCCCGTGAAGGTAAGGCGCAAGCGCAAGAGGCCACTTGGTTTCTATTTCGCCGCAACCTGGATTGCGTTGATTATCTTCCTTGCAGTTTTCGGTTGGATACTTCCCGCCCCAAGCTGGGATACCTCCTTCTACGACAGCCTTGGCGTCCATCCGTTCCACCACTCGCATATTCTCGGAACCACACTTGATGGGTACGACATGTTTGCTGGCTTGGTCAACGGAGCTCGACTTTCTGTCTTCGTTTCTCTTGTCTCGGTCACAATTGGGGGCGCGATTGGAACATTTATTGGTGTTACCTCTGCATACTTCCGCGGAAAGATCGACATGATCGTCACCATGGCATTCAACGTCATGTTGTCCATTCCGAACCTTGTTTTGTCGCTCGCCTTGCTGTCAGTACTCGCCTATTCAGATGAGAATCACCCTGCAACCATGAGTCGCCGTGTGGGTGTGTTGATGTTGTCTCTGACAATCGTCATCATCCCCATCCTTGGCCGCATCGCTCGAGGCGCAACGCTACAGTGGTCAAGTCGTGAGTTCGTCTTGGCCTCAAAGTCAATGGGCACCAAAAACTTCACAATTATCCGTAAGCACATCTTGCCAAACGTTGCGCCAGCAATTCTTGCTATCGGATTCCTTGCGATCGGATCAGTCATCATTGTTGAAGGATCACTAGCCATTCTTGGTATCGGTGTTCCGGGAGGCGCAAGTTGGGGATCAATGCTCGCCAACGGACGCGGCAACATTGCTTACTCACCGTGGGAGGTTTACCTTCCTGCAGGCGCCATTGCACTGACAGTTATTTCATGTAACTGGTTCGGTGACTACGTACGCACCAGCCTCGATAAGAGAGAGTCAAAGATATGAGTTCACTTCTTAAGATCGACGACATGTCGGTTCGTTTCCAGACACCGCGTGGCAACTTGAAAGCTGTCAACAATGTCTCCATCGAATTGCTCGCCGGCGAAAGCCTCGGGGTCGTTGGTGAATCAGGTTCTGGTAAAACTGTTCTGTCACGAGCAACTATGGGACTGCTGCCTGGTACCGCTACGCGTACTGGCACCATCACCTACAACGGCCAAGACATCTCCAACCTTCCAAAAGATGAAGTTCGCGAACTTTGGGGCACCGGAATGGCAATGATCTTCCAAGATCCAATGACCGCCCTCAACCCTGTACGCCGTATCGGTTCACAGCTCACCGAAAGCCTCACTGTTCGTTTGGGCATGAACAAAAAGGATGCAAAAGAGAAGGCAATCGAACTTCTCAAGCGTGTCCGTATCCCGGATCCTGAAGCAATGCTGCGCAAGTTCCCATACCAACTCTCCGGCGGAATGCGTCAGCGCATCATGATCGCAATTGCTGTTTCATGTGAACCAGAATTGCTTTTTGCAGACGAGCCAACGACCGCACTCGACGTAACAGTTCAGGCGCAAGTTCTTGAACTGTTGACTGAACTGCGTAAAGAGGCCAACATGGCAATGATTCTGGTTACGCACGACCTCGGAGTGGTTGCGGGCCACACAGACAAGATTGCTGTGATGTATGCAGGCGACGTGGTGGAATACGCACCTACTCGCCAATTGTTTGCGAACATGAAGATGCCGTACACAGAGGCTCTCTTGAAGTCAATCCCTCGTCTAGAGACACCGACCGGTAGTCGCCTTCCCGTTATCGAGGGTCGTCTTCCAGACCCCACGAAAAACGAGCCAGGCTGTCCGTTCGCTAATCGTTGCCCCTACGTCACAGATAAGTGCCGTGCCGAAAAGCCGCCTCTTACTGATGGCGGCAACAATCACTTTTATCGTTGTTGGTTCCCAATCGGAGGAGTTAAGTAATGGCTGGTAGCGGAAAAGCTCACATGCGCCCCGATGGGGATCGCGTTCTTACAGTCGAAGACCTCACGGTCGAGTTCCGTATGAGCAAAGACAAGATCGTAAAGGCTGTGTCAGGCGTCAGTTTTGACCTCCTTCGTGGCGAGACACTCGCCATCGTTGGTGAATCAGGTTGCGGTAAGTCCACACTCGGCAAGGCAATCTTGCAATTGCCAAAGCCAACGAGTGGTTCAGTCAACTTCTTGTCGACCGAACTCACCACACTTCCGAAGAAGGAATTGCGCGACATGCGTCCTGCAATGCAAATGATCTTTCAGGACCCTGTTAGCTCACTTGACCCACGCCTTCCTGTCAGCGAAGTTCTTGCAGAGCCACTTCGTGTCTGGAATCGCGGCAACCAAGTAGAAATCGACGCAAAAATCGATGAACTGCTCAACGCTGTAAACCTTGATCCAAAGGTTGTACGTGACCGTCGTTCATATGAGTTCTCTGGTGGACAATGCCAGCGCATCAGTATCGCTCGCTCGCTTGCTCTTGATCCAACCATGATCATCTGCGATGAGCCAGTGTCTGCTCTTGACGTGTCAGTCCAGGCTCAGATTCTGAACCTGTTGCAGGACATGAAGGACCGTTACGGTCTCACGCTGATCTTCATCTCTCACGACCTTGCAGTTGTGAAAGCTGTTAGTACTCGCGTCATGGTGATGTATCTCGGCAAAGTGTGTGAAGTTGCGCCTCCTGATGCCTTGTACCTCGATACGCGTCACCACTACACCAAAGCTCTGGTGGGCTCTGTGCCCATCCCAGACCCTGACCGTGCCGTGACAAAGGGCCTCATCATGGGAGAACCACCGTCTCCAATGAACCCGCCATCAGGATGCCGTTTCCGTACCCGTTGTCCAGCCGCTACTGAGAAGTGCGCAGCTGAGGAACCACAATTACGCGAAGTTGCAGTAGGCCATTTCGTGGCCTGCCACCACCCCATCTCGTAAGCGGTCTATTTCGGCCAGCCCGGAGTATCAGCATCAAGCTCAACACCCACGGTGTTGAGGAAGCCTGAGACAAGCCGGTACGTGCCTGCCACCATAACCAACTCAATGAGTTCGTCTTGCTTCCAGTCCGAAGTAAGCAATTTCCATGTTGCTTCGCTGACGCAGTTATCAGCGCACAACTCGTCGGACATCGCTATCAAATTCACATCGCGATTACTCCACGGATGTTGGCTTGCATCCTGTGTCAATGCCTCTACCTCGATCATTGACAACCCAACACGTTGACCAATGATCGTGTGTTGTCCAAATTCATAGACAGACTGACAATTCCAGCCCACTCGCAGAATCACAATTTCACGCTCTCGCGCGGGCAATAAACCTTTGTTCAAAAATAGGCCAGCGAAATTCATAAATCGTTTTAACAATTTTGGGTGATGTGCAATTGTTCCGAAAATGTTTAGAGGTGTTCCATCGGGAGCGTTTATTCCGCCGCCCATAATTAATGCCAACTCATCGGTTAACTCAGTAACCGGCATTATGCGTGGCGATGACGGGCGACGTTTTCCCAGAGGAGACAATGATTCATTCATGCTCATATTCTGCCTCAACCTCTAGTTGGTCCAGAACACGGACTACGGTTACACCATGAGTCGTACGTTAACGAGCCAACTATGCGCCCACGGTCGCGCAAACAACGGATGAATGCCTAATCCACAGACGTTTACGTTTCCCGGGGAACTGCTCCCCTTTGATGGTTCAGCGGTACTGAGCCCTGATTTTCTCAGTACTGAAATCGCTGACGTACTGTTCTCGCATCTCTCCGAGTCAACTCAGTGGGAGAACCAATCTCTTATCATGTTCGGCAAAAAGGTCGACGAACCCCGAATGTCTGTATGGCATGCAGAACCTCATCTTCCGTACACGTATTCCGGCGCGCAGCGTAAACCTCAGCCTTGGACTCCCGAACTGAACAACGTCAAAACTTTGTGCGAGCAACACGTCAACCACGTTTTCAATGGCGTGCTAGTGAACCTCTACAGAACTGGTGCCGATCATCTTGGGTGGCATTCAGATGATGAAACCGTGAACGGACCCGAACCGATCATTGCATCAATCAGCCTTGGTGCTGAACGACGATTCGATCTTCGTCATAAGGAATCCGGAGAACGTGTCTCCACAATGCTTCCGCATGGGTCGCTGCTCGTCATGTCTGGAAAGAGTCAGTCCCATTGGCTGCATCGCGTAGCAAAAACACCATCACTTGTGGAACCTCGTATTAATCTCACATTCCGTCATCTCTTTACCGAGACAGGAACGATGAAACTGATCGACTAGTTGACTTGACGATCAAGTCCTTCCCAATAAGGAGCGCGCAATTTGAACTTCTGTAATTTGCCAGTTGCAGTACGTGCTAACTCTGCACGGAACTCAATACGTTTCGGACACTTGTAGCCAGCCAATTTGGTCTTTACATATTGGATGAGTTCATCTTCACTCAACGTTGACCCAGGCGTCTTCACGACGAGTGCCAAAACAGCTTCGCCCCATTTTTCATCAGGTACGCCGATAACAGCGACTTCGGAAACCTCAGCATGTGAGAACACTGCATCTTCCACTTCGATCGACGACACGTTCTCGCCACCAGAGATAATTACGTCTTTCTTGCGGTCAGCGATAGTGATGAAGCCGTACTCACCTTCGGATCCACCGTCACCTGTATGGAACCATCCGTCAACGATCGCTTTCGATGTCTCTTCTGGTTGCTCCCAATACCCCGACATCACAACGCTGCCGCGCGCCAGGACTTCGCCCTCTGAGTCGATTCGCATTTCAACGCCCAAAGATGGTGATCCAGCAGCACTGAGTTTCGCAGCACGTTCTGCAGGAGTCAACGTGTCCCATTCGCTGCGTGTGCGGTTCATAGTCAGCAATGGCGATGTCTCAGTGAGGCCATAAATCTGAATGAACTCCCATCCAAGTTCTGTCTCAATCTTTTCAATAGTTTTTGTCGGTGGCGGTGCGCCGGCCACAACCATCCGCACCTGATCACGCGAAGTTTTAGTTCCCGGAACAGCTGCTGCGTCAAGCACCATATTTGCAACAGCGGGCGCGCCGCACAGAACAGTCACGCCATATTGTTCTATACGTCGAAGAATCTCGGCCCCATCAACCTTGCGCAAGATGATGTGTTGCCCGCCCATAGCAGTAACAGAAAAGACAATGCCCCAGCCATTGGCGTGGAATTGAGGAAGCGTGTGCAAATACACGTCACGATCATTAATGCCGAGTTGCCAACCGAAAATTGCTGCATTCACCCATAGGTTTCGATGAGTGAGCTGTACGCCCTTCGGACGCGCTGTCGTTCCGCTGGTGTAGTTGATAGTTGCTGTTACATCTTCATCAGGAATCCATAGTTTTGGCTCTGTGTCGTATTTGTACAACACCTTGTCTGATTCAGCCCCAATCACAAACTTGTGTGTGGCAGTTACATCCTTCAACGAATCTTCTAATTCCGGGTCAATGATCAGCACCTCTGCGCCGCAGTGAGAAATGATGTACGAGACTTCTTCGGCAACAAGACGAAAATTGATTGGCACGAGAACTCGGCCATACCCACTGACGCCATAAAACGCGGTCAACAAGCGAGCTGAGTTCTGACTCACAACTGCAACACGTGCACCCTGAGGAACTCCTAGTGCATCAAGTGCTGCTGCCTGCGCACGTGCTCGACGTGCCACTTCCTTGTAGGTCAATGTCCCCCACGATTCAGCTGGTTGGTCAGATTCGTCAACGATTGCGATGCGATCTCCGTACACCTGCTCGGCTCGACGAAGGTGATCCACGATGGTTAAAGCAACTTTCATGCTTTCTACCGTAGGCGTTTTCCCTCTCGACTTTGGCACCCAGAACCTGCTCTATAGTGACGCCGTGACACTTATTCTTCAGTCGACAATCAACACTCCAGATGCAGTTGCCGTTATCTCAGACGACCAGCAGTTGACGTGGGCTCAACTTGAATCTCATGCTCGCAAGATTGCCCATGCGCTCACTGCATGGGGCCTGAATACTGGTGACAGGTGGGCGTTGCTGTCTCACAACCGTCTTGAGTGGACTGAACTATTTCTTGGTAACACCATTGCCGGAACCCGATACGTACCGCTGAACTGGCACCTCACAGCGCCCGAACTTGAATACCTATTGCTCAATAGCGGCGCCACAGCGCTAGTCGTTGACCCTGACCATGCAGCCATCGGCATTGACGTGGCCACTCGAGTCGGAATTGCCCCAGATCGCGTCATCGTCCTTGGCCCGCAATACAACGCATGGAGAGACGCCCAACCAGATATTGACCACCCGAACACCATCTCGGGGTCTGCGCTGATTTATACCGGCGGCACAACCGGAGCATCAAAGGGCGTCACGCGACCCGATTCCGGAGCTCCGATCTCATCATGGGCTAGAGGCGTCTCCACGTGGGGAAGTTATGTCGGGATGCCAGACAAAGGCGCCGCCCTCATCTCCACCCCGTTGTACCACGCATTCGGCGCAGGAGTTTTGGGCGCGGCGCTTGCGCGAAACCACACCATCGTGCTGAAAGAGCGTTTTGATGTTGATGACTTTCTAGACACTGTCCAAGATCATCACATCACGAGTGCTCCCCTCGTTCCGACTTTGATAGTCCGCCTAGCCAAACTCGACGACCACCATTTCACGTCTCGTGATCTCTCCAGCTTGCAATGGATCGCACACACTGCTGCACCGTGCCCAGGTTGGGCCAAACAACGCCTCATCGACATGCTGGGTCCTATCGTCACCGAGTTCTACGGCAGTTCAGAAGGCACAGGGCCAGTTGTCTGCACTAGCGATGAATGGATGACTCGCCCAGGCACGGTGGGGCGTCCTGCGCCCAATCTGCAGGTCTCCGTGGTTGACGACAATGGTTTGGACGTGCCACCAATGGAGATTGGCACCTTGTATTTCAGACGAGCAGACGGTGCACCGCAATATCACGGTGACGAAGCCAAAACAAAGGCTGCTCAATTACCTGATGGTCGATTCACAGTGGGCGATCTTGGTTATCTCGATGCAGATGGATTCATGTACCTCGTGGACCGTCGTGTCGACCTCATCTTGAATGGCGGAGTCAATGTGTACCCCGCTGAAATCGAAGGGGTACTAAGCCAACATCCATCCATACGAGACATTGCGGTCTTTGGAATACCGGACGCAGAGTTCGGACAACAAGTGAAGGCCGCAGTGGAACTTGAAGTCGGCGCCTCACTGACATCAGACGAACTGATTGCTTGGAGCCGCGAACGCCTTGCCAGTTTCAAGTGCCCTCGTAGTGTCGACTTCCACGATGCACTTCCACGCGAAGCTCACGGAAAACTGAAGAAGCGTTTACTACGTGACGCCTATTGGCCGAAGTAGATCATTTCACGTAGTTCCATCATCACGATCTCAACATAACTCGCACAATAAAAAAGGGGCGGTGACCAAATGGTCACCGCCCCTTTTCAGAGTTATGTCTGTAAGGACTTAGCCCTTGTAGATACCGGTGTAATCGAGACCCTTGGTCTCAGCTACGCCTGGGTAGGTCTTGCCGTCTGGGTTGAGCAACTTGCCAACACCCTTGAGCTTTGACTTGTTGTTTGTGAAGACGAACATACCCACATGAATTGTCGGGATTGTGTAACCCTGCGACATGAGGTACGCACTAGCTTCTGCATACTTCGTCTTTGCAAGGACAGGATTTGGTTCAGCCTGAGCTGCATAAATCTTGTCGTCAACAGTGGTGTCGCTATGGTTACCCAAAGCAATAACAGTGTTGTAGCCCTTACCGTACGGTGTTGGAGCAACTGGACTCTTTGAGGTAGCAGAGAATGCCTTGCTCAAAAAGAACGGAATGACGTATCCGATTGAGACGCCTTCAGCAGGAGTTCCTTCGGCGAAGTCAAAATCGTTTCCGCCACCCTTATAAATCTTTGAGATCAATACTGCGGCTTCTGCGATGTACAAGCTGTTGAACTGAATACCAGCTTTTTCCATCATTCCCTGAACAAACTTTACGTTGTTCTGAGACTGACTGCTTGTATCTGCATAGAGCGTTACCTTGAACGGAGCAGCTGCTCCGAGGTCTGTATTGCACTTACCAACGAACTCTTTCGCTTTAGCTAGATCGTATGATGGTGCACCATTTTTGGTGTACAAAGCGTTTTCTTTACCAACGATTGATCCGTTAACCAGACCCAAGCCCTTGAAACGAACCTTGTTGTACAAGACCCAGTCAACAGAGAATGCTGCTGCGAGGCGGCAGTTCTGATACTTGAACGGAGAACCCGCCTTGTTGACGTTTGGCATCCACTGGCCCCACTGGTTCTGAGGTGACTTGTATTCGGTCACAACAGACTTACGCTTTTGAAGGTCCTTAATGAATGTTGCATCACCAGTAACAAAGAAACCAACATCGACAGTTTGCTTACGAACTGCAGCTGCGCGCTGTGATGCTTCTTTCACGTTAATGAATGTGATTTTGTCAAGATATGGCAACTGAACTCCAGCTGCGTCCTTACGCCAGTAGTTCGGGTTCCTCACTACAACGAGCTCATCTGGTGAGTAGCTCTGCTTCATGAATGGTCCTGTACCAATTGGGTTTGTCTGACAAGTGTTCGGATCTGCAATTTGTGCAGGCGCACGCATGACATAACGACCAGCGCGATACATAAGTCCGAGGAATTCGTTGTCACCGCGATCAAGCGTTACGCGAACCTTCAAAGGATCAATAACGTCAATCGTGACGATGTTGGCGTTAACACCAACACCTGTAGATGCATACTTTGCGTTGAAACCTGCCGCGTACATGTTGCCGCGACCCATTTCAATGTTCTGCTTTACGTTTGTTGCATCGAATGCTTCACCGTTTGAATACTTGATGCCTGAACGAAGTGCGATATCCCACACCTTGTTATCGGCTGAAGGCGTGAACGACTCTGCAAGATACGGAACAAATTTTCCGTTACTCGAGCGCTCAACCAAGCTTTCATAGATGGTGCGCGAAGCTCCGAGAGTTCCACCGGCTAATGCGGTAGAGAAACAAAATCCAGCAAGTTGGCCGTCGATAGCGACGTTAATTTCGCCACCAGACTTTGCCTTTTGTGGTGACCGTGCATGAGTCGCGGTACCCGAGACCAATGTTCCGGTCAGGGCAATTGCTACTGCAAGCCCTAAACGTTTAGCCCTCCGCGAACGGTTGGCAGTGGCCATTTCTTTCATTCAAATACCCCCTGAATGTTGCACATGCTTTCATGTGACGGATGTAACACTAGATGAGTCATTTACCATTGTCACTATTTTGAGTGCAAAAATGGCCAATTCTCTGTTGTAGTGCGCAACTAGTTACAAGCAAGCAATTTGGCCCTCAACAGGGTGAATTAGCTGACTCGACGACCTCTGCGAACCTGAGCAAACATCCCCACCCCCGTCAGGGCCAGGGTGACTGCCACCACTGAAATTAAAATGGCCAACATGTCACTTGGAAGGTGTCCGGCGCTGAGAAATACATAGCCATCCGGGGCGAAATAGGAAAAAGCAGCAATAGGGAGCCATTTCCGTAGCCGAACCCATGCGCCATCAACTACCGCCCCCACCACTTGAGCACTGGATTTCCCATAGATCGCCGCCGAGACGAACTCAATGACACCGAAAATGTAGGGATTCACTCCGTACTTATGGAGAAATTTCCACACCAATGCAGCACGTAACCCGCCGTATGCGATGGAAACCAGTATCCAGCCCCTCTCAATCTGTTCCCTGCGACTACCCATCAGGCAAGCGTACGGGGCGAGCACCGTAGGCTGGCGCAGTGCCAAATACTGAAACATCTCAATCCCAACGTAGGACTGGGTTCAGCATTCACGTTCTTACGGCAAGCGGAGCCCTCGCTGGCCTCATCGCCCTTCAGTCCGTGATTGACGGATATATCCGTACCGCCCTCCTCTGGCTGATCGTGTGTCAGATTCTCGATGGCATTGACGGCCCGATTGCCCGCAAGTTTGACGTCAGCCTTCACGCACCCCATATTGACGGCCATGTTCTTGACCTTGTCATCGATTACGTCACGTGCGTCGTAGTGCCGACAGTTCTTCTGATTCGTATGGACGTGGTCGAGCCGCGCTTCACAATGACAATCTCTGGTCTTATTTTGATGACAAGCGCGTTGTGGTTTGCTCGTACAGATCAAGAAACTGAAGATGTCTGGTTCAACGGCTTTCCGGCCATGTGGAACATTGTCATTCCGACATTCATTCTTTTGGGCACCAGCCGAAAGTACGCAGCAGTGATCTGCCTGTTGTTCTGTGTTGCTCAACTCACAATGGTTAAATTTCCACACCTCGTACGTGTTCACGCCCTCCGACCAGCCACATACACCGCGACAATTATTTACTTTGGAGCTTTTATCTTGCTGTCCGCCCAATATCCGAACGGACCACATTGGGCTCGTGACATCATCCTCATCGGGCCGGTGTACTTGGCCTTCATCGTTGCGTGGCGAACTTTTTTCCCAAGCAGAACTATTTTCGGCTTGTCAATTACAGCTCACTCGTAATAATTATTTGCGAACCGAATATTCGTCGCGCAAATCTTTCTTCAGAACTTTTCCGGTTGCATTGCGCGGCAATTCATCTTGATGCCAGAACACCTTGCTCGGCACTTTGAATGACGCGAGTCGCGTAGCTAAGAACGTAAGGATTTCAGCGTCGTGTTCTGAACCGAAACCATCTGCAGCTACAAGCACCGCAGCTACTTCTTCACCCAGTTTGTCATGCGGTAAACCAATCACCGCACAATCGCGAATAGCTTCATGCTCGAACAAGACGGTTTCTACTTCGACGCAGTACACATTCTCTCCGCCTCGCAACACCATGTCTTTGATGCGGTCAACCACGTACACAAAACCATCAGCATCGACATAGCCAGCGTCGCCAGTGTGAAACCATCCGTTGGTGAACGCTTTCTTTGTCTCTTCAGGCTTATTCCAGTAACCACGAACATTGTTCGGGCCATACACCCACACTTCGCCGATGTCACCTTGCGGTACTTCTGTTCCGTCTTCGGCCGCTATTCGAATCTGTGTTCCGACATACGGCAAGCCAACACTGTCCTTCTTTGCGAAATACGCAGCGCCACTATTGCCGATCACTGCGGCAGTTGTCTCTGTTAATCCGTACCCATTACTTGCGCTTACTTTTCCTGCAAATTCGGCTTCGATCGTTGCCACGGAATCCGGAGGCACAGGCGCACCGCCTTGTCCGATTGCCGAGATGCTAGATAAATCAAACTTGGAAAAATCCGGGTGTTCCAAGAATGAACGCACAACGGTGGGCACGCCGCCGAACACATTGACTTTGTACTTCTCGACAATACGAAGCGCATCTCCTGCGTCCCACTTGTATTGGGTCAAAATACAGACACCATTCATGGTGTTGTTATTTAGTCCACATAAACCCGCGATGTGAAAAAATGGAAAAGTAGACAGTGCAACTGTTTGTGCTTTGGGAGCAGCAGATGCATCGGGGACAATGCCAGCCATTTTCCCGGCTAACGCAACGCTGAATCGTCCGTTCCACATATTGGTGATGTAGTTGCGGTGAGTACCTGCTGCACCTTTAGGAAAACCTGTAGTCCCAGATGTATACAGAATCGTTGCAAAGTCATCAGGAAGAATCTCTACATCCGGTAACACAGCAGCAGCATTCCCCGACGCTTCGTCCCACGACGTGAGTCCGGGTCGCGCTGTTCCTCGCGCCACCAAGGCAATAGAGATGCCAAGCTCTGCCAACAATTCGTCTGACAAACGATCTTGCCGTTCACCATCAACAATGACGGCGGATGCACCTGAATCAGAGAGTGCATATTTCAGTTCGTCAGCAATCCACCAAGCATTCAAACTGACCATTACTGCACCAATACATTGAGTAGCCCAATACGCAATCGCCCATTCGGGATAGTTGCGCATACCGAGAGCTACTCGGTCGCCCTTCTTGACTCCCTGCGACGTGAGCCATGCAGCGACTGAAACAACTTGGAGGTGCGCCTCTGCATACGAAAGGGCGATGTCTTCATAAATGAAATACCTAGATTGGCCTTGTTGCGCGGCGATCTGCCAAACATCACGCAATGAATCAGGTGCATTCTTGAACACACGCAACGGATTGCCATGCACCTCAACTGTTTGCAACTCAAGCGGCATACCTTTGCCGGTTAATTCAGTAATTGCCTCTTGACGTGTAATCATGAAGCGAGATTAGTCACAGGCATGAGTCTTCATAGGGTTGGAATACCAAACGCGCCCTTCTCTCGCCTATCGTGAGCCAACACAACATTTTCAGGAGTCCACAATGTCGAAAACAATTCTTATCACCGGCGCAGGTTCAGGTTTCGGCAAAGGTGCTGCCATTGCGTTGGCTGCTCGAGGCCACCGTGTGATTGCAACAACCGAAACGGATGATCAAGCTAAATCACTTTCCGCAGAAGCACCACAACTGCAAGTTGAAAAAGTAGACATCACTAGCCCAGCCGACATAGCAAAGATTTCAGCGTGGGACATCGACGTACTCATCAACAATGCCGGTTACGGGCAAACCGGGCCCATGTCAGATGTTCCAAATGATCGCCTACGTAAAGTTTTCGAAGTGAATGTGTTTGGCACAGTTGCTGCAACGCAAGCTGCCTTGCCTCGTATGGCTGCTAAAGGTTCTGGTCGAATCATCATCATGTCGTCCATTGCAGGTGTCGTGGCCGCGCCTGGATTCGGTCCATATGCAATGACAAAACATGCCCTTGAGGCCATGGGTAAAGCGATGCGCGCAGAACTTGCTCCTCAAGGCATTGATGTCTGCTTGATCAATCCCGCGCCGTACAACACCGGATTCAACGACCGCATGGCTGATTCCATGTGGGAATGGTTTAACGATTCATCGATCAATGCACCAGCAGCTGAAATTCACAAGATGATTGGTCAAATGGTGACAACAAATCAGATGGACCCAATTGAAGTCGTGAACCGTCTTGTTGAACTAGTGGAAGCGGAAACCACAACAGAGAACAACTTCGTTCCGGAAAATATCCGCGAACTTCTCAACCTCTAATTCTGCTTACAAGACTTTTAGGGTCAACGTCTTTGTGCGTGAGATCCCCTTCTTAGGCTTCACTGTCACCGTTACCTTGCACGAGCCCTTCTTCAGACCTTTGATAGTTGACCCAGTCACCTTGCAATACTTTGACGTTGAAGCAACAACTTTCATCGACACAACCGAACCCGCCGCTACCGGCAGTTTGGCTTGAACTGCAAGAGACTTAGCAGTCCTACTAGCAGTACGAGACAACTGTGTCGCCGACGCTGCAGTTGTCTGAATCAAAGTAGTCAGGTTCGTTGATGCCCCACCGTTGACAACAGTTGTTGTCGTAGAAGTATTCGTCGGAACTGTGGTCGTTGTTACACCCGACGATGGAACCGTGGTCGTTGTTACACCCGACGATGGAACCGTGGTTGAGGAAGTTGTAGTTGAAGCCACTGCAGCTTTGTGAAGGAGCAAGTTGTACGTGGGATCAGAGAACGACACGGCAGACACTGAAATCTTCAGTGCATCACCAATAACAGTGGTTGTGTATTGCAGTCCCGTGGAAGGCGCTCCACTGGTCTTCACCACATCAGCCGTGACCCCGGCTTCAGTTCGCGTGATGCCTAGTGTCGTAGCCAACTCTGTCGCAGTACCGCCGAAGCATGCCGTGATGGTTTCTTTCGGAATAAACACCTCAAGAGAACCGGTATTCAATGTCGTTCCATTTTCTTTGAAGTGAGG
>CAIYTS010000033.1 GCA_903929185.1 uncultured Acidimicrobiaceae bacterium
CACGGGGTACACCGCTGCGTATTCACTAAATACGCGCCATCCGTCCACTTCAAGAATCACATGTTCATCAGATGCCACAGGTTCCCATCCGGCAGCAATCATGCGGGCAGGTCGTGGTGGCACATGATCAAACGCATAGATTTGTCCGTGCGGGTGCGAAATAGTGGCACCGATTTCTGCACCACGATTTTCAAACACAATTACATATTCACCGTTTGGCTTTTCGCGCAATGCTTGTGTGCGCTCTGCCCACAAGTTCACAACAGACAAAGCCTCATCGGTAGTCAATGTGCCGAACGTTGCCTCATGATCAGGGGAGTACAGCACCACTTCGCAGTAGCCCTCTTCTAGCGCTGGCCAACGATTCGGAAATGATCGCACTGAATACTGCTCGGGCGCTTCAAGCCCGCCAACACAGAACGGGCATCCAGCAATCGGCAAGTTCGGTCTGTTCTGGCGGTCAGCCACAACATGCACCACTGTGCCGAGGTATGTATCGGTGCGAATGTCACGAGCCATCGCACCCATTCTGTCAGTTTGTTACTGAATCAGACTGCGCATTCTGAATCGCCGACTTCGCCAGAGAATGGGCCAGTCTCGCCATAGTCAATGAAGAAATCAGGTGCCACGTCTGGCTGTGGGATCTCATCAAGATCTCGCAAACCATCAGCTACTGCAACAGCACCACCAGAGCGGGCAAGCCAACCCTGGAAAGTTTCAGCAGCAGAGCGCTCAGCAGCAAATCGACGCACCACGCGGGCAACAGCTTCAGGTGCTGCCTTTGCAGGTACACGCAATGCCTTTTCACCGAAATGAATCTGCTCTTCGCCGACATATCCGCCAAGAAGCATCTGATAACCGGGCAATGACTTGCCATGTGCACGACGCTCGGCACCAAAGAAACCGATGTCGCTCGCATGGTGTTGACCACAGCTATTGGTGCAACCAGAAATATTGATGCGAACTCCGCCGATTTCAGCGAGTCCTTCTTCTTCAAGCTTGTCGCCGATTGCTTTTGCAAGCCCACGTGATTGTGTGACTGCAATGTTGCACGTATCTGCACCTGGGCACGCAACAACGTCACGCGCAAGTTCAGCACCTGGCTGAGCCATACCGATTGCATCGAGCATGTCGTACAGCTCGCGCATTTGGCTTGGCTGCAAACTACGGAACACCACATTCTGGCGGTTCGACAATCGAACATCAGACTTAAAGTGACGCTGAATGTTTGCAAGCGCACGGAATTGGTCAGCTGTGATATCACCAAGTGGTGCATATGCAATTGCTGACACGGTGCCATTAGCTGCTCCGCGAATCACGCTTGCATTTTCCCAACGACGGAATGGATCTGACGATGTGAAGTTGATAATGGTGCTCTGACCAACTTGCGACACTTCGCCTTCAGCAATACGTCCTGCTGGCGCATCACCTGCGGCGCGTACTTCAGCGGGGATTCCGCCTGGCCATGATGATGACGCAGGAAGTGTGTGACGAATCTTGATCACGCGGCGACGCACTTCTTCGATTCCCAATTGGTCAACAACCCACTTCATACGGGCACGCAATTTGTTGTCACGGTTACCGGTCTGGTCAAACACGCGCAATGCAGCTTCCACTGTTGGCAACAAGTCTTCGCGTGATGTGAAGTCTTCTAATGCAAGCGCTGGGTGTGGTGTTGCTCCAAGTCCGCCAGCAATATAAATACGAAAGCCTGATTCGATGCTGCCGTCTTCGCGTGTGCGAGTAGCAGCTACAACACCAACGTCGTTGAACATTGCCTGACCACAGTCAGTGGAGCAACCAGAGAAGTTCACCTTAAATTTGCGAGGCAAACGCTGGCCTAGTGGGTTGCGCACGAAGTGGCGATACACCGCTTCGGCCCATGGAGTGACGTCAAGTTTTTCGTACGGGCACGCGCCAGCCAAGTGGCACGCCATCACGTTGCGGACTGTGTCACCACATGCTTCACGAGATGTGAGTTGCACATCAGCAAGACGACGCAACAGATCAGGAATTTTACGAAGCTCGACGAAGTGGAATTGAATGTTCTGGCGGGTGGTGATGTGGCCCCATCCGCGTGAGAACTCAGATGACAAGTCGGCCATGACATCGAATTGTTCTGGAGTAATCGAACCTGCTGGCAACTTCACGCGCACCATCTGGTTTGTACCGCCTTGGCGTTGACCATATATGCCGTTGTTGAGGCGCATCACACGGAACACGTCGTCTGAGATTTCGCCTTTCAAGAATTGATCAATGGCAATCTCGAAACGTTCAATGTCGCGCAGTTGTTCTGCATCAAGATCGCGTGGGATAGGGGCTTCTGCAATGGTCATGGCTATTCCTTTTCGCCCACCTCACGGAGGGCATCTGCTAGTGCTTTTCGTAATCTGCGAGCGTTTTCTGGTGCAAGGTGTGCAACCAAACCTTCACCGTTTGCACCAAGTGGTTCAACGGTCAACACCACACGTGGTGTTGCATCGTCGTAGTCGTCGCTCACGGCAACGGTCCACATGATGGGGGTGATGTCATCAAGGCCTGCAGGAAGATCTGTGGCGTCAATCTGAACAACATCAATCGAGCGACGCATGTCATGAACCTGCCACTAAATGGTCTGTCATTGTGTTGTCTAAGAATTCGTATGCAGCAACTGCACCAATCACAATGGTGCTCGGCGCCTTCAACTGAGCCGCACCTAGTTCACCCAACGTTGTACGCACCACTTCTTGTTCTGCGCGCGTGCCCCAACGAATTGCGGCAACTGGGGTAGTGGCTACCAAACCACCAGTCATTAGGCGTTCAGCAATCACAGCGCGTTCAGACACGCCCATCAGAACAACGATTGTTCCGCCAACTTGAGCAAGTGCTTCCCACGCGATGTTCGATGAACCCCCCGTTTCACGATGACCAGTAACAACCGTGAATGCTGGCGACACATTGCGATGCGTGACAGGAATTCCTGCAGCTGCCGGCACACCAATGGCCGATGTAATTCCTGGCACCACTGTGAACGGAATGCGCGCTTCCATAAGAGCTTGTGCTTCTTCGCCGCCACGACCAAAAACGAACGGGTCGCCACCTTTAAGGCGCACAATGTTTTTGCCCTGCGCACCAAGGTGCACCAACAACGCGTTAATCAACTCTTGAGGCGTGGGGTTGCCTGGCTTTTTGCCGACATCAATGAATTCAGTGCCGGGTTTTGCCAATTCAAGAATCGAATCGTTCGACAAATAGTCGTGCACGATCACATCTGCTTCACCAATCAGACGTACAGCCTTCACCGTGAGAAGTTCTGGGTCGCCAGGACCTGCGCCAACAAGATGAACGGTCATTGCGCTGTTTCCACTTCGCGAACTACCGGGCATGTCATACCAAGGTCTGCCATTACACCCGCAATGATTGGCTGCCACTGCACATTTTCAGTTGATTCACCGTCAGCATGAATACGTGCTCTCTCAATAGCAAGACGTGACACCACTTCTTCAAACTCAGGGACAATCGAAAGTTCAAGGTGTGAACGCAACCATGAAGCAAGAGCGGGGCTTGCACCACCAGTAGACACAGTGACCATCAGATCACCGCGACGCAATGCTGCAGGCAACGTAAACGCACAACGATCTGGGTCGTCAGCTGAGTTGATCCAAATTCCTTTGGCTTCACACTCATCAAAAATTTGCTGGTCAACCGGAGTGTTTCCCGTAGCGGTAATCACCAATCGAAATGCATCAACATCGCCAGCGGCATACACGCGCTCAACCAATGTCACAGGTAGGGAAGTGAACTCTTCAACGAACATCGGCGACAGCACAGTTACTTCGGCGTCAGCCATCAGAAGTTGTTCCACTTTGCGCAATGCAATGCGTCCGCCGCCGACCACCAAGACGGGTCGGCCGTGAAGGTTGAGATTCACCGGAAACTGCATCAGGGCAGGCTATCTAATACCTGACTAATCCAGTCATAATTAGGGGGAATGGCCCCCATGGGCGCTTTACCCCTGTGGTGTAAGGGTTGCAGCGTCTGCCCAATAGGCATGGGTGCCGCTGCAAATGCGCTCTGGCAGCTGAATTCGAGCCACGGGGCCATCGCTGAGGCGTAGTGCGTCAAAGATCTCGCAGTGGCTCACGTCGTTCACCACATCCATGGTGAATGTCACGAGATATCCGTCGTCTTCACTGCGTGAATTCGGCCGTGGGGCAAACACCGTTTCGCTGGCATACACACCTGATGGCAGACGGAAGGTTTCCTCTTCGCCGGTAGTCACATTGTGCTTGATGAGACCTTCGAATGTGAACCAACCTTCGGTCGGAACAACTGAATACACGTAGTCGTATTTCTTGCCGACAATCTGCGGGTTGATCATTCCGAATTCGGTGATCGTGTCAGACAACAATCCTTCACGCACTGCACCGGTCTTCATGTTTAAACGCCAGCGGTATGGCTTTGACTGCATCGCATACAAATCAAGAAAGCGGAACATGCGTTGATCAACGGTTGCTTCTGGTCCCATAGTGGGCGAGGGGTCAAATTGGAAATATCCGTCAACAACAACTTCGTCGCCTTCTTCATACGCATTAATCCAATGCAACACATATGTGGCTTCGCAATCAAACCACTTGATGTCTTTTTCAGTTCCATGACGAGGAATAACACCGAGACGAGTTGGCATGTCTTCATGAAATTTTGTGGCGTAGATGCCGCGTTGAATCAGGTCTTCTTTCCAGAACAACGGGCAGTCATTCAAAATTGAATAATTCGAAGTGAAACACATGTCGTGTGGCAAACGCGGCCCTGGCAATGGCACTGGTGTGTAGTGCGTCAATACTCCTTCACGAGACACAACGCCGTAATGCATGTACGGGTATGTGGTCTGGTAATTAAAAAACAACAATTCGCCAGTCTTTTCATCAACCTTTGTGTGAGCAGAAACGCCAGCGTCGGGAAATGCACCGCTCCACGATGCGCGGCCCTTTTCTTCAAGCGTTACAGGGTCAAGTTGATACAAATCACCACACTGGTAAAAGCTGGAAAGCGCTACGCCGCCATGCACCACAACATCGGTGCTACTTGCATCTTTCATACGTGTACGGGCACCCCAACCGTCTGTACGCACTGCAGTTAAAGGCGATTCAGCTAAGCCAGACCACTGCGGCCCACCTGCTGCAAGATCAGTCGCTAAACCTTCGGTACGCACCATGCGGTTGCGATATTCGGCGTGACCTTCGCGAAATGAAATTGCATGAATCATTCCGTCGCCATCAAATGGGTGATACCGGTCGGCATTGGGTACTAGTGGGTTTTCCGTATTGCGCAAGTACACGCCATTTAAATCAGAAGGAATTTCACCTTCGACTTTCATGTCACGTGCAGTCCATTCACGTGTTTGCGGACGCCACGCACCGGTGCGATACGGATGTGTGTCGCCAACGGGCAACAGTGATTCCCATTCATGTTCCAAATTGATTGTCACGGCGAGCCCCCTCATGTGTGTGCATGACTATATGTCACAGTAGTCACTATATAAATAGGCAGATACCATTAATTTCGTGACACAACGCATCCCCGTAGCTGAGTTGCCTGAATCCATTGTTTGGGTGGCAAACGAGCTTGAACTTCTCGATCCTGACAACACGATGAGCCGTAGTCATTTCCGCACACTGGGCGAATTTCTGTTGCGCTACGGCACTGGAAATTCAGCTACTGCATCAACAAAGGCAACGCGCCCTCGTACCAAGCAAACAAAAGCAGAAGTGCGTTCTGAACTCACAGATCGCATCAGTGAATTTCTCAACTCACATCCCGGCGCAACATTGAATGAAATTGCTGCCGCACTTGCCGCACCACTGCCCGCAATCACTACAGCAGCTCGTCCAGTTGAATGGCTGATCCTTGGTGACAACGAATTAACAGAGCCAACAGAGCGCGTTGAATCCCAAACTATTTCAGTCACCCGTGAACGCGCGCGTGGCGCATTGCAAGCAGCAAACCTCTTGGCTTCACCACTAACGCATAATGCATATACGGCGCTCTTGCGCAGTGGCCGCATTCAAGGCCCAAGTGTTGCGCGCATTGTGCAGTTGTTTGGCTCATGGTCAGCAGCATGTTCTTCGGTAGGCGTATCTAGCGGCGAAGCCCTGCGATCAAATTACGAGCGCACATGGGACGAAGACCAACTCTTCGGTTTTGTTGAGCGTTTCTTGCGTGAACCAGCTCACCACGGCGCAAGCCATCAGTTCGATTTGTGGCGTTCCACAGTGAACAGCACGCAAAAAGTGCCGTCGCTTGGCACCGTACGCAACATTCTCGGTGGTACCTGGGGCGATATTCGCACAGCAACATTGCGTCGCATGCGCGCAGCCTGGGCTAACTAATACGCGTAATTGCCATGTGTCGCACAAGCGGCTTGCCTGGCATCACAACATACGGTTCGGTGTTAATGCCGTTCGGTGGTCCCGACTGTGGTTCGAAACAAATTCCTGCTGGGTTTGCGTTGTAGATCACCCAGTGCGAACAGTCGCTTGAGATTTCCACTTTCACATCACCAATCGTGAGCCACGGCATGGTGATTGGCTTAACAAAGCAATCGTCATATTTACGGTGGGGCACAGGCACTCGTTGATTCGTAGTGATGCCACTGACATCTTGTTGCAACATTGCGGTGAAGTTGTGGTGTGAATGGCGTGGTGGCAAAAGCCACGGATGCCATCCCACTTGTGCAGGCTGTGGTTCTAACGCATCAAGCGTCAAAGTAAACAACACGTCACCATCGACAACATCAATCACATGGGTGATGCTTCCGGCAAACGGCCAATCAGATCCGAGGTCGCATGTCATCGTTACTTTTGCCGGTAACTGTTCAACAACAGTCCACTCAACATCAAGCACGGTGCCGTGCAAAGCATTCGGCGGCAACCGCAACGGCAATTCATATTGCAATCCGCGAAACATCAACACGCCATCGCGCACTCGGCCCGCAAACGGCACCATGGGGTAGAGGCCCCAGCCCAATGTGTCATCGGCTGCTGTCACCAATAACTCAGTGCCATCCATAATGAGGGACGACACGCGACCACCAGCTGATGTATCGATAGAAACAGAGGTTGAACCCGCAGATAATTGCACAATTGGCACCTAGCCACGATAACCACGGCACATAGATTCCGTGTCGGTAGCGTAAGAACTTGTGCGCGGCTTAGGAACTCTCATCAATACCTCCACGGTCATTGTGGGAAGTTCGGTCGGCTATTTCATCGGACATCGCATTCGCGAGTCCATTCGCACCATCGTTGTGCAAGTCATTGGTCTTGCAACAGTGATTATGGGCATCAGTAACGCCATGGATACACACAACTTGGTATTCCCACTTGTTGGCATGGTCATTGGTGCAGTGATCGGAGAACTACTCCACATTGAAGAACATCTCGAAGGAATCGGGGAGCGACTCAAGAAGCGCTTTGCTAAAAAGTCCGATCAATCCAGCACGTTCGTAGAAGGCTTCGTCACCGCAACATTGCTGTTCTGCATTGGCCCCATGACAATTCTCGGTGCAATTGAAGATGCAAGCGGTCGCACGCCGCAGTTGTACATCACCAAAGGAACTCTTGACGGCTTCATGTCGATCATCTTTGTGTCCATCTATGGCATTGGCGCAGCGTTCAGCGCTATCGGAGTTTTCATCGTTCAGGGGCTCCTAACGCTCTGCGGAACAGGTATCGACACGCTTCTTGATGACCGCATGAGAACTGAGCTATTTGCTGCTGGCGGCTTCACCGTTCTAGCTATTGGCCTGAATCTGCTGGAAATCAAGAAAATTAAGTTGGGTTCGTTGCTTCCCGGGCTCATTGTGACGCCCATCCTTGTTGCCATCTTTGCGCGCTAGTCGCCGGTCACGAGGGGCGACTGGCAACAATTTCAGTGCTGTCATAAGATTGCATGGTGAAAACCTCCTCCGCATTCCGAGCCTTGCTTTCCGGAGCGGTTTTCTTGTCGGGAATCGTCACTCTTCCCACCTTGGCAAGCGCCTCAGCAACAAATGAATACGTCATTGTTGAGCGTGATGGCAGCGTTGCAGTTCGTCGGTTAACACAGTCGCAAGCAATTACTGCATCAGTTGACCCAGCAGTGCGCATTGTTCAACCAAACAGGCAGATTCATATCGATGAGACTCCAACGGAAATTGTGAGCGGCTTGTCGGTGCCCGCCAATGCTCATGTCGGCGACATCATTCCTGGTCGATACATCGTTCGTTTTTCCAGCAACACTGCAAGTGCCGTTGCAGCCGCCGCAGTTCCTGCTTCTGTCATTACTACTTTTTCCCAAGCCATGAATGGTTTTGTTGCAGATCTGTCACCAGCAGAGTTGAAGTCACTGCAAGCCAACCCCAATGTTGTGGGCATCGAAGCTGATTCTGTGGTCGCAGCTACTACTGACCAGTCATGGCCAGGGTGGGGTCTTGACCGTATTGATCAACGTGCATTGCCACTGAATCGCACCTATTCATATACGTCAACTGGTGCTGGAGTTACGGCGTACGTCATCGACACTGGTATCTACAGTGCACACTCTGAATTCACTGACCGCATCCAACCTGGCTTCACCGCAGTGGCCGACGGTAACGGAACAGAAGATTGCAATGGTCACGGTACGCACGTTGCCGGAACAGTTGCCGGAACAACGTATGGTGTTGCAAAGTCTGCATCCATTGTTCCGGTGCGAGTTCTTGGTTGCACCGGTTCAGGCACCGTGTCTGGTGTTATCTCTGGTCTGAACTGGGCAATGAACAATCACGTGTACGGAGTTCCTGCTGTAGCCAACCTCAGTATCGGAAGTTCCTACAGCTTTTCGTTCAACCTTGCAGTTTCAAGTGCTGTGTACGACGGCATCACAGTTGTTGTCGCTGCAGGAAATGACAACGGTGATGCATGCATCAAGTCGCCAGCAAGCGAACCAACAGCTATCACGGTGGGTGCAACTGCGGCCGACGATTCCCGCGCGTCCTATTCCAACTTTGGTTCATGCGTTGACATTTTTGCGCCCGGTTCAAGTATCACCTCGGCTTATGTTGGTAGTCCCACCTCGTCAGCGTCGATGTCTGGAACGTCAATGGCATCTCCGCATGCCGCAGGTGTTGCAGCTTTGTACTTACAGGCCCACCCGTCAGCAACTCCAGCTGCTGTAGCAACTGCAATCACCGAGGCAGCAACAAAAGATGCCATCTCTAATGTTGGCAATGGTTCACCGAACCGTTTGTTGTACTCACAGGCTTTTTCACCCGCACCAGACACTGTGCCATCTGCTCCCTTGTTGGTCTATGCAACGCCAATGTCGCAAACAGTTGCGTTGACATGGGCACCGCCAGCAAGTGATGGCGGATCAGCAATTACTGATTACAACATCGAATACAAAACAAGCGGTGCTACAAATTGGAATTTCTTTGTTGACGCAATTTCCACCACGCGTTTGGCAAAAGTAACTGGTCTCGTCAATGGCACGCAATATTCGTTCCGTGTGTCAGCAGTGAACGCAGTGGGTGTCAGTACGCCGTCACTGACCGTGCTGTCTACTCCGTTTGCGCCAGCAACACTTACTGCTCCACGAAGTCTCACTGGTCAAATTGGTCGACAGAGTGTCACGTTGTCATGGCTAGAGCCCTCCAGTACAGGTGGTCACGCGGTAACTGACTACATCATTGAGTCAACTATTGATGCCGGCCTTACGTGGACAACATTGAACGATGGTGTTTCCACCGCATTGACGTACCCCATCACCGGCTTAACAGCAAACATTTCATACGCATTTCGCGTCACTGCAGTGAACTCAGTTGGTCTCAGCCCTGCTAGCAACACGGTCATCCTTGTGCCTGCGCCACTTGACCCACCAGCTCCCGTTGAAAACTTGAAATCATCCCCACGAATACTCGGTGCGTACGTGTCATGGGATATTCCGTTTGATAACGGCGGATCTGCCATTGAGGGATATGTCATTGATTATTCATCAGATGGTGGACTTCATTACTCAACAACCACGCGTGTTGAAGACGGGAAAATGTATTCAACATTGTCTGGGTTAAACAGTGGCGTCGAATACACCGTTCGTGTGCGAGCAGTCAATGTCAATGGAATCGGCCGTGATGCCACCACTCTTGTCACACCAACAGCGGTCGTGCAGCCAGGGGCGCCAGGTGCATTATCTGTCTATACGAAGTACAACGCGGCAACCTTGTATTGGTCAGCTCCTACTTCTAATGGCGGCAGTCGCATTACTGGCTATGTGGCCGAGTACTCCACCGATAGTGGCGTCACATGGACTCGATCTTCAGTGTCGTCAGCCAACTTCCGTTCGATGACGTATTCAAATCTTGTCGGCGGAGTCGTGCATCAATTCCGTGTGTATGCCATCAACGCAATTGGCATAAGCGATGCGTCAAATATGGTCGAAGCGACTCCGGTTGCTCCCACAGTGTCTTCGGCTCCACGCAATATCACCGGATTCATTACTGGGTCTAGCGCGTATGTGTCATGGACGCGACCAGTGATGACGGGCGGTTCTCCTATCGCTACCTATTCCACGTGGATGTCCACTGATGATGGAGCAACGTGGAACGTCGTCACTACAAGCAGTGTCAATGTCCGTCATATTCGCATCACTGATCTTGTGGGTGGTATGTCGTATCAGTTCAGAGTGACCGCCGCTAATGCAATCGGAGACAGTGCACCATCGCCTTCGATCACGTTGCAGCCGCGCATTGTTGGTGCGCCGAATCCGCCATCATCAGTGGCCGCCACAGTGAAGAATACGTCGGTCAATCTGTCATGGTCTTCTGTTGTTGCAAAGGCAGCACCTGTCACCGACTACATCGTTGAATACAGCACCGATTCATCATCTACATGGATCACATGGGATGACGGAGTTTCTACTGCAACCTCAGCAATCCTCACCAATATGGCACCAGACATTGCTGTGACACTGCGAGTGAAAGCAGTGAACTCATACGGCACAAGCCCTGCATCGGCCAGTGTCACTGTGACTCCTCGCTCTATTGCAACAACTCCTACGGCACCACTATCTATTTCCACCACAGTGGGTGACACCCGCATTGCAGTGCGTTGGACAACACCAGCAAACACGGGTGGTTCTCCCATTATCGGTTACACCGTCACATCTAACCCTGGTGGTTTCACGTGCGTGACAGACACCAATGCATGCGTTGTGCTTGATCTTACGAATGGTGTTTCCTACACATTCACTGTGACTGCCACTAATGCCATTGGTACTGGCCCTGCATCAGAACCCAGTGGCGCAGTGACGCCCGTTGTTGGAGGAATCCCTGCAACGCACGCCAATTCATGGGGACTCGATCGCACAGATCAGCGCGCGTTGCCACTTGACCAAGAAATCACTCGTGGGGGAACAGGTGCAGGCGTCACCGCGTACATCATCGACACCGGTGTGTATGCCGGTAGTGCTGAATTCGGCAATCGTGTGGGAACTGGGTTTACATCCATTGATGACGGGAACGGCACCACTGATTGTCATGGCCATGGCACACACGTTGCCGGAACAGTTGCGGGCAGTTCATATGGGTTTGCAACCGAAGCAACCATCATCCCCGTGCGCGTTCTGAGTTGCGTGGGCAGCGGAAGTTCATTCGGCGTCGTTGCTGGCATCAACTGGGTAATCGACAATCATCAAGCAGGTGTTCCTGCAGTAGCAAACATGAGCCTCGGTGGCGGATATGACTTAGCAGTGAATGATGCAGTTGCTCGCGCGGTTGCTGATGGCATCACCTTTGTGGTGGCAGCGGGCAACAGTGCGGACGACGCGTGCTCGTATTCGCCAGCTAGCGAACCAACTGCAATAACTGTTGGTGCTACCACCAGTATTGACAGCATCGCGTACTACTCAAATGTCGGATCATGTGTTGATGTTCTTGCGCCGGGAACCGGAATCATTTCTGCCGGAATTACAAGTCCTACTGCAACTGTGCAAATGTCTGGCACGTCTATGGCGTCTCCACACGTCGCTGGTGTTGCAGCAGTGACGCTCGGAAACTCTCCATCGCTCACGCCTGCTCAAGTTATAAGCCAGTTGACAAGCAACGCCACGCAAAATGCCGTCACCGGAATTGATACATCCACAGTGAATGCACTGTTGTACCAACAGCCAGCATCGGCAAACTCATTCTCCTTTGATAATGAAATTGGTAAGAACTCTGACGGTGCTGATACAAATGCCAGTGACTCATCAACAGTGGAATACGAAGAAGACCCTGGCGTCGCCACGACTACTAACACTGTGACGACACCAACTGAACCACAAAATTCTTCAGGCGCAACTCCCGCTACACCAACTGACCCACACGTTTCTATAGTCGCGACTCCCGCTACACCAGATAACCCTGAAGCCCAACCGGCGCTTTTAACCCCTGGCCTGATGGGTCATTCAGTTCAGTCAGCTGCGCCGTCGTCGTTACGTTCTGTTGCGGTCTCTGCAGTAGTGATTAAGAAAATCACTCGAGTGGGCAAAAACTTGCGAATAGCAATTACGGCACCAAAGGGCGCACAGGTTAAGTTGTATCGCAACGGAAAACTCGTTGGAAAAGGTGTCAAGTCGGTCTTTGTGGTTCCAGTATCGGTAGTTAAGAAGCAACGCTTCACAGCAGTTGTTTCTATTGCGGGGGCGTTGGTGTCATCAGCGTCCGTGGCATTGCCGATTCGCTCTGCATCGCTTCGATAACTCATGACTTTCCGTCGGTCGGC
>CAIYTS010000034.1 GCA_903929185.1 uncultured Acidimicrobiaceae bacterium
GCAACCTGCTGTTCGGCGTATGACTTCGGAGTGATGTTCTCGTCATCATTGTCAAAGCCATGCCACCACGAGGAAATTGCATCGGACTCAGTGGAGGATTGGAAAAATCCAGAATATCCCAGATTGTATTTTCTATTAGCCGAACTCATGGCAGACAATTCGTCTTTCGACGGAAGGTACCAGTCGGATTTTCCTCCACCGCGATAATCGGTTGCTATGCGTGCAGCAGTACCTTTCGTCGCACAACCAGACAATATGTCACTAGTGTTCTGACGCCCAGTGCCTAGACCAGTGCCATCGGCACCATTAATCAGAGTGCCTTCACATCCAAAAGCTCCTTTGAAATCCACCACTGCAACTTCTAAGAATTGCCCCCACGATTGACGAATCGACGCTTTGTAGAAAACTAACCCTCCCCCAGGACCAGTGTCTCCAACTTTGTATGAACTCAGCGACTTCACAGTGGTCGTCGTCGTTGCAGGTTTCAGAGTCGTTGAACTTGGCTTGATCGTCGTTGCAACAGGGGCCACAGTTGACGTTGTAGTGCCTACGGTCGTCGACGATTGAGGCAACAACATTTCTCGATCTTGTCGAGCACTCAGACCATTTTTCACCTCTGGAGCTTTCAGTTCATCGGGAAGAACGACAGTAGATTTCTGATTGTCGAGAACGTCCTTAGATTTTGTGGTGGTTTCTGTTCCGTCCGTGCGGACTGTCACTGTCTCAATTTGTGTCGGACCCACTTGGGTGCGCACTTCATAACTAACACCTGCTGCCACTCCGTCCGCTGCGCTTGACCGCACATCAATAGCCGGAGTCGTACTTGTTGCTTTTTCTGAGACCACTTTTCCGTCAGATGTAGTTAAGACGACGGATACTGCATCTGGCGAAGATGACACCGTGTTTGAATTTCCTGCCGCCGATGCCACGAGGTTTGCATGAGCAACTGTCAGCTTGACCGTCGGATCGTTGACTGAAGCTGAGGTATTCGTAATGGAAATCGGCGTTTCAGTCTTCGTTGTGGGTGCATCGACTTCAAAAACTGCGTCGGGAGTGACACCTGAGACACGAGATGCCGAACCCAGGTGCAACGTAATGCCGCTATTTCCAATGGAAGTAGCCACAAGATAGTCAGTTGGCGCATCGGAACTCGAACCGGTATCTGCCGCGCGCACGGGACGGACCCTGCTGTCTCCTACATCAGACGAGCCTGGAGTAATAATTCCGTCAGCAGTTTCAATGGACCAATTTGGCAACGCAGAGCGCACGAGCAACAGTGATTTCTGTACTCCACTTTTGCCACCACAAAATGGACACGTAGCCGCGATGCGCGCAGAGAACGGCGTGATATCAATATCGCCCGTACCGCCGGTCCACGCATTGGGATCAGAAGCAGGATCAACGCCAGAGAATGAGAATTTCCATGTCTGTTTCTTGAGATCAACTTCGACGTACCGATCTTTGCCTGGCCAATTGGAGTCATAGACCTTGATGTGAGCAATCTCTGGAGTAGGGAACTCGACACCTATCGGCAAGATTGCATGACCACCTTTGTCGGAGTACACACCAAGCGTGTACTCGGGCAGATCCTTCTGTAAAGACGCACTGAGTATGGCCACGATGTCGCTTGGGGATTTCTTTGAATACTCATTCGTTGCGTCTTGCGTCTCTTTGAAGAATTGTGTCGCAAATGCTCTGATCAAAGCGTGTGTCACGTCACCAGTATTTGTCAGTGTAAATGTTTTGGGATCCACCTTGTCCATGTAACGCACCGCAGACAACACAGCAAGACCTTCGCAATGTCCGGAAATTCGAGCTTGATTGACCATGCGAACCCACGCAGATGCTTGCGCGGTCAACACACAAGGAATTGCTGCCTTGACGCAAATATCTTTCGTTGCGCCAAACATGGTGACCATGTCTGCGGTATCTAGTTCTGCCGTTGAGGCACTGGATCCGAAGTTCGCAAAAGCAAAACCATCAGGACTTGGATTCATGCCGCTGGAGACCGCAGTTTTATTCAGGACAGGAGTAGTAACAGCCGAGGAAGTACCGCCACTACCGCAACCGGACATTGTGACAACGACAACTGTCAAGAGAGATGCAATTGTGAAACGGCTGCTCACGATAAACCAATGACGCCGGAAGGCACCCAACTGCCATGTGCGCCATAAGGAACGCGTTGCGGGAGGTGAATCGTTGCAAGTGGAGGTGCAGTGAAGTTCTGTGCATCAATGATGACCATCCGCGATTTTTCCGTCGCCGTGTCGTGAACTATTGCCATGACATAGCCGTCATCTTCAGCTCCACCTTTGGAAGATGGCGCAAATACTGGTTCTCCCCCACGTGTCGTTGCACCGAGATGATGTTCCCAACACTGACCCGTTGACAAGTCGTATTTCCACAACGACGAACCATAAATGGGTTCTTCAGAGTTTCCTTCTCCACCCAATGACATGAGATATGCGAATTGTGCTTTTGAACCGACATATGCGTCATTGACCCGCCCGAAGTCTCCGGGGCGATCATCAACCATTTCCTCTGTGACTTTTCCAGAGACGGGATCAATGGTCCACTTATAGAGGCGACCCACTTCGGCGTAGTCGTCTGAACTTGACCCGAATGCTTCGTTCTGGCGTGATACGTGAATCACGATGTTGTCGCCGTCGTCATACGCATTTACGGGGTGAAACACATAACACGGATCAATTTCGAACCACCGTGTGTCACTTCCTCGACCATCACGCGGCATCACACCAAGTCGTGCTCCAGCATCGCGGTTGAATTTAAACGGAATGCCCGATGCAATTTCACCCAAATCGAACTGCAAGGGCAAGTCCATAAAAATGACATTTTTTTGGGTGATATTGAAGTCATGCATCATCACCATGTTCGGAACATCAATGGGGTCAAGTTGTTTTAGTTTTCCGTCGGCGCCGATGCGAATGTAGTGAACATACGGCGGCTGAAATGAGAAATAGCTGAACGCAAGCAAGTCCCCAGTGACGGGGCAAATCTTTGGATGCGCGGTCATCGAACATGTCAATGCGCCGTCATAGTTTTCGCATCCCAGTGTTTGTAGATTGCCGTCAATCTTGAACGGCCAATGCCCTTCTTCGAGAGCAAGCAATGTTCCGTTATGAGGCAATACATGTGTATTGCCCGTGCCGCGTGCAAGTTCTGGCACTCGGTCGTACGGGAGTTTTCGCGCAGATGCTGCGCTCGGCGTGTTGACATATTGGTTGCGATACCACTCTGCCCGACCATCTCTGATGCGAACGCCATGCAACATGCCGTCGCCAAAGAACCAATGTGGAGAACTACCTGTCGCTGGATTCGGACCAGTTCGTACATAGAGGCCATCTAATTCGAGCGGGATGCTCCCTTCGACGCGTAGATCAGAACTGGTGATCTCTACTTGCATCGGTTCCCAGTTGTCACGCAAGTGCCAGGGCGTATGTGCGAACGTCTCTTCAGATTCCAAACGGCTCATGGCGCGAGCCTAATTCATGCCAATTGCTCCCAGAACTACTGGTTCCGAGTTCAGCCGGGAGCAAGCGTGGTGGAGGTTGTAGACGTGGTGGAGGTTGTAGACGTGGTGGAGGTTGTAGACGTGGTGGATGTCGTAGACGTAGTAGATGTCGTGGAAGCGATGGTTGTGGTCGTCGTCGGGGCGACAGTTGTGGTGGTTGTAGGGGCCACGGTCGTTGTAGTCGTCGACGTTGTGGTCGTTGTTGGAGTGGGAATGACAAAACCGTTTGCCCAGCCCCAGCGAATATCCATCGGCGCCCCGAGCGGCATTCCAGCAGTTGCGGGGATGGCGTCAAGCGCACGTCGCAATTGCGCCCATGCATCCCAAGCAGAAATGCCGGTTGTCGGACAGCCACCCTTCACCTGCGTGCATGCAGCAGTCTGAACAGTGAGTGCTGCAAGACGTAGAGGCATTTTCATTTCCAAAGCGCGAGCAGCAAGAACAGCCCACTGCTTTGAAAGCGCGCCACTCTTGGTATGAATTTGAGGCATTGCAAAAATGTTCGGGCCAGCGTGTGCCGATACCCACAAGACGTCATCGATGGTCCAGCCGTTGTTACAAGTGAGGTCAGCGCTAATTGTTTGCGGGCAACCATCAGCAGAACCAAAGTTCCACAAACGAGCTGACGTTGTACGCACATATCCATCAGCCCAGGCACGAGCCTGACCAGGTGGCCCCCAACCAGGTTCTAGGTCCACAGAACCAGAGACAACAGTACGAGCGTCGGATTCGGCTTGAGCCTCTGCAACAACTTTTGCCCACGCAATGCCTCCCATAAAACCGTTGTACCGAGTGACTCCCCCTGAGTTGCTTGTACCAATAGACACTTCCCATGGCCCAGTGCCACATTCCGCAAGTCCGGTGGCCCATGCTGACGCAGTGGCGACTATCTGTTCAGTCGTAATTGGTTTTCCGAAACCGTTGGAACCAGTTGCGGTCTGTGCACCAAACGACAACATGACAACACCACGGGGAACCTTCTTTGCTTGATCACATGCTGCAGCACGAATGACTGGCACCGCAGTTTCAATCGGAGTGACATCTTGTCCGCGCACATAGCTTCCAATCGCTACAACCCATTCAGGGGA
>CAIYTS010000035.1 GCA_903929185.1 uncultured Acidimicrobiaceae bacterium
ATAGATGCGGTCGCGAATCTCTTTCATCAATTTTGGTTTGGATTCGGCTATGCGTCGTAACCCTGGCCACATTGCTCCGTTGCGCGCTTCGTCCATTCGCCATCGAATGAGTGGGTGCATTGAGACGGGAAGATGCGATGCCTCGTGACACCAGTATTCAAAAAGTTCACCAGCCGCTGTGGCTTCAGGTATCAACGTGCGTGGATGATTACCTAATCGCGAGAACAACGGCATCTCTTGACTTCGCACCAACACGTTGACGCTGTCAATTTGAATGAGGCCAACTGAATCGATGACACGTCGAAGATGACGTCTATCGATTCGCCCCGTGGGGCGAGGCGTTGCAAAACCTTGTGCGGCTAACGCAATGCGTCGAGCCGAATCACGACTGATCTCAGTCGGCGACAGTGACCGTGACACTCTTGATTACAACGTCAACAAGAGGTCGATCGCTGCGATCTGTTTCAACGTTCTGCATTGCTTCGACAACTTCAAGTCCTTTGACAACTTGACCGAACAATGCATACGACGGAGGCAACTGCACACCACTTGCACCACTGATAAGGAAGAACTGTGAACCGTTTGTATTTGGTCCGGCATTGGCCATTGCCAACGAACCAATTTGGTACTGCCCAGCTTTTGGCAATTCATCTGCGTACTGGTAACCAGGTCCACCGCGGCCAGTTCCGGTTGGGTCTCCGCCTTGGCACACAAAGCCCTTGATGATGCGGTGGAAAATGATGTCGTCGTAATAGTGGTACGCAGCGAGGTACACGAAACTGTTGACGGTTTTTGGTGCCTTGATGGGGTCAAGTGCAATGACCAGTGTTCCCATTGACGTTTCCATCGTTGCGGTGTAACGCTTCGTCGGATCAATTCCCATTTCTGGGGCAGCAGGGAATTTCTGATTCTTTTGTGCAGAACCATCAAGTGGGGGGAAGGGAAAACTCATTCCGATGACGCTACAAGCCTCTCGACGAACCTTTCGCCTTGCCGTGCGCAGATTGTCTACGATGGAGAGATGAGCGAACACGTAAGCCCCCTTGACCTCGATGCCATCGAGCGTGACCTGGCCGATGTTGATGCAGCTCTGACCCGCCTTGATAACGACACCTATTGGGTAGACGAAGTCACCGGCCAGCCGCTCAGCGCAGGCCTCCTTGCTGCTCAGCCAACGGCTCGCCGAAATAACCCCTGATTGTGACTTTCGTCTCGCTTTGGGCGTCACGAGTGGTTAGAATCTAGGAAGTAATCAAACAGTTAATTGTATTGTGCAAGTAACTGTCAGAACAAGGAGTCACCGTGGCAGATCCAACAAAGCCGAGAGCATCGTTTGCTCCGTGGGATCGCCGCGAATTGCCAGGCAGTTTCAGTGTCGAAGAAACCGCACGTCGCGTCGGCAATTACAAATGGGCCGAAACAAAATTGTTTGAAGTTCTTGGCGGTTGGATCGCAACTGTTCCTGAACTTGATATCAAACTTCGTCTGGGTACACATTGTTACAAGCACGCATGGCACGCAGAACTGTGGCACAAGCGCTTGCCAGAACTTCGCGAAATGAACCCAGCTCGTCTTACGGTTCCGGCCAACGACGCACTCGTGCGTTTTGTTGATGCAATGACAGAGCCTGAAGATCCAAGTCTCACCATCGAAAAACTTGTTGGTGTGTACCGCGTGTACATCCCCCACTTCATTTCGGCATACACGTATCACCTCAACAACACCAGTGAAATCACCGACATGCCCACCATTCGGTCACTCAAGTTTATTTTGCAAGACGAGTTCGAAGATTGGCGCGATGGCGAAATGCTCATCCAGTCGCTGCTCGAAACTCCAGAACATGTCGATCGCGCTGCTGCTCACCAAGCAAAGCTCGAAAAACTTATGCTCGAGGCCGGCGGCATCGCTGGTCACGGAAGCATCGGAATCAACACACAAGCACCACAAGGAGCACTGTCATGAAAAAATTCATGCCCGTTGAAGAGTTGGCACGCGACGAGCGTTTCAACCAAATCACACAAGCAGATCGCATGGCCGATGGCCGCAATGCGCTCATCGCCGATTCTGAAAAGTCGCGACGTTCAAATCGCCTCACACCAGCGCGTCCTGACGCAAGTGAAGCTGCACGTGCGTTGATGCATGGCATTTTCGTTGGTGAAATTCAAGCACTTGAAGGTGCCGGCCGCACATGCTGGGACTTCACCACCGGTGAAGAAGCACCATTCGAACTCAAACTCGACATGGCTCGCCAAGCATGGGACGAAGCTCGTCACGTTGAAATCAGTTTGAAGCTCAGCGATTGGATGGGAAGTGAA
>CAIYTS010000036.1 GCA_903929185.1 uncultured Acidimicrobiaceae bacterium
GGACAAGTCAATCAACTACTTGGCCTTATTTATGGGTTGTTGATGCTGTCTGTCATCATCTCGATCGTCGGGATCATTATTACCCTGCTTCTCAGCGTGTTTGAGCGACAGAGAGAACTTGCGCTCTTACGAGCCGTCGGAATGACTCGGTCTCAAGTGCGTACAACAGTGCGTTGGGAAAGCGTGATCACATCGCTTCTCGGTGCTGTGCTCGGAATAATTCTCGGAATCGGTCTCGGTTGGGTCATTGTGCTTGCCTTGAAAGATCAAGGTCTTACATCATTCAAACTGCCGGTTGGCCCAACAATCGTCATCATGATTATGTCTTTCATCGTTGGACTCTTTGCCGCCATCTACCCAGCATGGCGTGCAACACGAGTCAACATTCTTGACGCACTAAACACGAACTAACGATGAGCACAACACCAATTATCACCGATGAGATGCTTACGTTTCTTTGTGAGAATCATCTTGCTTCGCTAACAACGATGCGCTCCGATGGTTCGCCACATGTTGTTCCTGTTGGTTTTTCATATGACCCTGAACTACAAATTGTGCGTGTCATCACATTTACATCATCTGTGAAGTACAAAAATGCATTACGTGGCGGACGAGCTGTTGTCTCGCAAGTTGATGGTGGCCGATGGCTCAGTCTTGAAGGCACAGTCACTGGTACTAACGACCCCGCACGTGTTGCAGCAGCTGTTGCGGGATATGCAGCGCGTTATCGACAACCAAAAGAACGTGAAGATCGAGTAGCAATCGAAATTGCTGTTGACCGAGTGTTAGGTCGCGCCTAAAACTACGACGCGGGACGACCGCGAAGAATATCGCTAATGAATTGCGACCCAGCCGGGTGTGGATCCATCGTGCGTGCAATGGGATCTGAATCGTCGCGCACTGGGTACGGTTCACACCCCACTTGACACCCTGGGCACCAGTACAGCAAACGTGCCATTTCGCCCATTTTTGTTAGTCGAATGACATCTCCGCAGCGCACACACTTTTGACCATTGCGGCCATAGACAGCTAAACCACCTGGCACATCAGGCGCCGTAACACGAACTGGTGAATATTGATTCGCGCGTAATTGAGCAGCTGATGTCAATACAAGATCAAGGCACGTTGATTGCGGTACATCAGAAACCTTTGCCCACGGATGAACACCGCACGCCCACAACACTTCACACCGGTACACATTGCCTACGCCGCCCATTACGCGAGAGTCGAGCATTGCATCAGCAATTGTTGAGTTCGGTTTGTCGTAATGAAAAAGTCGTGCAGCACATTCATGTAAATCTGCTTCGAGATTTGTGAGGTCTGGGCCACGTCGTCCGGCACGAGGATGACGTGTCTGGTCAAACTCGCGATAGGTCTCAACAGACGGAACTCTGAACGCAACTGCAATCCACTCTTCAGTTTCAATAATGACGCGCGCTAAATGACGGCGTGTGCGCCATTTTTGCCCGCGATGATACAAATCCCATTTGCCGCGGAAACCCATCTTTGTGTGCAAGACAATGCCATCGTCAAAGACCAGTTCAAGATATTTTCCGTGGCTGGTAACACTCTCCACTGCTGATCCAAGTTGCGGAACGGGGCCATCAAGATCAGACGCTTCAAAACGAGAGATAGTTTTACCAACTAATGCCGTACGCAACGCTGCGGCTGCTCGATAGTTGGTGTCGCCCTCTGGCACACACCAAATCTAGTTCAGGGAAGTTGACCCACTGAGGCAAGCGCTAAACGAATGAGGCGGTCGTGACCACTTGTCATTTCGCGAATCACTTTGTCGCTCACTGCTTCTTTCGGAGTGAACCACGCGAGGTCGAGGGCCTGCTGACTTGGCTGGCACTCGCCTGTTACGGGAACGACGTACGCCAAACTCACCGCATGATGTCGGGGATCATAAAAACCAGAGACTGATGGGTCTTGGAAGTACTCGATGACGGTGAATGGTGCTGGCTCGGGTGGAATACGAGGTAACGCCAAAGAACCAAGGTCTTTTTCAAGGTGGCGCATGAGGGCGTCTCGGATGCGCTCATTCAGCATGACGCGACCTGAGACGACCATACGGCTGATACTGCCGTCTGCTGCTTGGCGCAAGAGCATTCCGATATGGGTGACTTCCCCGTCGGGGTTCACCCGTACTGGCACTGCATCGACATAGATGATGGGAACCTGGTTGCGAACCTGTGCGATGTCCTCAGGAGACAGCCAAGCATTCTGAGTATCTGTTTTCTGGTCGCTCACCTATGCGACATTACTATGCCAATTGCACTGTGGCTAGAGCCCCAAGCAAGTTTCACCATTCGGTGGAGACATACTTCGTTTCCATAAATGCGAGAAGGCCATCGTGTCCGCCTTCTCTGCCTAGGCCAGACTGCTTCACACCACCAAACGGCGCTGCGGGGTCTGATACCAAACCACGATTGAGTCCGACCATGCCGGTTTCCAGTGCATTCGCAAGTCGCATACCTCGGCCGTGATTGCGTGTGTAGATGTATGACACCAAACCATGATCTACAGCGTTGTACAACGGAATTGCATCTTCGATATTTGATACTTCAATTATTGGTGCAACGGGACCAAACACTTCTTGCTGCACGATGTAGTGGTCTTGCTTCACGCCAGTAAGAACTGTTGCAGAATAACCATGCATCGGTGCTGCTGTTGCTGTGCCACCGCAGACAACTGTTGCGCCATCAGCGATTGCACGCTCAACTAATTCGGCAACGCGCTTCTGCTGCGCTGAACTAACTAGTGGGCCAAGAGTTGTCAATGCATCAAGTCCGTTACCCAGCACCAATGCTGACATACGCGCAGTGAATTTTGAAGTGAACTCATCCAACACCGACGACTGCACGTAGAAACGATTAGCCGCTGTGCATGCTGCTCCCCCGTTACGCATTTTTGCGATCATTGCACCATCGACAGCCGCATCAATATCAGCATCGTCACACACAATGAACGGTGCGTTGCCGCCCAGTTCCATTGAACAGTTCACAATCTTTTCTGCCGCTTGTGCGAGCAACACTGAGCCCACTCGCGTACTTCCTGTGAATGACAACTTGCGTACAAGCCCAGACGACAACAATGCCTGCACAGCATCACCCGGTGGGTCTGGAGTAATCACTTGAACAACACCTTCAGGCAGTCCGGCACGTTGCAAGATGTCAGCAATTGCATATGCCGTCATTGGCGTTTCATGGGCTGCTTTCAACAACACCGTGCAGCCGGCTGCCAATGCTGGTCCAATCTTGCGAGTCGCCATGGCTGCTGGGAAATTCCACGGTGTGATACACAGCGCCACGCCTACAGGTTCACGAGTTACTGCGAGCCAATTGGTGCCGTTCGGTGCCTGGCGAAGGTCACCATCGATGCGAACAGCCTCTTCGCTGAACCAGCGGAAGAACTCAGCCGCATAGGCCACTTCGGCGCGGGCGTCAGACAGCACCTTGCCGTTCTCACGCACGATCAGGGAGGCCAGTTGCTCTTGCTCGGCAATCATGATCTCAAAGGCGCGACGCAGGATCTCGGCGCGTTGACGAGGCAATGTGGTGCGCCACGTAATGAAGGTGTCACTGGCCTTCTGAGCGGCCTCTAGACACTGAGCCACTGTGTGGTTCGGTACTTCCCCTTCGAGATTGCCGGTTGCTGGGTTCACGATGCGAATAGTTGCCATGCCCCTATTCTGCCTCAGAATGCCAAAAGGGCCCGATGCTTTCGCACCGGGCCCTTAATGGTTGTTCGGGGTTGAACTACTTGATGTTTGCGGCAAGTGTCTTTGCGATTGCCACGATGTTCGCTGGCAATGCTGCATAACCCTTGAGTTCTCCAACTGCTGGAGCACATGTGTCAAGTACGTAGTTAACGAATCGCTGAGCTGTCAACATTTTTGCTGCAGTGTTTGCAGAGTTGGTGTTAGCTGA
>CAIYTS010000037.1 GCA_903929185.1 uncultured Acidimicrobiaceae bacterium
GGTGATCTCGGTCATCTAATCAGGCTACCGATGCGTCCCCTCGCACATGGTCGTGGTGGACTAGTACCTGATGAGCAGCGACCACAAGAACCCCTATGGCGTTGACGGATACGACGCAACGACCTATGGCGATTCCTTTGCCGAGGTATACGACCAGTGGTACTCGGATCTTGATGACTCCGATTTCCTTGAGTCCATTGTCAGTTCCCTTCCCCCTGAGTCCGTGCGCGTCCTCGAGCTCGGTGTTGGCACGGGACGACTGATTGAACAATGGCTGTCCTTGCGGCCAATGTCCGGCGACACCATCGTTGGTATTGACTCATCAGATGCAATGTTGCAGATTGCACGCGACAAGGGATTTCCCGATTCCGTCACTTTCTGTCGCGGCGACTTTGCCACTGACATTCCACGTGGCCCATTTGATGTGGTCTTTATTGGTTACAACACACTGTTCAATCTGCCAGACGAAGCAGCCCTGCATTCCTGCATCGGCAACGTTGCTCACGCCCTCACGTCGTCGGGGTCCCTCTATATCGACGCTGTGATTCCGAGCTCAACAGATGTATCGACGCATGAATCAATCCAAATAATGGCTACGGGAGAAGGAGTCGTTGCCCGCAGCCACCATGACCCCGCCACTCAACGCATTACGGGCACATTTACTCACCTCGGACCCGAGCATGGTTCTCAGGTTCGCTCATGGGCTGTTCGTTACTTCACCCCATCCCAACTCGATGCGATTGCCGACCAGTCAGGTTTGACATTGTTCTCTCGATACGCCGACGGCCGACAGACTGCGTTTACTTCTGATTCACATCGCCACATCAGTCGGTATTCACCGACCGTGTGACTCCTTCGTGGGCCGATAGTCCACCGAAATCAAGCCTTTTCGCCCTATCCTGAGTAGGTAATGAGTCAGCTTCGTCTCAATCTTCTCACCGGCCGATGGGTCACGGTGGTGCCATCTCGAGCTAAACGCACGAGTGACTTTGCTCCGCGCGCACAAAAAGTTGAGAACGATCCTGATCGTGAATGTCCATTCTGTCCAGACAGCACACATGCGCACGCAGATGTCCCGTTGTTAGAGAATGTTGATGCGGCTGGCAATTGGCAATTACGCGTTATCGCAAACCGCTACCCCGCATTCGAAGGTGACGAGTCACTTGCAGTACGCAATCTGGGCCCTGTGCATGTCATGGCTGAAGCCAGCGGCACACACGAAGTGTTTGTGTACTCACCAGAACATGAAGTGCGTCTGGATCAACTGTCTGATGCGCAGATCACACAACTCATGGCTGCGCTCAAGGCTCGCTTCATTGCACATGCCAACACACCTAACATTCGCTACACGCAAGCCATTGTGAATCACGGTCGTGAAGCTGGTGCATCACTTGCTCACCCGCACGGACAGTTGCTCGGACTTCCATTTGTACCTGGCGAAATACTCGAAGAAGAACGCGCATTCGAACGTTTCAAAGGTGGATGCATTGTGTGCACCACAACCGAAGCAGAGTCAAACAACGAGCGTTTCGTTCTTGAGAACGATCACGCCATGGTCGTGTGCCCGTTCTGGTCCTCTAGCCCGTATGAACTTCTGATCATGCCAAAGGACCACCAGCAACATCTCACTGATTCCTCAGATGAAGCACTCACTGGCGTTGGTCTCGCTGTTCGTGATGCCCTGAAGCACCTTGTGGCCACGCTTGGCGACATTGCATTCAACCTTGTGTTCCATACAGCGCCGTCGCACCACGAGGGCATGTACCACTGGCACGCACACCTCTTCCCCAAACTCACCACCACTGCCGGTTTCGAACGCGGCACAGGCGTCATGATTAACATCATCGCTCCTGAATTTGCTGCGAACGCTCTTCGCGGCGCCGCAGTGAACGCGTAA
>CAIYTS010000038.1 GCA_903929185.1 uncultured Acidimicrobiaceae bacterium
GACGGCGGCCCGCAGTAATTACTTCAGTTTTTCACTGAAGAATGAAAGAACGCGTTGCACGCTGTCTTCGTCGCGCTGTTCTGTCAAAACACTGTGGTCTTTCGGAGACTGCGATGGAATCTCAACTGCAATGAAGGCATCGCCAATGAGGTTGCGCAACGATGCGAAACGGTCGCCCACTAATTTGTCTTGCGTGAAACGCAAACCCAACACCTGACATCCGTCTGCTGCGCGTTGCGTGATGACGGCAACATCATCAGGTGACAAGTTGAGATCTGCACCACGGGCTTTACCTACGGCAAAGGGAAGTGACGGCTGCGATAACACTGGCGCAATCATGATGTCATCCACCATCATGCCGAGTGCGAATCCACCAGAGAAACACATGCCCACCGCACCGACGCCTTTGCCGCCAATTTCATTGTGAAGTGCCCGTGCCAATGCTCGTAGCCATGAAATAACTGGTGATGTTTTTTGAAGCGCCAGCGTGGTGAATTCTTTTGCGATACAAATCTTCATCATTGAAGATGCCAAGTAACTGCCACTCACTTCTCGCCCAGGCGTGCCGACGAGATCAGGCATCACCACCGTGAACCCTGCATTCACAACATCGTTTGCAAAACGTTCGACAGCAGGAGTGATACCGGGAATTTCGTGAACCACGATGACTACTGGACCAGTCCCCTTGCGGTAGGTGTCACGTGTTAACGATGCAGAGGTGAAAGATCCTTTGACCCAACCATCTAAAACAGTCATGTTTACTTCCCTGTTAATGCTGCGAGCGCAGCTTCTGCCAATGTTTCGGTTCCGAGTTTCATCGGTGCAAGATCAATATCTTGGTCGCCCATGGCACCGTGCAAATACCGCGCATAGACACCTTCGGAAATAACTGCCAAACGGAAACTAGAAAAAGCTTTGTAATACCCGATGTTTGAAACATCACGGCCAGTACGTGCTGCATAGCGTTGCACTAAGTGATCAAACGTGCACGAACCCGGGTGACCTGACGGATCGTTATGGCGCAACATTGGCTGACCTGGGTCAGTCCAGTAGATACCGACATAGCCAAGATCGGCCATTGGGTCGCCGAGCGTGCATAATTCCCAGTCAAGAACTGCGGCAATCTTTCCGGTTGAGATGTTGGTGAGACAGTTGCCGAAGCGATAGTCACCGTGTGCGATTGCAACACCATGTTGCACAGGAATGTTTTCAGCCAACAACCGTGCTACTTCTTCGACTGCAGGCAACTCACGAGTTTTTGAGTTAGCCCACTGTGTGCTCCAACGCTTCACTTGGCGCTCAACGTACCCTTCGCGCTTGGCGAGGTCACCAAGACCAACGGCATCAATATCAACGGCATGTAAATCGGCCAACACGTCAATGAGATTCTCGGCAGCAGTAGTTCGTAACGCTTCGGGCAATAACAATCCCTTGTCTGGACTATCAAGCACGACACCGTCGACAAAGGCCATTACATAGAACGGTGCGCCATTGACGGTTTCGTCAGTACACACACCCATCGTGCGAGGCACGGGGACATTGGTTTTGCCGACAGCAGAAATAATGCGGTGTTCACGCGCCATGTCATGCGCAGTAGCCAACACATGACCCATTGGCGGGCGACGCAGGACTAATTGCATTCCATTGGAATCCGTGACACGAAATGTGATGTTGCTGCGGCCGCCAGCGATGAGATCGTATGTATACGGACCCTGTGCGCCTTCGATATTTGCGTTTAGCCACGCTTCTACTTTGACTTCGTCGATCCCCTGCATGGAGATTTACCGTAGTGCCAATCAGCCCGGCCGGGCGACGCCAACGACTCTGTTCCAGCGAATTGCGGAGATTTTTACAACATCTCCGTACTGCGGCGCGTGCACCATGGTTCCATTCCCTAGATAAATACCCACGTGATGAATTGGCGACCCTTGAAAAATCAGATCGCCTGGTTGTGCAAGTTCTTTCGGAATCTTCGGCAACGTATTGAATTGCGAACGAGAGTTACGAGCAAGCCCGACGCCCGCTTTGCCCCATGCGTACGTAGTGAGGCCTGAACAGTCAAAAGCATGCCCAGGAGAACTCATGCCATATCGATATGGGACTCCAAGTTGTGACAACGCCGCTTTAATGGCCGACTGGCTACGTGCCGAAACCTTTGGCAAGTTGGCGTACCTGCGTTGAATTGATGCGTACTTACTACTGAACCCAGCCGCTGCCTTTTGAGCATCTGTTAAAGCCTGCGATTCACGACGGTTACGTTCTTCTCGTAGCAAATCAACGAGATCGCCCTTCACAGTCGATTGCAATTGCTGATAACGCACAGCTAACGCTTCCGCGGCGCCCTGGCGCTTTTTCACTGCCACACCAACACTGATTGCTTGCTTGCGCTTCTTTTCAAGAACAGCTTTCTTCTTCGTCAGTGAGGTGGCAGTTGCGTCAAGTGAATCTGTTGTGAGCGAACCTTGGTTCATCGCAATTGATAACAACTGACTGCGCTGCAATGAATCTTGTACTCCGCCTGACGACGCAAAAAGATTTGTCAATGTCGAATTGCGACCACCATGCATGAACTGGGTCACCGCTGACATGTACAACGTTCCACGCATTTGCGAAAGCTGTGCCTCTGCTGCTGCCACATCTGCCTGGGCTCTATCAATCTCAACCGCAAGGTCTGCTTGGTCGGTCAGCGATTGTGAATAATCCTCGCCAAGAGCATCCATCTGTTCTGTCAGATTGTCGAGCTGATCGGCAATATTTGCTGCTTGTCGACGTTTGTCATCAATCGAGTCGGCTGAGGCGACGCGAGGGACAAGGACCGTGCCTCCCATGATGCCGATGGCGAGAAGAGAGACCAGTACGGACCGCAATGGTCCCCGGTGGTGACGGGTCGAAAACATGACTCAGTCAGGCTACTTGGGTGGCTGTACGGGCTCACGGCGCCCGCTCTCAGCCTTATAGAGCAGGAGTTACAGGGAAAGTGGCTATTCCCACTCGATGGTGCCAGGCGGCTTTGAGGTGACGTCGTAGACCACGCGATTGATGCCAGGCACCTCGTTGATGATGCGGCTCGACATCTTTTCTAGGAGGTCGTACGGCAAGCGTGCCCAGTCAGCTGTCATTGCGTCGTCACTGGTGACGGCACGAATAATGATGGGGCGACCGTAGGTGCGTTCGTCTCCCATGACACCAACACTGCGAATATCGGCCAGAACCGCAAAGGCCTGCCAGATCTCTCGCTCAAGTCCGGCAGCTTTCACTTCATGACGCACAATCTCATCTGCATGTTGCAGCGTTGCCACTTTGTCTGGTGTGACTTCACCAATGATGCGCACGCCGAGGCCAGGACCAGGGAATGGCTGACGCCACACAATGTCGTCGCTGAGGCCAACTTCAACACCAACTTTGCGCACTTCATCTTTAAACAACGCACGCAGTGGTTCACACAACTCAAGTGTCATGTCATCAGGCAACCCGCCAACATTGTGATGACTCTTGATCACTGCAGCTGTACCGTCGTGCCCGCCGCTTTCCACAATGTCTGGATACAACGTTCCTTGCACCAAGAACTTTGCATCAGTGAGGCCGCCAGTGTTTTCTTCGAAAATGCGTACAAACAATTCGCCAATAGCTTTGCGCTTTGCTTCTGGTTCTGTAATTCCAGCAAGAGCCGCAAAAAATCTGTCACCCGCATCAATATGAATTAACTCGATACCCATGCTCTTGCGAAATGTCTCAACTACTTGTTCGCTTTCACCACGGCGCATGAGTCCGGTGTCGACATACACACATGTGAGTTGCGAACCAATTGCTTCGTGCACAATGGCCGCCGCAACAGAGGAATCGACACCGCCCGACAAACCACAAATTGCTCGCTCTTTTCCAACTTGTGCACGAATTGCTTCGATCTGATCATGAACAATGCTTGCCATGGTCCAGTCTTGTTTGCATTTTGCAATATCAACCAGGAATCGGACGAGTAGATCTTGGCCACTTGAGGTGTGTACCACTTCTGGGTGATATTGAACGCCGTAAATACGACGGGCGTCATCTTCAATGACTGCGTTCGGTGCATCGGGAGTAGCCGCCGTACCTACAAAGCCGGCCGGTGCTTCGCTGACGAAATCGAAGTGACTCATCCATACGTCATGTACTTGTGGTGTTGATTCACCCAGCAGTTTCGAATCGGAAGAATTACGCGTGAGAGTAGCGCGGCCATATTCACCGCGGCCGCCGCGGGCCACAACGCCGCCTAATTGTTGTGCCACCAATTGGCATCCGTAACAAATTCCAAGAATAGGAATACCCAATTCATAGATGGCTGGGTCAAGCAATGGAGCACCATCTACGTGCACGCTTTTGGGGCCGCCCGACAAAATGATTGCTTTTGGCGCTTTCGCCACTACTTCAGCTGCAGTAATACGGTGCGGAACGATCTCTGAGTACACACGGGCTTCGCGCACGCGACGCGCAATGAGTTGGGCATACTGCGCACCAAAGTCAACAACAAGGACTACATCGTGCTGGGCGGAGGGAGAAGTCGTGCTCATGACTTTGTCAACTCTAGTTGGCGTGAGACGATAGACCCATGCCCCGCATCGCCCCCATCACCTGTGCCGTTCTTCTCACGCTCGCTCCGTTCGGGCTCTCTGCAGTACACGCAGCCGACACCCCTACTGACTCCACCGTTGCAGTTGCCGAAGTGACGGACTCAACGTATGTCTACGACTTAGTGAATGATCCCTCTGAATGTATTAATTCAAACCCGCGCCCTGATTGTGGAAAAAAGCCTCAGAGTTCAGGCGATCGCGGTGGCTGGATGCAGTACACGGTATTCCTCGTCATGCTTGCTGGCGTCAGTGTCGTTGGATCGGTCTTGATTCGCAATGTCATTCGTCGAGATCGAGCTATTGCCGAAAAAATGTCGCAGAACAAATAGTTCAGTTTTCTTGACAGAACTTGACTGTACGAAAAATAAATTCCTCTGCGGCCTCCCACGGCACAAAATGACCACAGTTCTCAATGCGAATTGGCCCTTCATGAACGTCGAACACAGTTGCAGCCATGAGATCAAAGTCCGGGTAGATCACATGATCACTAGTACCAAACAGAATCAGCGTTGGCGTCATTGAGTTTCTGCCGTACAACGGTTTCTCACTTCGTTTGGTTGCATCAAAGGCAGATTCATAATTTGCAAACGATGCTCGTAATTTCTGCGCTTCACGAAATGGTTCTACATGCCATGCAATCTCGTCAGCTTTGAATGCACCAGGATGCGCCCACAGACGCGTTGAATAAAACTCAGAAATGTATTGGGCACGTTTTTCTTCGGTGTTCAATTCAGCAGCAAGTGCATCTGCATCAGTTCCCTGCCGAATGAAATAATCCATGACCTCGACCGGAGGACGGGTTCGCATGCCGGCCATGCGTTCCTTATCCATCGGAAGTGGCGAATTAAACAACACCATACGCTCCACACGATTTGGATTTCGCAATGCCATCTCTTGAATGACCGGACCACCTAAGTCGCCGCCAACAAGAACA
>CAIYTS010000039.1 GCA_903929185.1 uncultured Acidimicrobiaceae bacterium
CACCGCGACGACGTGGTTCTTCACATCAAGGGCATGCCAGCCAAGTCACACGCGTCGCAAGGGGAGTGTCGCACGCTTGCCCTGGCCCTGCGCCTCGGAATCCACCGGTTGGTCACTGAAGTGGTGGGCACAGCCCCCTTACTGGTGCTGGATGACGTCTTGTCTGAATTAGACCCCGGCCGCTGCGAAGCCCTGCTGCAGCATTTGCCCCCTGGGCAGGTTTTGATCACCACGGCGGCTCCTTTGCCCCCCGCGGCACACCCCGACACCATCATTCGTATTGCAAACGGCACCATCGTGCCAACGGAGCAAGTATGAGTTTTGACGAAGAGAACATTCCGACGGGAAAACCGCCTCGCGTTCTGAACGAGGTGTTGGGCAAATTGCTGCGCCGCATGCACGTGTCAGATGAGTCGAGCGCGATCGGACTTTTCTCTGGTTGGCGACAAATTGTTGGCGCCCCTATCGCTGATCACGCCGTTCCGAAGCGACTCGAAAAACGAGTTCTTGTCGTAGAAGTTGATGACCCCGCATGGGCCACACAATTAAAGTTCCTCGAATCGCAACTCATCGCCACATTACGAGACAGCGTGGGCGATGAAGTTGAATCTCTTGAGATTCGAGTGCGACGTTCCCGCTAACAGCACCCCCTAATTGGTAGGATATTTGAGCCATGGTTGCACCTAAAAAAGCCTCTTCTAACAATCCCTCCGCCGATTACGGCGCCAAAGATATTCAGGTTCTGGAAGGCTTAGACCCCGTACGCAAACGTCCCGGTATGTACATCGGGTCAACGGGTCTTGCCGGTCTTCACCACCTCATTTGGGAAGTCGTCGACAACTCTGTCGACGAAGCGATGGCCGGGTTCTGCGATCGCGTCGGCATCACAATTTTGGCTGATGGCGGATGCAAAGTTGATGACAACGGTCGCGGTATTCCTGTCGATCCGTATCCATCTGGTCCTCATAAAGGCAAGAGCGCAGCTGAAGTTGTTCTTACTGTGTTGCACGCAGGCGGAAAGTTCGGCGGCGAGGGATACAAGGTCTCTGGTGGACTCCACGGTGTGGGTGTCAGCGTTGTGAACGCCTTGTCTAGCAAGGTTTTGCTGGAAATTGACCGTGGCGGCGATCGCTACACAATGCAGTTCGTCGACGGCGGAAAACTCAAGGGCAAGTTAGAAAAAACGGGTTCTACTCCGGCGCGTGGTCGTAAGACCGGAACGTCAGTCACGTTTTATCCAGACCCAACAATTTTCGCATCTGAAGGTACTGAATTTGTGGCTCGCACGGTCATGGATCGTTTGCAGACCATGGCCTTTCTTAATAAGAACCTCGAAGTTGTATTCACGGATGAACGGGCAAGTCGCGAACAAACAGTCACCTTCCAATACAAGGGCGGCATCGTCGACTTCGTAAAGCACCTCAACCATTCGAAAGAGTCGTTGTTCGCAAAAGTTGCTGCATTCGAAGACGAAGACGAAGAAGAAGGCATGCAGCTTGATATCGCCATGCAGTGGAACAACGGATATTACGAAGGCATCCACGGATACGCCAACGGAATTTCCACCACAGAAGGCGGAATGCACGTTGAAGGTTTCAAAACTGCTCTCACGTCTGTCATCAACAAGTACGCACGCGACAAAGGCTTGCTGAAAGAAAAAGACGACAACCTTCTCGGTGAAGATATTCGTGAAGGAATCACGGCCATCATCGCGGTGAAATTGCGCGAGCCTCAGTTCGAAGGCCAGACCAAAGCCAAACTGGGTAACGTTCCCATGCGTTCATTCGTTCAGAAGTCCACCAACAAATACTTGGCTGAGTGGCTTGAAGAGAACCCTGCTGAAGCAAACCGCGTCGTGAAAAAAGCCGTGTCTGCTGCGCAGGCTCGACTCGCCGCAAAAAATGCTCGTAACGCAGTGCGTCGTAAAACTGCACTTGCCGGTGCAGGTATGCCAGACAAGTTGAAAGACTGCTCAAGCGGAAAACCCGAAGAGAGCGAATTGTTCATCGTGGAAGGTGACTCAGCTGGCGGTACAGCAGTTGACGCACGCGATCCTCGCACGCAAGCAATCTTGCCGATCCGTGGAAAAATTTTGAACGTTGAACGTGCTCGTCTCGACAAGATGCTCAACAACAATGAAATTCGCGCACTCATCACCGCAATCGGTGGCGGTGTTGGCGACGAGTTCGATGCATCAAAGGCGCGCTATCACAAGATCATCGCGCTTGCAGACGCTGACGTCGACGGCAGCCACATTCGTACATTGCTTCTTACATTTTTCTATCGCCAGATGAAACCAATGGTTGAAGCTGGCTACATCTACATTGCACAACCGCCTTTGTATTCAACGGAAGTTGGCAAAGAAAAGGTGTACCTGAAAGATGATCAGGCAAAGGCCGCATTCCTTGCTGAAAAACCCGGACACAAAAAAGAATTCCAACGCCTCAAAGGTCTTGGCGAAATGGACTGGGAAGAATTGAAGAGCACCACCATGGATTCAATGACACGCACACTGTTGCAAGTCACCGTGGAAGAAGCAGCAATCGCAGACGAAACAGTCAGCGTGCTCATGGGTGACGACGTTGACAGTCGTAAACAATTCATCATTACCAACGCACGTGACGTGCGAAACCTCGACTTCTAATTTCGGTAGGGCCTGACTATGAGTGACAATCCAAACCTGTTTGATCAAATCCAACCAGTACCACTGCAAGATGAAATGGAACGTTCGTTCCTTGACTACTCAATGTCAGTCATCATGTCGCGCGCACTGCCAGACGTGCGCGACGGC
>CAIYTS010000040.1 GCA_903929185.1 uncultured Acidimicrobiaceae bacterium
CACAAAGATGGCTATGCCTCACTTGCGTAAGTCTGAAGATGGCAACGTTGTCAACATCACTTCCGTTGCTGGTGTTCGTCCGATGGGTTCTTCCATTGCTTACTCAATGACAAAGGCAGCACTAAACCAAATGACTCGCCTCATGGCAAAGAGCCACGGGCCAGTGCGTCATAATGCAGTTGCTCCTGGGTTGGTGGAAACACCATGGACTAAAGATTGGGCAACACAACATGCAGGTGTTGCAGCAATGGCACCACTAAAGCGCTCAGCTACGGCAGACGATTGTGCAGAAGCAGTTCTTGCATTGGTTCGTAACAAGTACGTCACCGGACAAGTTTTCGTTGTTGATGGCGGACTGACCCAAGTCAGTTAATTACTTGCGTGGGCCGCGATACGGCTGCACGCCACCCGAAGGAACTGTGCCCAAACGTCCGCGTTGGTAATCATCCATAGCTTGCTGCAGTTCTGCACGCGTATTCATTACGAACGGACCGTATTGTTCCACTGGTTCACCGATTGGTTGGCCGCCAAGCAAGATCACATCAAGTGCTTCATGTGGTGACGCCGCCAACGTGATGGAATCGCCAGTACCGAACACAGCTGTTTGTCCGACAATGAACGAATGATGATCGATGCCGACAAAACCTGAACCTTTTACAACGTGTGCAAGTGCGTTGAAGGCAGGGTTCCACGGAAGCACCATTTGTGATCCGGGAAGAATTGTTGCGTGCGCCATAACAATTGGTGTGCGCGTTGAGCCTGGCCCTTGAATGCCCGCAATGTCACCGGCAATAAGTCGCACCAATGTTCCGGCATCAGGAGTCGTAAACAACTTCACTTGATCTGCATCAAGGTTTTGATACGCAGGAGAAACCATTTTTTGTGCAGCAGGTAAATTCACCCACAGCTGCAAACCGTGAAAGAGCCCTCCGCTGATCACCAATTGTTCTGGTGGAGTTTCAATGTGCAAGATGCCGCCACCGGCAGTCATCCATTGTGTTGAACCATCTTTAATGATTCCGCCACCACCATGTGAGTCTTGGTGAATGAATGCACCGTCCATGATGTAGGTAACGGTTTCGAAACCGCGATGAGGATGCCAATCGGTTCCACGCGCTTCATACGGCGGGTAATCAACTGAACCCATTTGGTCCATCATGATGAATGGGTCGAGTACTTCTTTTGGAATGCCGGCGAATGCGCGACGCACAGGGAAGCCTTCACCTTCGAAACCACTGGGGGCAGTGGTGAGGGAAATAAGCGGGCGATCGTGAGAGAGAACTGTTGGCGCTTCAATACGGGGAAGCGTGAGGGTATCGGCGGTAACTGCAGGCATATATGGACCTTTCGGATTAGCGGTAGATAGTTGCGCACGCAACCATTTCCCACATCGGCAATGGTATTGGGTTTTTACGGCAACGACAACCAATCCTGCGATACTGAAGAACCATGATTGTTCACCTCATCGACGGAACCTACGAGCTGTACCGCCAACACTTTGGCCAAGCCGTTCGTCACAGCAGTCCACCACCATTGTCTGCAACTCGCGGTGTCGTTACGTCCACATTGCAGCTACTTGTTGGCGGCGCAACGCATGTCACGGTTGCCGTTGATCATGTGATTGAAAGTTTCCGCAACCAGATGTATGAGGGTTACAAAACCTCTGACGGAATGGAAGTTGAAATCCTCGAACAGATTCCAATTATGGAAGATGCATTGCGCGCTCTTGGCATTCCCGTGTGGCCAATGGTGAAGTACGAAGCTGACGATGGTTTAGCTGCAGGCGCACTGATTGCGTCGTTAGATGACCGCGTTGATCAAGTGCA
>CAIYTS010000041.1 GCA_903929185.1 uncultured Acidimicrobiaceae bacterium
CCAATCCACGCCGAACGACTTCCGGCTTTTGCATGGCGAATGAGATAAATCGGCATAGGCACACGGTATCTGCGTGATGAAGAACCTGCAGATGAACTTTTAGAGGCAGAATAGATACATGGGTTTTTTCGATCGCAATCGAGATGAAGTTATTTCGCAGGGATACGACCCTGCGCGGCTTCCGCCAGGGCAATATCTAACGGATCGGTTCCCTGTGTTGCACGTTGGTGATGTGCCGACATACGCGCCAGGTGAATGGAACTTAACTATCGGTGGACTAGTAGGAACGCCATACGTGTTGACGTTCGAACAACTCACAGCGTTACCTTCGGTGACCCTTACAACTGATATTCATTGTGTGACGAAGTGGTCAAAGTTTGACACGGTGTGGCGCGGTGTGCGCGTGCGTGATTTGTTGGAAGCAGCTGGTGTGCAAGACGGTGCAACACACATCATGGGTCATGCTGAACATGGGTACACAGCAAACCTTCCCATTGATGATGCAACACGCGATGAGTCGTTAGTCGTATGGGAATTTGACAATGAACCGATTGAACCAATTCACGGTGGCCCAGTTCGTTTACTGGTTCCGAATTTGTATTTCTGGAAATCGCCGAAGTGGTTGCGCGGTATTGAAGTAATGAATGCTGATAAGCCAGGTTTTTGGGAACGAAATGGCTACCACATGTACGGCGACCCGTTCTTGGAACAGCGCCACTGGGGCGACTAACTCGTTACTAAATGGTGGTGATGCAGAGCGTGTCGCCCGCAGGAATCGAGTCAATAGTCTCTGGGTCGGTGTCGCCATAAATGGCGCCGAGCATTCCCTTCACCATTCCACGTTCAACTGCACAAATGACTGGGTGTTCAATTGCAACATCACCGAATGGGCAATGGCTTGTAACAATGCGCAACTTATCGTGCTTGTCATCTGTATGCGCTGCGAAACCGTGAGCAGTGAGTGCATCAGCAACTGCTTGAATTGCAGAACGAAGTGAACGATGTCCCACTGCTACATCATGACCGGTAAGACCAGTTGCCATTGCTTTGCCATAGTCACGGCCAACTTGTTCAGCAATAGTGTGTGCCATGTCTGGCGGGAGAGCAGCAAGTGCTTTGCCGAGGAGTGTGAGAACGAGATCGTCGGTGCGAACAGAGAATTCAAATTCGCTGTCTTTCGATGCAACGCGATAATGCTTTGACGGGCGGCCAACGCCTTGGCCCTTTGCTCGTTCGATTGTGACTTCTAAATATCCGCCGGCAGCAAGTTTGTCGAGATGGTGGCGAGCAACGTTTGCGTGTAATTCAAATTTGTCAGAGACCTGTGTGGCTGTGACTCCGTCACCCTCTTCACGAGCAAACAGGTAAATGGCGCGCCGCGTGGGGTCGCCAAATGCTGAGGTCATGGCAGACACCGTGGCGGTAAACGCCTTCGGAGTCATGACGTGGGTGGTGGTCATGTCGGACACGCAGGTATTGTACCTATGGCCGTAGTGCAAAATCCCCCATCCATCGGAGTCCCCATGCCCACAGCAACAATTGACCAAGTTATCGAGGCCCTTCGCCCCGTCGAAGACCCCGAACTGCACCGCTCAATCGTTGATCTTGACATGGTGCACGACATTGCAGTCTCAAGCCAAGGGGTATCGCTCACGATCACTTTGACCGTTGCCGGATGCCCAATGCGCAATGAAATCACAAACCTCGTAACGAATGCATTGACCCCACTTGTCAATGGCGCGGGTGTCAGCATCAACTTTGGCGTCATGACCGATGAGCAACGACAGAACGTACGCACCATGTTGAACGGTACGCCCGGAGCTACAGCTGGCAGTAGCCAAGCGCATGGACACGCAGAAGGACGCGCAGTTCCGTTTGCTGCAAAAGATTCCACTACTCGCGTGTTGCTGATTTCTTCTGGCAAGGGTGGCGTTGGAAAAAGCAGTGTCACCACAAACCTTGCAGTGGCACTCGCTGCCAGCGGCCACACTGTCGGAATTGTTGACGCAGACATTTACGGATATTCAATTCCGCGCATGCTTGGTGCAGAACGTGACCCTGTTGTCATCGATGGCATGTTGTTGCCTCCGGAGAACTACGGAGTTCGTTGCATTTCTATCGGGTACTTTGTTCCCGAAGGTGAAGCAGTTATTTGGCGCGGACCAATGTTGCACAAAGCGCTTGAACAATTTCTTACCGATGTCTTTTGGGATGAACCTGATTACTTGTTGATCGACATGCCACCAGGCACCGGCGACATTGCATTGAGCTTGAGCCAGTACTTGCCACGTGGAGAAGTGTTTGTTGTAACAACACCACAAGAAGCGGCACAGAAAGTTGCACGCTTGTCTGCTGCAATGGCAAAGAAAGTCAATCTCACTGTTCGTGGAGTCATTGAGAACATGTCATGGTTCACCGGTGACGATGGCAAGAAGTACGAACTCTTCGGAGCTGGCGGCGGAGCGGCGCTTGCATCAGAACTTGACGTGCCTCTTTTGGCCCAGATTCCTCTTGTCACGCAATTGCGTGAAGGTGGAGACGACGGGCACCCCATTGCAGCCATCGCTCCAGAGTCAGAAGCTGGCGCTGCTTTCCATGCATTAGCGGCCCAAATTGTCGCCATGAAGCCAAAGAAAATTTTCAGCGCAGGCTTGAAGATGGTCTGACCTGTACCGTGAAGGCGCCGGTCGCCCGCGATACGACAATTAGTAATCACCAAAAGTAGAAGCAGGACATCACAGTGGACATTCGCATCGGAATCACACAGGCCCCCCGTGAAATCGCCGTCGAGGTAGAAGACGACGCAAAGGCACGCGAAGCATTGAAGAAATCTGTCGACGCCGCTTTGAAAGGTGAAACTGCAACTTTGTGGATCACCGACAAAAAGGGCAAAGACATCGCGATTCCGTCGGCAAAAATCGCCTACGTCGAAATCGGATCAACCGATGCAGAACGCCGCATCGGCTTCGGCGACTAAGAGAGACACCACCAGCGCAGGCTGGTAAGGCAGACTGGCACCCGGAAGGGATTGCCTATGACAACCATTGGTGAACTAGCTCGCCAGCACACAGACCTGTCGAAAGAACAGATTGGTCACCTCGTCAATCTGGCAAGCGAGTGGGGAATGCTCGCAGACGTGTGCTTTGCCGACCTACTGATGTACGTGCCCGTTGAGGGTGACAACTGGCTTGTCTTGGCTCAGGTGCGCGCAGCGACTGGCCAGACCCTCTATCTGGCCGACTGGGTGGGATCACAGACGTCCAGTGTTGAACGTCCGCTCCTTGCTACTGCAATGACGACGGGTGTGCCCTGTGAAGGTGAGATCTTTATTCAGGGTGTTGTTGAAGATTGCCGCATGATGGCGATTCCTGTGCAGTTTGAAGGCGAAGTCATCGCAGTATTGACCCGCGAATGGTCACAACACACAGGTCGTCAGCCAGGCGAACTTGAACGTACATATCTTGAGATCTTTGACCGCTTTGCAGAAATGATTGTTCGCGGTGCATTCCCATTCGTGGGCAGGGTGGCTGACTCAAGTGTTGCGCCTCGCGTTGGTGACGGCGCAATAGTTCTTGATGCTGATGCGCGTGTTCGGTATGCGTCTCCGAATGCCACGTCTGCTTTGCACCGTGTGGGTATTAGTGCCAACGCCGTCGGGCAAACACTGTCAGAACTTGGTGTTATTGACTCATCCGTTCGTCAAGCCTTTGAGCGCCATGAACCAGTGGTTGAAGAATTTGAGCAAACCACGGAAGTGACGTTGCTGACGCGCTGCATTCCGATCATTGATGAAGTAGACGGAGAGCCTGTTGTTACGGGCGCCGTGATGTTGTTGCGCGATGTCAGTGAATTACGACGTCGCGACAGATTGTTGTTGTCGAAAGATGCAACCATTCGTGAGATTCACCACCGCGTGAAGAACAACTTGCAAACGATTTCGTCGTTGCTTCGTTTGCAGGCGCGTCGCCTTGAGTCTCCTGAAGCAAAAGCAGCAGTTGCAGAATCAGTGCGACGTATTCGCACAATTGCTTTGGTTCATGAAACGTTGTCACGTGAACCAGGTGATGATGTTGCCTTTGTCGAAATTGTTCGGCCATTGTTGCGACTTGTGGAAGAAAGTTTGCAGTCGCCCGAGCGCCCGATGCGATTCATGGTCATTGGTGATGGTGGACGTCTTGCCGCAACAGTTGTGACGCCGTTGTCGGTGGTGCTGACTGAGTTATTACAGAATGCTGTCGATCACGGATTCCCCGAAGGAGACGGAGGCGGCAATGTGGCCGTTCGACTTCACGTAGAAGAGTCTGAATTGGAAATTGCGGTGATTGATGACGGCCGCGGGATTCCTGCCGGATTCAAATTGGCAGATGCGAAAGGTCTTGGCTTGTCCATCGTGCGAACGTTGGTCACCACGGAATTAGCGGGAACAATTGAGATGCGACCTGCACATGCCGAAGAGTTGGCAGAGGTCGAGTTTGTTCCGCGTGACGGAAATACCGGAACAGTGATTCTGTTGCGGGTGCCCTTACAGAGCGACTGATTTACAGCGCGCGCTGGCTGCGAACTTGTTGAGCGGCGGTGCGACGCATTTGTCGGCGCTCATCTTCTGAGTTGCCACCCCAGATGCCAGTGTCTTGATTTGTTTCAAGAGCGAACTCGAGACATTCAACTGTGACGGGGCATTGGCAACAAACAGATTTTGCTTTTGCAATTTGCAACAAAGCTTGTCCGGTAGTCCCGATTGGGAAAAACAATTCAGGATCTGTATCTCGACACATGGCCTGATCGCGCCATGTGTAATCGGCACTGCCAAGAGCGAGAGATGACGCGAGGATCGACACGTCGGACTTCCTTTGTTTGGGGGCTAGGGCGCTAGGCGCGAAACGGGCTGGTAGCGAACTACCGAGAGTGAACACTACGAGCGAAGTTGGCAAGTGACAATGCAGAAAGCAAAGTTCTCAGGTTGTATTTTGAGAGTACAAATTAAAACCACCGAAGGCGTGAGCAATATGACACAGATTCAGGTAATAGCCCATAGGGGCGCCTCTCGGGCGGAACGAGAGAACACCCTCGCGGCTTTTCGTCGCGCAGGCACAATGGGCGCAGATGCAGTGGAACTTGATGTTCGCCGCACTAGCGATGGTGCAATGGCTGTGCATCATGATGCGGTTTTGCCAGATGGTCGATTGATCTGTGAAATAACAGCGGTGCAACTTCCCGATCATGTGCCACTGCTTCCCGCAGCTCTTGATGCGTGTGAAGGCATGTGGGTAAATATTGAAATTAAGAATCACCCGATTGATGCTGACTTTGACCCAACCGATTCATTAGCTGCAACAATCGCGACTCATTTGGCTGAACGCGGCGAAGACCATCGTTGGTTGATTTCTGCATTCAACAGACCAACTGTTGACGCAATGCGCACGTTACGTCCAGAAGTGCGCACCGCTTGGCTTACTGAAGGCGTTCGCGATGAAGATCTTGAACGTGTTGCTCGCGATATGGCGGGGTTTGGCCACACAGCGCTTCACCCGTATACGAAGTTTTTGAATCAGAGATGTATCGAGGTGTTTCATTCCCACGGTCTGCAAGTGAACTCATGGACCATTGATGACCCAGCTCGTATGGCAGAAGTCATTGGGTGGGGAATCGACGGCATCTGTACAAACGTGCCAGACGTGGCGATTCAGGTGCGCGACGCGCGGTGATTTACGGGTGCGACCGCACGAGGCGCACCGCATTCGGCACGAACTCGAACTCAACTTTTTGAATTTCGCCTAAGTAGTCACCATCAAGCTGATACGGGAACGCGCGCGAGTCACTTGCCACGACATGTTGCACGTTGGTGCGGATATCAAGCCACGGAAAGTTTTTGACGCCGCCACCTTGTAAGGCAGAAGCCAGAGTGCGCAACATGTGTGTTGTTTTGAGCGAAGTAAAAGTGATCACTGACAAGCCAGTCGACAAACTTGTTGACGGCACAAGGTCAAATGGTCGATTACCGAGATACGTATACGGGTTCGTATTCATGATGATGGAAAAGAAACCACTGTCAACTGTGTTGCCATCGCCGAAATCAAGTGCAAAGTGTGGGCGCTTCTTGTCGTAATCAAGACCCCATGTACGTAAGGCCGCAGCAATGAACAGTGGATTGCCTGCGTAACGCTTCAGACCTGCACGTTGTTCAACGCGACGCACAACTGCAGCGTCGTATCCGATGCCTGTGTGAAAGGTGAAGAAGCGACCATTTGCGCGACCAAGACCAATTGGTGAGATGTCATTGCGACCAAGTGCTTCGATGATCAGGTCAATTGCTTCAAGCGCATCGTTTGGCATGCCGAGCGTGCGGGCAAACACATTGGTTGACCCTCCTGGCAGAACCGCAAGGGCGGTATCGGTGGTTGCAACACCCGTTGCTACCTCGTTCAATGTGCCGTCGCCGCCGTACGCCACCACGACATCGATGCCCCGGCGGGCTGCATCTTCTGCGAAACGGGTGGCATGGCCGCGGCGATTCGTTTCCACTACCTGCACGTCGTGGTGCTGAGAAAGGCGTTCGTGGACCGTGACGGTATTGCGGGCCGTGACTGATGACGCAAAGGAATTGACGATGAGGAGGATGCGCAAGGCTTTTTACGGTATCAGCGCATGCGACGAGGGTCACGCCAAAAGGAAGGTTTGGAGGGCGCTTGGGTTGGGTAACGGGGCTACCTCTCGGTAACAATGGGAGGCATGAATGTGATCGTATGCGTGAAGCAGATTCCCGACCCAGCAGCGCCAGGTGCGCTTGATGGGGCCACTAATACCCTGAAGCGAGATGGCAAGCTCATCCTCGACGACTCAGACGCTTATGGCGTTGAGATGGCTCTTCAGTTGGTCGACAAGGCAGGCGGTGGCGAAGTAAGCCTCGTCTCCATGGCACCAAATGGTGAGACCTCTGGTTTGCGCACAGCGCTTGCCATGGGAGCAGCGAAAGGTGTGCTCGTATCTGATCCTGCATTGCAAGGTTCCGATGCACTCACCACTGCAAAAATTCTTGCTGCAGCAATCACTCGTCTTGGTGGAGCAGACCTCATCATCGGTGCAACTGAATCATCAGACGGTTACACCGGAACAGTGCCTGAACAAATTGCTGAACTGCTTGGTCTTCCTTCCGTTACTTTCGCAAAGAAAGTTTCTGTTGAAGGCGGCGTATTGAAAGTTGATCGTCAGACCGAAAATGGTTACGACGAAGTCACCTGCGCATTGCCAGCACTCATCAGCGTTACTGCTGGTGTTGTTGAGCCTCGCTACCCATCGTTCAAAGGCATCATGGCTGCAAAGTCAAAGCCAGTGGAAGAAGTCACCGCATCTGATCTTGGCGTAACGCCAGTCGGCTGGGCAGGCGCTGGTCAAAAGATCAGCAACATTGCACAAGCTGAAGCACGTCAGGCCGGCGAAATCATCGAAGACGATGGCGAAACATTCACCAAGATTGTCGGGTTCCTTGAGAACCTGAAGGTCATCTAAGTCGAAGTTACGAAGAGGAAAAATTATGACACTCAACAACATCTGGGTTTTCGCACAGGTCGCCAATGGCGCACCAACGTCAGCCACACTCGAACTTCTTACTAAGGCTCGTTCGCTTTCATCAAACGTCACCGCAGTTATCGGAGGCGACGGCGCATCAGCTGCAGCACTTGGTGAATTCGGTGCAACAAAGGTGTACGCAATCAATCACGGCGCATCACTTCCTGGCGTTGCAATTGCAGCTGCTTTGAAGAGCGTTATCGATGGTGGCGACACTCCTGACCTGATCATGTTCCCTCAGAACTACGAAGGACGCGACGTCATGTCACGTTTGTCGGTCAAGCTTGACAAGACAGTTCTTACGAACAACGTTGACATCACTGATGGTGGCGACGGCGTCACTGTTGTTACACCGATCTTTGGTGGCAACACATTGGTATCAACAACGTTCACTGGTGCTGGTCCATTCCTTGCAGCATTCCGCCCGAAGTCATTCGTTGCTGAATCAGCAGGTGGCGCAGCAGCTGCAGTTACGGCAGTGTCTGTTCCTGATCTTGGTGCAGCAGGTGCTGCTCAAGTAACAGCAGTTCATGTTGAAGAAACAACTGGTCCAAAACTTGACGAAGCAGACATCGTTGTCTCTGGTGGTCGTGGACTTGGTGAAGCATCTAGCTATGCACTCATCGAAGACCTTGCCAAGTTGCTGAAGGGTGCACCTGGTGCATCACGAGCAATCGTCGACGCTGGTTGGGTGCCTTACTCATACCAAGTTGGTCAGACCGGAAAAGTTGTGAAGCCAACTATCTACCTCGCTGCAGGTATCTCTGGTGCAACACAGCACATGGTGGGTATGAAGGGTTCAAAGAACATCATCGCAATCAACAAAGACAAAGAAGCACCAATTTTCGGTGTTGCTGACCTCGGAATTGTTGGCGATGTGCACAAGGTTCTTCCAAAGCTCATCGAAGCCCTCAAGGCTCGCGGCTAATTATTCAACGTCGGTTGCGCGCAGCGCAATCGCAAGACCCTCTTCTGGGTCTTCAATTACTAGATGAAGCCCCCACCCACCAGTGGGGGTTTTGTCATATGTAAAAGAAGTGAATTCAAGTGAGTTCACAATGTCTCCGAATTCGTCTGGGTCACAAGGCCAGTCATCTGCCAGCCCGACAAATGTTGCGAGAAACCACCATGCTTCGCCGCGGCCAGTTGCTGCGCCGCGACGCGGACCATGGGCTCCGCCGCTTGCCGCCGTCCATGCCAGCCAACTGAGTGCTTCATAGGGGCTGAGAGACGCTGTGCGGGCGTGAGATAACCCCAGAGCGCCGAGAGCCTCTGGCACGCCACCTTCAACAACGCATGCGTCTGCGTCGCCGTTCGAGTGTGCGGTCCATGGCTCTACGAGTCGACGAAACGCATAGATGGAATCAGGGTCATCGACCGGCTCTGCTTCTGCAGTGTCAAGCGAGTCGCGATAGGCGGGAAGGTCTGGTGCCGGGAAATCAACGCCATCGTCTGAGTAGCTCGCCATCACGTATGACGGTTCCCAATTCTGAACTTGCATCGGCACATCTAATGCTGTGGGTTCATCAATCGACACTCTGTCGCCGCGCATTGCGCGCTCGTGTGCAATCAGAGATCTGTCGTGTCCTGGTGCAAGATGTTCTTCAAGTTCTTCCCATGTGTGATGAACAGAAATGATTTCGCTCACTGGTCCTGGCATAAATGTGCGAGCAGTGTCATCTAGTGCGCGTACTGCATCTTGCGCTGGTGCCCACAAGGCGAGACGGTAATTAGCAAGTGTTGCAATGGGCCACAGTTGCCGGCCAGTTGACACAGCGCTGCGTGCCTCGTTACGGATGCGCACCAATTGTTCCCAATCACGTGAGTGACAGGTGGAATCAACGAAGCGAACAAGTTCGTCGAGGTCTGCTCGACGAATGAGTGATTCAAGATCTTCTGCCATAGGTGCATTCTTACCTACTTCTTAGATTCAACGGCATGTTGCTTGGCAATATCTGACCTATGGTCGTAACGCCTTAAGGAGGCCATGTGTTTTTTACCTATTTACGTCGTGAATTGCTGAATCGTCGTCGTCAGACTGTCATTGTTTCAATTGGACTTGCCATCGGCATTGCTCTCGTTACCACAGTCAGTGCTATTTCTGGCGGGGTTAAGGATTCGCAAGCACAAGTGCTGCAATCGCTGTATGGAATTGGAACCGACATCTCCATCACGCAGAGTGCAGCTCAGGGAGACGGGCCACCGCGTTTTGATATTGGTGCAGCCGATGGTCAGCAAGCTGGGGGAGTGCAAACAATTAGTCGCACACGACTTCGTACTGAACGTGGCGCTTCAACCTTTGATGATGCAACTATTACGAAGATCACGGCAACAAAGGGTGTTGCAGCAGTTGCAACAGCTTTGAAATTGACGAACACAACATTCAGTGGCGAGTTGCCATCATTCCTTCAGCGGCGTCAAGGAAATGGTGATGGTGGTGGCCAATTTGGTCAGGGTGAAGTTATTCAACAAATTCCAGGTGCGCCATCGCAAGCACCAATTGTGACTATTGCACCCACAACGACAGTCGCTGTACCAACTGGCGGCGCTGACGGAAAAGGTGGATCCGCCTTCTCCATTGTTGAGTTCTCGGTACTAGGCATTACGTCAGACCATGTTGAAGTTGGCCCCATGGCTTCTGTTGCTTTGAAGAGTGGTCGTATGTTGACGACAGCAGATGTCGGCAAGTACAACGCAGTGCTTGATGAAACATATGCAACAACTGAATCGCTCACCCTCAAAAGTTCCGTCACAATTGCCGGAAAGAAATTTGCAGTCGTCGGACTTGTCGGTCCGTCTGCAGGCGCAGCAGAAACTGCATCAAATGTGTATATCCCTATTGATGTTGCACGCACATTGGCCGGAGTCGATTCTGGCGTCACCAATGTGTATGTCAAAGCGAGTGGTGGCGACAGTGTGTCTGGCGTGTCTCAGTCGTTAGCGACATTGTTGCCCGATGCCACAATCAGCACGTCTGCAGATTTAGCAAAAACAGTGTCAGGTTCGTTGTCAACAGCATCGGATCTTTTATCTTCATTCGGAAAATGGCTGTCAATCATTGTCATCATCGTCGCTTTTGCTCTCGCGATGCTGTTCACCATGTCTGGTGTTACTCGTCGTACACGTGAATTCGGAACTTTGAAGGCGCTTGGTTGGAAGAGCAACAAGATTGTTCG
>CAIYTS010000042.1 GCA_903929185.1 uncultured Acidimicrobiaceae bacterium
ATTGAAGTGCCGGTTTCGAGGGGCTTGGCGAGCTTCATGAGCATGATGTGGAAGCCACCGGAAATAAGCGCAAGAGGTGTTCCTGCTGTCATCGGGATTGACGCAATCTCTTGCATTCCCATTGAGCCATCCGCTGCTGTTGTGGTTTCATGCACCTGTGTCATTCCGGCAATTGCCATGTCGACCGATGCACCAACTAGTGCGTCATCTGCGCTTGGAGTGATGTTCATGTAGACCACACCAACTGTTGACTCCATTGGGCTTGTGCGAGCCCAAGCTCCGTCAACGGTGAATGTTGTCTCGGTTGCAACCACAGTGGTATCTGGCGCCACTGTGTCTGTTGAGCTGGTTGAACTGCCACATGAAGTGGCAAATAGCGTGAGCGCCGCAATTACGGCGACGGTTAATGTTGCTTTTCTCATTACTTATTCTCCCTTGTTGATGTTGTTGATGAGAATTTGAAGATCGTTGGTGAATCCGTCAGCGCCAACGCCGAATGGAAGTTCGTCAATAACGGTTCCCATGTCGTTAACGATGTATGCAAGGGCCGTGTGGGTTACCTCGATCACTCCTAAGGCATTGGTAGTTACCGAGGAATTGGCGAGGAATTCTTCTTCTGCGGTCTTTAACTCGACCATGTCGGTCGTGCGAATGACGTGAAATCTGTCGACATACGAACTGAGGTAGGGAGCAAGTCGATCAACAGTGTCGCGCAGTGGGTCTACTGTGACGAATGCAAGGTCGACGATGTCGGATGTTGGGCCGATTCGTTTGAACGCAGATCGAAGATCGGCCAACGTGGTGGGGCAGAGGTCTGGGCACATGGTGTACCCGAAGTAGACAACCAATAATTCGTCAGGTTTTGCCCGCATGGTGAATGGTGCTGACGCAGCACCAATGAATTCCTCTGGCAATGTCACGATCGCCACGTTGAGCGGATTGTCGCGGACTAAACCGACGAGTACTTGCTGATCGGTTCCGCAGCCCGCAGTAGCGAGGGCCACTGCGGACGCGAAACCAACCATACGTATGAACTTCATTTTTTGAATAGTTATTTCAGTGCCAAGGCGACTTTGTCTTTTGGAGTTGAAAATGCGTGGATGAAGCCCGCGATGCTGGCAAGCAACATCACAAGTGCTCCGAGGAAACTGAGCATTGCTGCAAGTGCGGCTTTCTCACCGAAGATGCTGAATCCGTATGAAGTGAGCAAGAGCCCGCGAAGAGTTTCGCCTTTGAACATTGTCTCTCGTTGTCCATTGATCTTGTCGAGGTCGGTTTTCAGTGCATCGATATTGCTGGCATTGGCTGTCGTTGCATCAGCAAGAGCTGTCTTTGCCTTTGTTTGAATAGCACCAAGAGTTGCGTAAGTTTCGCCTCCACCGATGCCCTTGAGGTGCATGCCGATGTATTCATTTGCGTAGCACTCTGCTTTCTTGCCGGAATCAAGTGGGGTACCTGCATACTCATTCAGGCAAGTCGATGCTTTTTCTTCGTCAGAGAGAAACTCGGCAGCGGTGAAGCTGATTTTCTGCTGCGCAAGTTGGTCATGGACGTATGAGTCTGCGAAATCGGCGTTGGTCTTAAAGACAAACCCGAGAAGTACCAGCAAGATTGCTACTGCTACACCTCCTGCACTGAATACCATGTCGAGTGTTTTGCGTTTCATTATGTTTGTCGCTCGAATTGTTGGGAGTTATCAAGCGACGATCACCTCCTAGAACCAAGAGTACAAGTGCATCACAAAATGAACTGCAAAAATCACTGTCATCTAATTCACAGATGGTGTTATGTACACCTAATTGTTGCGTGTACCTAACTTGTACC
>CAIYTS010000043.1 GCA_903929185.1 uncultured Acidimicrobiaceae bacterium
CCGTGTTGTTGTCGGGCCATATGCAAACAATGTGTTCGTTGTCCGCTGCAAACACACAGGCGAAGCAGTGTTAATCGATGCAGCAAACGAACATGAGCGACTTTTAGAACTGTGTCAAACACTCGGCGTTCGTTCTGTTCTTGAAACACATGGCCACCACGATCACATTCAAGCAATTCCAGCAATGCGCGAAGCTGGCTATTCAGTAGCTGTGTCGCACGATGACGCCGGCATGTTGAAAGACGTTGGGTACGACGTATTCCTTGATGACACCCAAGTTGTTGAAGTGGGCAAGCTGCGTTTCGATGTCATTCATAACCCAGGACACACTGCTGGTTCTGTGTCATTCAAAGTGCACGACGCGCCATTGTTATTCACTGGCGACACATTGTTTCCTGGCGGCCCTGGCGCAACACACTTTCCTGGCAGTAGTTTCGACACCATCATTGAGTCATTAGATACACGCTTATTTACATTTCCCGGGAACACCGTTGTATTGCCTGGCCACGGCGTTGACACCACCATCTCTATGGAACGTCCTCATTTAGCTGAGTGGGTTGCACGTGGCTGGTAACAGCAGTCCGCACCTTGGTGGCATGGCACTAGACCCATCCGTCTTGCCGCACGTCATTGACAACGCATCGATCGCAACAGATGGTCGCGCGTACCCACAGGTGCGCTCAGAGCTTCGCACCATTCCTTCGTTTCTCAATGCGTGGTCCGTTGTATGGATGTTTGGTCAGAACATTCTGATTCTTGCCGTTGCAGTGAAGCTCGACTCTTTTCCCGTGTGGGTGATTGCATTTCTATTAATGGGTCGCATGCACGCACAATTCGCATCTCTGATGCATGAAGCTGCGCACCGACTTCTCTTTCGTCATCGCGGAGCCAACGATTGGGTGGGCAATTGGTTGCTTGGTTACCCAGTAATCACCAGCACCCCTGCATACCGTCGCGTTCATATGGCGCATCACCGTGAAGAGTTCGGCCCAGAAGAACCAGACATCGCGCTGTATGCCAACTACCCCATCACGAAAGACAGCCTTCGTCGCAAACTTGTTCGCGACATTTCAGGACAAACAGGCGCACGATTGTTTCGTAATCAGCTACGTGGTTTCACATCACCTGATGCACGAGTTCGAAACACATTATGGAAGATGACTGCAGTACAAATAGTTGTTGCGTCATTGTTTGTTCTTGCAGGTCATCCATGGCTGTACCCCATCATGTGGGTGCTTCCGTATTTCACGTTGTGGCGTGTCATCAACCGTCTTCGTTCCATCGCAGAACATGGCGGACTTCGTGCAGATTCAGATCGTCGCATCACCACCCATTCGGTCGTGCAGCATCCGCTAGCCCGGTTCTATTTGGTTCCTTACAAGATCGGCTTCCACTTGGCTCACCATGTTGATGCTGGCGTGCCGTTCCGTCACTTGCCCCGCTATCACCAGCTCTTGCGGTCAGCCCACTACGCCGATGATGTTGTGGAATACCCCTCGTATCGGGCTATTTGGAAGGCCATGGCGCAATAGCACTAGTTACCACTACGTCCGTAGTGTTAATTACAGACACATGCCTAGACTGGCTCCGTGACCGAATTATTCCGCATCAGCGACCTTCATGCCCGTCCCGTCACGGATGACACCGACCCAACAGATGAAATTCTGCGCGGCGTCACCTTGTCTATTGCCGCAGGCGAAGTTCACGCCATCATGGGCCCAAACGGTTGCGGCAAATCAACACTTGCCAGCACTCTTCTCGCGTCTCCTGAATACGAAGTAACAGGCGGCGACATTTTCTTCAAAGGTGACAACATCACCGAATGGACAACTGATGTTCGCGCCAAGGCCGGCATCTTTCTTGCGTTTCAATACCCACAAGAAATAGCTGGCGTCTCAGTTATTCAGTTCTTGCGTCAGTCATTGTCAGCCCGTAAAGGCATTGACCTTTCTGTTCTTGAATTGCGTTTGTCTGCAATGGACTGGATGAAGCGCCTCGGTATGGATTCTTCATTCGTTGACCGTTACCTCAATGAAGGTTTTTCTGGTGGCGAGAAGAAGCGCAATGAAATCATGCAGATGGCATTGCTAGAACCAGATTTTGCAGTTCTCGATGAAACAGACTCAGGTCTCGACATCGACGCTTTGCGCATCGTGGCAAAGGGCATCCGTGAAGTACGCGTTGATCGCCCGAACATGGGCATCCTTCTTATTACGCATTACCAACGCTTGCTTGATGAACTTCAGCCAGACCACGTGCACATCATGATTGATGGTCGCATCGTGAAGTCCGGTGGCATGGAAGTTGCAGCAGAACTAGAAAAGAATGGCTACGAGGCCTACAAGGCAACTGTGTCATGAGTTTTGATGTGCAGAAAGTGCGCGCTGATTTCCCAGTGCTCGCAGAGTTAATCAACGGCAAGCCGCTGGTCTATCTCGATTCTGCCAACACATCGCAAAAGCCAAATGCCGTCATTGATGCAATGACTCAGTTCATGCAACATGGCTACGCCCCAACAAACCGCAGTGCATACCAATTAGCAGCAGAAGCAACCGACAAGTTTGAAGGCGCTCGTGCAAAAGTTGCTGCATTTATCAATGCCCCAAAGGTGCATGAAGTTCTGTATACAAAGAACGCCACTGAAGCGTTGAATCTCATTGTTCGTTCATGGGGCTCGGCAAATCTTTCTGTTGGCGACGCCATGGTTCTCACCCACATGGAACATCACGCCAACATTGTTCCGTGGCAAATGCTGGCAGCTGAGCGTGGTTTCACTATTCGTTGGGTTCCGCTCACTTCAGACGGACTATTAGATCTCAGCAATCTCTCAACTTTGCTTGATGGCGCTAAGGCTTTTTCATTCACTGCAATGTCTAATGTTCTCGGCACTATTAACCCCATCACAGAACTGTGTGCGGCAGCTCACAAGGCCGGCGCAATTGCAATTGTGGATGCATGCCAAGCAGTGCCACACATGCCAACCGACGTTCAAGCATGGGATGCAGACTTCGTGACATTCAGTAGTCACAAGATGGTCGGGCCATCAGGCATCGGCATTCTGTGGGGACGCGAATCATTGCTCGATGCAATGCCACCCTTCCTTGGCGGCGGCAACATGATTTCTGATGTGAAGCTCGAAGGTTTCACTTGTGCAGAATTACCAGCAAAGTTCGAAGCAGGCACACAACCAATCATTGAAGCCATCGGCCTCGGTGCAGCAGTTGATTATTTGTCTGCAATCGGTATGGACAATGTGCGAGCACACGAATATGACATGACAGTGCTTGCGCTGAACTCACTGAATGATCGCTTTGGTAGTGATATCACTATTCACGGAAGCACCGACGCAGCACTTCGCGGAGCAACAATCAGCTTTGCGTATCGCGATGTACACCCTCACGACATCAGCCAGGTTCTTGACCAGAACAATGTCTGCGTACGCGCCGGCCACCATTGCGCAAAACCCCTCATGCGCCTCTTGGGCTCAAACGCTACGGTTCGCGCCAGTTTCTACCTGTACAACACCCCTTCGGATGTCACCGCCCTGTGCGATGCCCTATCCGAAGCGGGAGACTTCTTCACCCTCTAACCTCATACTCGGAGATTCATATGCCCGGATTAGAAGACCTATATCGCGAGATCATTCTCGACCATTACAAGAGCCCTCGTAATCGCGGTTCTCTTGAACCACCTGCTGTGCGCAGTGAAGGTCACAACCCATTGTGCGGCGATGAAATCGAAGTGTTCCTTGTTGTCAAAGACGGCATTGTTGATGACATCAAAATTGGTGGCCAAGGATGTTCCATTAGTCAAAGTTCAGCGTCCATGATGAGCGCGGCTGTCAAAGGCAAACCTGTTGAGCAAGCTCGTGCACTCATTCATCGTTTCAAACACATGATGTCGATCGATGAAGGCGGCGAAGAGCCAGATACCTCTGCTCCACTCGGAGATCTTGAAGCACTACAAGGTGTCGTGAAGTTCCCTGTTCGCATTAAATGCGCAGTACTTTCGTGGAACACACTTGCTGAAGCCCTTGATATCGCTGCTGAATAGCGCATTGCCCACCCGGCAAATCAATTCACAGTTAGCCTTTCTCTCACGATGAAATCCCCACTTCGCATCGTCTCTACTGTTCTTGTCGCGTGTGTCTTGCTACCCGCGTCTTTTGTGCATGCAGAAGGCTCTGACACAACAACTCCTGATACCAGCACGACAACATCTGTGCCCGAGATCGTTTCCACCACTGTGCCAGAGCAAACGACAACGACGACCACTTTGCCTCGCGTGTCACGACCACAACATGGACTTGCATCAATTGGTTTTGCCCGTGTGGTTCTCGACGAACAACGTGTCTATGTCTACAACCATCGCAGACGACTCATTGCAACACTTCCTGCATCCACCGGCGTCAAAGATCAAACCCCAGTCGGCACATTCAAAGTGTTCTCACAATCAGCACAAGCCGTGTATTCGCCCAGCCCTAATGAACGCATGCGCTGGATGACTCGGTTCACCAAAGGTCGCGAAGGCGGCAACATTGGTTTCCACGGAATTCCTTACAAGGTCACAAAGAGTGGCGAGATCCCCTTCGCAACTCCCCTCGGGATAGCCCCGTCATCTCATGGCTGCATCCGTATGCGCGTTGCTGATGCCAAATGGCTCTTTGACAATATGTCCATCGGTACCGTCGTATCCGTGGTCCGTTCCAGGGGCTGACAACACTCCGTCTTGGTAGTAAGTTCACCTCATCACTTCTGATTCGGGGGAACCATGGTCACACGCGCAACATTCAAGTCTTTTGAAGAGTCAACCAAAGAAGAATGGGCCAACATCATGGTCTGCCTTCAAGAGACTCAAGCAATGGTTTCCACACGCATTATTGAACAGATGAAAATGCTCGAACTTGATCAAGGCGGATTCCCTGTAAACCGTCTCGAGCATTGCTTGCAGACTGCAACACGTGCAGAAAAAGATGGTCGTGATGCTGAATACATCGTGTGCGCACTCATCCATGACATCGGCGACAATTTGGCTCCGTTCAATCATCCTGAAATTGCTGCAGGCATCGTGAAGCCATTCGCATCAGAAGCAAACTGGTGGATGGTCAAGCACCACGGAATTTTCCAGGGCTACTACTTCTGGGACTACATCGGCCTCAACAAGAATGCTCGCGAAGAGTTCCGCGGCCATGAGTACTTCGAATACACCGAAGAATTCTGCGCAAAGTACGACTCACCAGCGTTTGACACTGATTACGTCAGTGCGCCACTGTCGTACTTCGAGCCACTCATTCATGAGATGTTTAAGCCCAAAGGGCGCTAACACAGAGAAATAACCTCTGTTCAATTTCTCCGAACAGTGTTGGCAGTAGGTTCATACCTACCCCATACATCGGAGACACCAATGAAAATCACCCTTCTCGGAACCGGAAGCCCACTGCCAAGCACAACATGCGCTGGCCCATCGACTCTTGTCCAGGCAGATAACCAACACATCCTCGTTGACGCTGGTCGCTCTGTTGTCCCTCGTCTTCTTGCAGCAGGTTGTCCTCCGCCGTTCGTGTCGGCTGTTCTTCTCACCCATTTGCACAGCGACCATATTTCAGACCTAAACGACGTTGTCACTACTCGTTGGATCTCGACACCTGCAGCAACACCACTTCCTATCTACGGCCCCATCGGCACAAAGAAAATGGTGGACGGAATGCTTGCCATGTTGTCGCAAGATGAGGGTTACCGACTTGATCACCACAATGACTTGCGTGCAGCTGGCGGAATGAAAGTGGAAGTGCACGAAATCGAAGCTGGTCATACTTTTGCTATCGGCGGAGTTTCTATTTCTGTTCACGCAACAGACCATCGCCCTGTTGCTCCAACTATTGGTTTCCGTTTCGAACACGGCGGCACAGTTGCTGCACTTGCTGGTGACACCATTCCGTGTGAGGGCCTCTACGGCATGTGCAAGGACGCAGATTTCTATGTTCAGACAGTGATCCGTGAAGATCAGGTTCGCGCACTGGCACCATTGGTTCCAACCGGCGAGCGTTTCCTTGACATCATCGATTACCACTCAACTGTGCAACAAGCAGCGCAAACAGCAACGAAGTGCGGAGTCAAGACTTTGGTTCTCACTCACTTCGTTCCAGCAATTCAGCCAGGCGGCGAAGCCGAGTGGCACGCAATGGCTGCTGAGTTCTTCTCCGGTGAAATCATCATCGGACCAGACCTCACTTTTGTTGAGAAGTAGCGAGTCGCACTCCCACTACTGCAACGGCCAATCCGGCAATTGCAAGTAGACCAAGTCTCTCGCCAAACAGCACTGCGCCTTCAATCGTCGAAAACGCTGGCGTTAAGAAAAACAAACTGCTCACTTGGGCTGCTGCTTGTCTGTGCAACAGCCACAGCATGATCAGTATCGCTGCGATTGACAACACGCCGACCGCCCATGCAAGCGACAAAACACTGCGCGTTGTCACTGCGAATTGCCACCCTTCACTGGTGACGGCACAGATGCCCAATACAACAGCGGTGACGAAATACTGAATTGATGTTCCAGCCAATAACGGAGTGCCGTGCGCATACTTGCGCTGAATCAATGTTCCAGCTGACATACCAACAACTGCAACAGCCATTGAACACAACGCAAATGATGTAACACCGTTGCCAGCGCCACCATGTTCAATCACTACGGCAATAACTCCGGCACAACCAAGCACAACACCAAAGGCTTGTCGTGAAGACAAGTTCTCGTTCAACAACAGACGACTCAACGTGGTCGTGACAACAGGGTGAAGCGCTGCAATGAGTGCGCTGATGCCAGATGGAAGACCATGGTTAATAGCCACAAACACGCCACCCAGATACATAGCGTGCATACCAATGCCCACTGCAATTTGAATCGGCACTTGCGTGCGACTCACGCGAGCCTCGCGAATAATCCGTGACACCACAAACAGAATCACTGAGGCAATGGCGGTTCGAATCGTCAGGAACGTCAGTGGCCCGGCATCTTTTGTGCCGTAGCGGGCAACAATGAAGCCAGTGCTCCACAAAAGAACAAAAAGCCCTGGTGCCATTCGTTCGAGCAGTCGTTTATCCACCCAATGAGCGTAGGTGGCGCCGCCTTCACTACAGTCGCTCATATGACGAATGAAGAACTTCTCGCAACCACCTGCCCCATCATCAATGAAATTGGTGCGGCCTTCTATTTCATCCCAGAGACCGCAGCAGTTGGCAAAGAACTCAACCTGCGCGGCATGGAGTTTTACGTTCTTGGCCGTGGCGGCCCACTTGGCGACTGTGATGGCGCAG
>CAIYTS010000044.1 GCA_903929185.1 uncultured Acidimicrobiaceae bacterium
CGAAGATCTCCGAGGTCAGCCATGTCAGTCAGAGTGTCCCAAGAGGCGTTCAACGTGCTTGGCAAGAACATCAAGTTCGATATTCACTTTGTCACCAGGATTGCGATGACCAAGCGTGGTGACATCGGCGGTGTGCGGAATGACCGCGACCTCAAATGTGTCAACGGTGAGATTGAATACCGTGAGGCTGATGCCATCGATGGTGCAGCTACCTTTTTCAACGACGTACCGCATGTGCTCGCGAGGAATGCGCACGATGAGTCGGGGTGCAGGCGAGACAATTTCGCCCACAGCATCAACATGGCCAAGAACAATGTGGCCGCCAAAGCGACCGTTCGCCACCATGGGGCGCTCGAGGTTGACCGGGTCGCCAGGCTGCAGATTGCCAAGGTTGGTGCGGGAATAGGTTTCCTCTGACACATCGGCCAACCACCAATCGGCACCCTTCTCTATAAGGGTGAGACAGCAGCCATTGACGGCGATTGATGCGCCAAGGCCAGAATCTTCAAGCACGGTATGGGCTGAGATGGTGAGTTTTGCCCCTTCACGGGCCAAAACTGAGCCCTTTTCTTCAATGATTCCTGTGAACACTCCTTCAATCTAATCAGGACAGGGGGTTGTGGGCACTAGGAAATGGCTCATAACCTAATTAGGTCCTCGTGGGCTCTGGCGCACGTGTGATGCTCGGCCCAAATTCTTGGGATGAGCGCCCTCTCTCAATAAGGAATATGAGGCTTTCATTATGTTGCCGAAGATCGACACCATCTCGACGTACCGCAAGCACGGAACGGACACCGGTTCACCCGAAGTACAAATTGCACTTCTTACCGACCGCATCAATCACCTGACGGAGCACCTCAAAACGCACCACAAGGACCACCACTCTCGTCGTGGATTGTTGATGTTGGTAGGCCGTCGTCGCCGCATGCTTGATTACGTTCGCGATCGCGATATTGCTGGCTACCGCGAGCTCATCGCACAACTCGGCCTTCGCCGATAACAAAACCTTCCGCCAACACCATTTTTATTGTTGTCGGTTGTCAGTCGATTATCCCGCGCCATGGGGCGGGGTTGCCGACTGGGAACCGGCTGGTTGTAGGCGGAACTACAACAACACACAAACAAGGGAGTTCCCATGGCTGACGCCATTCGTGTTTCAACACAGGTTACTGGTTCCGAAAAAACCATTTCATTCGAGACTGGAAAGCTTGCGACACAATCGCAGGGCGCCGTTCTCGCCTCAATCGACGGCACCACCGTTCTCGTTACAGCCAATGCGGCTCGTGGCGTACGCGACGGCATCGATTTCTTCCCACTCACCGTGGACGTCGAAGAGCGTGCATACGCTGCCGGCAAAATTCCTGGTGCGTTCTTTCGTCGTGAAGGTCGTCCATCAGAGCAGGCAATTCTTACCTGCCGTCTGATTGACCGCCCACTTCGTCCTGCATTCCCAGACGGTTATCGCAACGAGACACAAATTGTTGTCAACGTTGTTGGTGTCGACATGGAAAACCCACATGACGTCATTGCAATCAATGCATCGTCAGCTGCTCTCATGATCAGCGGAATTCCATTCGAAGGCCCAATCGGCGCTGTTCGTTTGGCGTATTCGCAAGATGGTGATTGGGTGCCTCACCCAACATACGCAGAAGGCAATAACGGAACATTCGAAATCGTTGTTGCTGGGCGCGAGCTTGACAATGGCGATGTTGCCATCATGATGGTGGAAGCTGGCGGAACTGAGAAGTCATTCGAGTTCTACGCAGACGGCGCTCCGAAAGTGTCAGAGCAGACAATCGCAGATGGTCTTGAAGCATCAAAGGTATGGATCAAAGAGTCCATCAAGCTTCAGCGCCAACTTGTTGCAAGTGTTATTGCTACTAAGGGTGCAATTACGCCTCTTGAGTACACACCAGTTCTTGACTACACACCGGAAGTTTTCGCAGCAGTCGAGCACACAGCTACTCCAAAATTGGCTAAGGCAATCACAATTGCTCTGAAGGCTGACCGCAATGCGGCCACCGATGCAGCAGCAGCTGAAACAGTTGCTGAATTGTGCGGACCTGAAGGCGCATTTGCTGGCCAAAGCGGCGCAGTAAAAGAAGCCGTTCGTAGCCTCACAAAGAAGCTCGTTCGTAAGCGCGTTGTCGAAGAAGGCATCCGTATCGACGGTCGCGGTCCTCGCGATCTTCGTGCAGTGACTTCAGAAGTTGGCACATTGCCAAGCGCACACGGCACTGGCTTGTTCCAGCGCGGTGAGACTCAGGTTCTGAACGTCTGCACATTGGCCATGCCTCGCATGAACCAAATGCTCGACACACTCGGACCTGACAATTCAAAGCGTTACATCCACCACTACAACATGGCTCCTTGGGCTAATGGTGAAACTGGTCGTGTTGGTACACCAAAGCGTCGCGAAATCGGACACGGTGCTCTTGCAGAGCGCGCGTTGTTGCCAGTCGTTCCTAGCCAAGAAGAATTCGCATACGCAATTCGCTTGGTCAGTGAAGTTCTGTCCTCAAACGGTTCAACATCAATGGCATCTGTTTGTGCATCAAGCTTGTCGCTGATGGATGCAGGTGTTCCCATTAAGGCGCCAGTTTCTGGAATCGCTATGGGTCTCATCTATGCAGAAGGCAAGTACCTCACACTGACCGACATTCTCGGTGCAGAAGATGCATTCGGAGACATGGACTTCAAAGTTGCCGGAACAGTTGATTGCGTTACCGCATTGCAGCTTGACACCAAGATCGACGGAATTCCTGCCGATGTACTGTCAGCAGCTTTGCAGCAAGCACGTGATGCTCGTATGACAATTCTTGACAGCATGAACGCAGCACTTAATGCGCCTCGTTCAACTGTTGCTGATACCGCTCCGAAAATTGTGTCCTTCACAATTCCTTTGGACAAAGTCGGTGA
>CAIYTS010000045.1 GCA_903929185.1 uncultured Acidimicrobiaceae bacterium
TCGTCGGTTCCTTCGCCACCTTGTTCATGCGCGCGTCGCAATGATGCCGCGCGAAACGCTTGAGGAGTTTGCACAGCACGCAATGTTTCGCGGCGCGGCGTTGACACCACAACTTCTGATTCATTCACTTGCTTAATGGTGTCGACTACCGCAACGCCAGGTACTGCGGCATCAGCGCCGTCAACGACAGCAGAAATGACTCGTTGAAAAATAGCCGGACTTGCAAAAGGTCGAGCTGCATCATGCACGCACACAATGGTGGCATCGCTTGGCACTGCAGCCAGACCGCGTCGCACTGATTCAGAGCGAGTAGATCCGCCTTCAACCTGGCCAGGACCTGCGGCTTGGCCCGCTGGAAGTACAACGACAACTCCTACGGAGTGCTGAGCAGCCTCTTCGACTGCCCAGTCAACGATGCGCCGACCGCCGATGACCTCAAACTGCTTCGCGGCTCCGAATCGGAGACCCGATCCGGCTGCGACCACAATTGTCCATACGGTTTCATTTTCAGCCATGCACGAAGGGTAGTACGGTCAAATAGATATGGCACACGAACAAGTTCTTGCAGACACAGAATTCTTTGCAGATGCACCCGCATCCATGCTTTCTCTCATCGCCGCCTCTGGCCGGGTCAAGAATCTCGTCCGAGGCGACGTCTTATTTGAATCAGGCGATGAACCCGACTGCATCTATGTCGTCTTATCTGGCCGCATCGCAATAGCTATCGGCAATAAGCCATTCGACAATCGTGAAACCGTTATCGCGCTCATGGATGAGGGCGACCTATTTGGCGAGATGGGCATGCTCGATGCCAGCACCCGTTCAGCCGGAGCCCGCGCGCTCGAACCATCAACAGTTCTCGAACTTCCCTACTCTGCTGTTACTGAGCAACTCAACTCATCAAGTGCTTTGATGTGGAACGTCATCGGCATGCTGAGCCGTCGCCTTCGCGCAATGGACCAAGCACTGGCAGACAGTGTGTTTCTAGATGTCACCGGACGCACAGCAAAACGCCTTCTTGAATTGTCAGACGGAAAAGATGATTTCACATTGCCAGTTACTCAAGAAGAACTTGCCGGCATGGTTGGTGCTTCACGTGAACGCGTCAACAAAGCAATTGCAAGTTTCATCAAGTTGCATTGGCTTGAACAGCGTGATCGTTCGTATCGCATTCTTGAGCGCGAAAAACTTTCGCAACGCGCTCTCTAAGACCGTGACTAGCGCACTGCGCTAAGTAACCAAGCTTTCGCTCGTGCAAATGCATCTGCCGCATCATCTGGCCTATGCGCCGGACGTGACGCATCATGTGCAAATGCATGTTCCGCCTCTGGATACAGCACAACTTGAACACCTGTTGAACGCAATTGATCAATATCAACGATCGGTGTGTAGTGATCTTTCTCGCCAACAATTGCAAGAACACCTTCTGCATACCCTGAAATCAACATGCCCAGTGGTTCACCTTGCGTGGGACTACGCCACGCTTCAGGGATTGTGATCATTCCGTAAAAACTCACGATGCGCGCAAATCGTTCATCACGTGCCGCTTTGAAGCAATACATGCCGCCCATACAAAAACCGATCAGACCAACTGTCTCTGTACCCAATGCATCGGCTGCCTCTAATAAGTCACTCAAGTTCTTTGCATCATCAAGTGCTGGCACTGCTGCAAAACGCGGGTCAATATCTGGGCCGAGATCCACGCCAGGAAATGGTTCAACGGCAATGACAGACATGCCCCATTCGCGTGAGAAACGTTCAACCAAGTCGTCATACAACGGGCGAAGGCCAAAAATATCTGGCGCGACAACAAGGCCCATCACAGGTGAATCGTGACGGACAATCTCAGCGGAGGTACCTGATGGAAGAGTGATGCGCATTCCTCCAGTATTGCCGAATGGGTGAGACCCTCGGTGAGACGTCTGCGCCTTCATCGGGTGAGAGGTCTTTCGCACAGTCCCTGCATGACTCATGCAATCCACCCCTATTACCAACAAGCACAGACAGAACCAGACACTGATCGGCCACTACCCACCGCTCTTGTGTGGTCCACAGTCACCTCTGGGCCAGCCAGACAGTTCATCGATGAATGGGCGCGCCTTACCCACCGTCCAAGTGTTCTGCGGCGCGTCAACACATGGGACTTTCTCCCGCGGCCAGTCACAGACCTCGATGACTTGTTGACGGTGTGCGGCTTTGGAACGCCGTTTGATGATGAGGCAGGTGATCGCGTGTTGTGGCACATCACGCGACTTGCTGCACACGATGATCTTGCTGCACGAGTGTGCCTGCATCGCATCATGCCGGCCATCATGTCGGTGGCCCGCAGACGGGGACGCATCACTCAGGGCGGAGTAGAAAACGCAATTGGTGATGCAATCTCAACAGCGTGGATGGTGATCCGTGAATTCCCCTGTGATCGTCGGCAAGTAAAAATTGCAGCCAACCTTGTGCGAGATGTTGAGTACTACGGATTTGTCCGTGACCAACGAATGCGCCGAGTCTCTGAGACACAGGTGGGGTTTGATGTGCTCCAACAAATTGAGGAAACAAACCTTGTGACAACAGTTGACCAGGAACTCGATGATGTTCTGTCCTACGCCTCTGAAATGGGTGTGAGTACACCCCAGATTGAACTACTACGGAAACTAGGAGAAGGAAGACACGCAAATGACATTGCTACAGATCAGGGCGTGTCGCCACGAACAGTTCGTAACCATAAACACACCGCTATCAAACGTGTGCAACATGTGCTGTCTAAAAATGAAACGAATCGTCGACGTTAACGGTGAAGTTTTACTCGGCGAAGTCGCAAACTATTTGTCACTACAAACACTGACGATGATGCCATGGCAAGACCTGCCCACATTGGGTTCAACCTGCCAGAAGCAGCCAACGGAATTGCAGCCACATTGTATGCAAAAGCCCAGAAAACATTGGTCCGAATGGTACGAAGTGTTGCTCGTGATAAACGAATTGCGTCAGGAACTGAACGCAAATCACCGTTCACAATCGTGAGGTCGCTCGCCTGCATTGCAACATCAGTACCGCCACCCATTGCGATACCAACATCTGCTTGCGTTAGTGCCGCTGCGTCATTCACACCATCGCCAACCATCGCAACTGCGTAGCCGCGTTCTTGTAAATCACGAACTACTGCAACTTTGTCTTCTGGCATCACACCGGCATACAAATGATGCTCATCGGTTTCAATGCCGACAGATTCAGCAATTGCTCGAGCTGTTGTGGCGTTGTCGCCGGTTAACAAAATTGGTGCGAGACCCATAAGGCGCAGAGACGCGATTGCCTCGGCACTAGTGGGTTTGGGCTGATCAGCCAATGAAATCACGGCTTTTGCTTGCCCTCCCCAAGTCACAATCACTGCGGTATGGCCCAACTCGCGCGATGATGCAAGCGCATCACGAATGACTTTTGGCAA
>CAIYTS010000046.1 GCA_903929185.1 uncultured Acidimicrobiaceae bacterium
AAGGCACTGATGTCACGCCGAGTGCAGAGGAAATGCGACCTTCAGAGTCGATGACGACCGGCATTGTGAGGCCAATTTCATCTGCATACGCAGCCACCGAGTCGAGTTTGTCGCCCAGATTTACTGCCACGACGGAGACATTCTGATGTTTGGCAGCAAATTCTTGCAACTGGGGTAATTCGCGTCTGCATGGCACACACCATGTGGACCACAAGCTGACAACGAGTCTGTTGCCATTAAGTAAATCGCCGCTATTGATCTCGGTGCCGCTTGAGTCGGCAACGATGACTGAAGGCCATCGTGCTTCGGTATCACTTGATTGATGGGTACAACTTGTCGACGTCAACGCTATAAGAGCGCAGTAGATCAGACGCTTCATGAGGTGATAATGATCAGTACGCGATCATTGAGCAGAATCGTGCAGTCGCCTTCGATGGTTGCTACTTGTGTCCAGAAGTGACTCAAAGTTTCGCCGGGGCGCACAGAGAAAGGGCCAATGACATGTGTAAACGTGTCGTTATTGACGACTACAAATTCGTCGCCAACTTTGACTTGGACAATCTCGGGTAATAAGTCAACAAATTCACCGCGTGCAACAGCATCAAATGTGCCGGCAGGTACGACAACGCGTAGGACGGTTCCCGTAGTGACAACCGAGGGCGTTGCGGAGTTGCTGCAAGAAGCAACAACAAGCGCCATCATGGTCACGAACACGCCAAACGAGATGATCGTTCGGCGTGTTCGTGTTTTCATGTTGTGCTGAATAATTACGGAGCTTCGGTCAAAACTGGAACATCAACAATGGTTGTTGCACCAGACTCGAATGTCAGGGTGACAGCAATTGAAGTACCGGTTTCGAGGGGCTTGGCGAGCTTCATGAGCATGATGTGAAAGCCACCCGAGACAAGCTCAAGAGGTGTTCCTGCTGTCATCGGGATTGACGCAATCTCTTGCATTCCCATTGAGCCATCCGCTGCTGTTGTGGTCTCATGCACCTGTGTCATTCCGGCAATTGCCATGTCGACTGATGCGCCAACTAGTGCATCATCGGCGCTTGGAGTGATGTTCATGTAGACCACACCAACTGTTGACTCCATTGGACTTGTGCGAGCCCAGGCTCCGTCGATGGTGAATGTCGTCTCGGTTACAACCACAGTGGTTTCTGCTGCAGCCGTGGTTTCTGGTGCCACAGTGTCTGTCGAGCTGGTTGAACTACCGCATGATGTTGCAAATAGTGTCAGCGCCGCAATTACGGTCGCGGTGAATGTTGCTTTTCTCATTATTTATTCTCCCTTGTTGGTGTTGTTGATGAGAATTTGAAGATCGTTGGTGAATCCGTCAGCGCCAACGCCGAATGGAAGTTCGTCAATAACGGTTCCCATGTCATCAACGATGTATGCAAGAGCCGTATGGGTCACCTCGATCACTCCTAAGGCATTGGTAGTAACCGAGGAATTGGCGAGGAATGCTTCTTCTGCGTTCTTTAGCTCGGCCATGTCAGTCGTGCGAATGACATGAAATCTGTCGACATACGAACTGAGGTACGGGGCAAGTCGATCAACAGTGTCGCGCAGTGGGTCAACCGTGACAAATGCAAGGTCAACGATGTCAGATGTTGAGCCAATTCGCTTCAGCGCAGATCGAAGATCGGCCAACGTGGTGGGGCAGAGGTCTGGGCACATGGTGTATCCGAAGTAGACCACCAATAACTCGCCGGGTTTTGCTCGCATGGTGAATGGCGCTGACGCAGCACCAATGAATTCTTCTGGCAATGTCACGACAGCCACATTGAGCGGATTTTCGCGAACTAAACCGACGAGTGCATGCTGATCGGCTCCGCAGCCCGCAGTAGCGAGGGCCACTGCAGACGCGAAACCGATCATACGTATGAACTTCATGTGTATTTTGATTACTTGAGTGCCAGGGCAACTTTGTCTTTTGGAGTTGAAAATGCGTGAATGAAACCAGCAACGCTGGCAAGCAACATCACGAGCGCTCCAAGAAAACTCAGCATTCCAGCAAGTGCGGCTTTCTCGCCGAAAATACTGAAACCATATGAAGTGAGTAGGAGACCACGAAGAGTCTCACCCTTAAACATGGTTTCGCGTTGTCCAGTGATTTTGTCGAGGTCAGCTTTCAGCTCAACCACGTTGCTCGCATTGGCTGCAGTTGCATCTGCTAATGCAGTCTTTGCTTTGGTCTGAATAGCGCCAATTGTTGCGTATGTTTCGCCGCCGCCAATGCCCTTGAGGTGCATGCCGATGTATTCATTTGCGTAGCACTCTGCTTTCTTGCCGGAATCAAGTGGGGTACCTGCATACTCATT
>CAIYTS010000047.1 GCA_903929185.1 uncultured Acidimicrobiaceae bacterium
AAGTCCACCGCCATCGGTGAATCGCTCTGGCCACTGAACCGCCATTGCATTTCGTGTGCCACCAAAGTGTGACGCCACTTGCTTCATCCACTGAAACGGAGAATCAAGAGCCCATGCCCACGACAAGTTGTAATGGTTTTCACACCGAGCAGTCCCAAAATCATCCATGTGCTCAAGGAGCCACTCTGGGTCTTCGGGAATTCCGTTCTGAAACGACGGTGCACTCCATGCTCCGTGCACTGTTCCCTCAGCTGATGCTCCGTTGTCACCAGTGATGTACATGAACAATGTGTTGTCTGCTTCACCCATTGCTTCAACAGCATCAAGTACTCGACCAATTTGCGCATCGGTGTGTGCAAGGAACCCTGCGAACACTTCCATCAGACGGGAAGCGACTGGCTTATAACGATCAGGGTATTCATTCCACGACGGAACTTCGTCAGGTCGTTCTGTGAGTTTTGTACCCGCAGGAATAACTCCCAGCGCTAGTTGGCGCTCATAGATTTCTCGACGCAGAACATCCCACCCCTGATCAAACTGACCCTTGAACTTTTCAATCCACTCAGGACCCACATGATGTGGGCAATGCATCGCACCGGTTGCGATGTACGTGAAGAACGGTTTCTCTGGTTGCGATGCTTTCTGCACTCGCATCCATGAGATTGCTTTGTCTGCAATGTCTTCAGTCATGTGATAATCGTCGCGACCCTCGTATGGCATCACAGGCGTTGTCTGGTCAAACATCGGTGGTTCCCACTGCGATGCTTCAGCATTCAAGATGCCGTAGAAGCGTTCAAAGCCGAGACCCGTCGGCCAGCGGTCAAACGGCCCCGCAAGAGTTTGTTCCCACAGTGGGGCTAGGTGCCACTTACCGAATGCTCCTGTGGAATAACCGGACTGCTTCAAGATCTCCGCAACACTCGCTGCTTCCTTCGGAATAATGCTGTCGTAACCAGGGAAAACATTTGCACCTTCAGGAATGCCGCCCATGTGCACCGTGTGGTGATTACGCCCGGTCAACATTGCTGCACGTGTTGGTGAACACAGTGCAGTTGTATGAAATTGATTAAAGCGCAAACCGTTCTTCGCAACTCGATCAAGAGCCGGTGTCGGTACTGGGCCACCGAATGTTCCACACGTGCCGAAACCCACATCATCCAGAAGAATCAGCACAATGTTGGGCGCACCTTTGGGAGCCTTCGTGATGGTCAACGGACTCGGAGTTGAATCCGCGACTATGTACCCCTGCGTTCCTTCAAAAGGCGCTGTGGGCTGCGGCAGCGACGAAGTCATCAGCCAGCGAAACCTTTGTTATCGAACGCCATGCGAACACGATCAACAATCGCAGCATCTCCCGACACCACAATGGCGCCGTCAGCTAGTTCCTTGCTCCATGTGGACCGTTCTGACAGCAGAACCAACAATGTTGCACGCGACATCTTCACCATGGTGGTGGCTCCCCAACCATCTGTTGGCACTGCAACTGAATTTCGAACGTGAAGACCAGCAGTTTCGTCGCCAACAACAAATGCGATGTGGTGATTAATGCCAGCAATCTTGTCGGGGTCAACAACGACGCGCAATGTGTGAATAAGACCGACCGCAGATGCCTCGCCCAGGAACTTCGGATTAAAGCCATGCCTCATGAATCGGTCCATTGGGAATGACCCGTCAAGATGACGTGCACGAGTGATTGCCCAGTTACGAATGTTCGCTGCCGGTGTGCGTTCCGCAATGACGCGAAGGCACGATGCCAAAAGGTTCTTCTCGTCTTGAGTTGCGCCTTCAGACTTTGCAAGCCATGTTCCAAGTTCTGTAGCCCAACGAACATCGTCAGCCGCAAGAGCCGCTGCACACTGTTGCGCTACAGCCGCACGGCCACCAAAGCCGGCAATCAATTTTTCATAGCGAGATTGTGGCTCTTCAGGGAACAGCTTTGCTTCATCGCCATCGAACCATCCGCGAAGACCCATGAAGATCTGGCGCAAGTGATGTTCAGTAACGCCGTAGCGCTCACTAGTGAGGTAATCCACGTCATACATCTCTGGCAACGTGATGCGCGATGACAGTTGGTCTGCTGTCCAGCCCTTGTTGATGCCACGTACGGCTTGATCCCACATGAACTGAATTGAGTCGCGATATCGAGTCGACTTTTCACGAATATTGTCCTGACCCGTAAGCGCCGGCCCATGGGTAGCTACCAAGTATTCAGGCGCCCATTTAATGATGTTGTCGATTCCTGGAATTAGAACGCGAGGGTCACGGTATTCCTCGCCACGAATTGCAAACACATTGAACAGCACTGGCCATACAGAGTTGTGAACACACGTGCCAATAGTTGGGAAATAGAAGTTGATCGAGTCATCTGAGTCGCTCGGAGAATGCAGGTATTGAACCGGCAAGCCAGCAACAGTGATGGAGCCCTTGTCGCGCAGTACTTCAGTGACAGGAATATGGCCCTGCGTAAACGGCGCATGAGCAGGGTTCTTATAGAACAAGCCAAGGCCAACATTGACTAGGACATCAGGACCTTCCAAAGGCAGCACTATTGCAAACTGTTCGACTAATCCACGTCCATACGCAGGCGAGATCTCACCCAATGTGCGTGCCTTGTTAAACGCAAGTTTTTCATGACCATAAATTGGCAACGGCTTCGCGTGATTGCCTTCTTCAAGAATCGCCTTGGTGCCTTCTACGTAATGGAAGTGTGTATAGATGACTGCAGCAATTGGCGCTGACGTGAATTCACGCAGTCTGCGCAATGCTTCACGCATTTCTTCAATTGATTCACCGGTATCAACTGCAATGATTCCCTCTGGCGCCTCGATGAACGTTTGGTTTGAGAGGCCATTGCCCACCAAGCACCACACACCAGACCGCACCTCATAGAAATCTGCTCGCACAACATCGCTTTGGGCTGCATGCCACTTATGGACGCGTTGACCACCTGGAGTGGTAACGACGTTGGTATCTGATGTGTCAAAGCTGCGAGTCATAGTGAGTCAATAGTAAGGCAACCAGCCGACCACCGCCCCAGCCGCTGTTGACACCTGAATACAAAAGGACCCCGAGCAAAAGCCCGGGGTCCTTTTA
>CAIYTS010000048.1 GCA_903929185.1 uncultured Acidimicrobiaceae bacterium
GGCAACTGCCGCAATTACCCACCAGCCACCTTCTTTCCGTCAGACGGAGTTGGTGTTGATCGGGCCCGTGCCATTTGCAAGGGGTGCCCAGTGAGCAATACGTGTCTTGAATATGCCCTTGCTGAACGCATTGACCACGGCGTGTGGGGCGGTTGCAGCGAGCGTGAGCGTCGCAGAATTTTGAAGAGGCGCCGCGGTATCGCGGTCTGACCTTCTTACTTTGAATCAGACGAAGAGTCGTCAGACTTGCCTTCGTCCATTGCCTTCTTGAACTCTTTTTGAGCTGAACCGAGGTTCTTGGCGAGCTTTGGCAGTTGTGCACCACCGAACAGCACCAGTACAACAACTAGAACGATAATGAGCTCTGGACCTTCAAGAAACGAAATCATGTTCCTGACGGTAGCAGGAAGGGGCGGTTCTTTGGTAAGCACGATGGGTGCTCGAATGTGTCATCAATATCAGCGAGGGGCGTAACACCGCCATCCTTGATGCCCTTGCTCAATCGTGTGCAGGCGACCTTCTCGATGTCCACTCAGACTCAGATCACAACCGCAGTGTGTTCACCATGGTTGGCGTTGATGCCCCACGTGCACTCACCCGCGCCGCTGTTTCGGCATTACGCATCAATGATCATTCTGGAGTCCACCCACGTATTGGTGTTGTTGACGTTGTTCCGTTTGTGCCACTCGTTAATTCCACTATGCATGATGCACAAAAAGCACGCGATGAGTTTGCAGCATGGGCTGCTGTTGAATTGAACGTGCCATGTTTTCTTTATGGCACTGAACGCACTCTTCCTGACATTCGCAAAACTGCGTGGACATCGTTACTGCCTGATGTCGGATCGCATATTCCCCACCCCACTGCTGGCGCAATGTGTGTTGGTGTTCGCGAACCATTAGTTGCATACAACTTGTGGTTAGAAGACGTTGATCTTGCAGCAACACGTCGTATTGCATCAGCTGTTCGTACAGCAAGTATTCGCACGTTGGGGCTGCAAGTAGGGGCGTTTACACAAGTAAGTGTGAACCTAATTTCCCCAATGATTGCAGGGCCATCTGAGGTATTTGATGCAGTATCAAAACATGCATTCGTGCATCATGCAGAACTCGTGGGATTACTTCCCGCTTCCGTTCTTGCAACTATTTCACGCGACCGGTGGGAGGACCTAGATCTGTCCGTGGAACAAACTATTGAGTGGCGATTAACTAACCGTTGATGGTGACGCGACGGCCATCTTGTGCGCGTTGACGACGCAAGCGACGACGCTCGCGTTCTGACAAGCCGCCCCAGATTCCGAACTTCTCACCATTAGCAAGTGCGTACTCGAGGCAATCTCCGCGAACGACGCAACCTTTGCAGACTTCTTTTGCTTCACGGGTGCTTGCACCACGCTCTGGGAAAAACAGGTCGGGGTCGACGCCAAGGCAGTTGGCTTGGTCTTGCCAACCACGTTCTTGGCTTAATGAATCAGAATCTCCGTGCATGCTTTTGCCTCCCAGCTACAGCCATATCCGAGTCCCAAGGGATCTTGGAATGTGGCTTGTAATTACAGCGCTGTAATTGTGGCAAATATTCACACAAAATGCAAATGGGATATGGGAAATCCTAAATGAACAGTCGGCATCTTTCCGTTTTCAGGTCCAATGGGTACCTGAAATGGCTAGCGAGCTCGGCTGGTTCTGCGGCGGTTTTCGAGGAAGTCGACGAGCACATAATCACCCAATGTCTCTGGGGTGGTGAAGAAAGCACGGCCATGGTTGACCTGGGCCATTTGCTCAATGAAGTGGCGCAAAGGGCCTGTTGCATCAAGCACGAATGTGTTGATGGTGATGTTGTCCTTCGTGCATCGCATTGCTTCGCGCAATGTGGCCTCCACGGTCTCACGCACCGGTGGGTAGTTGAAATACACGTCGCCTGATTGGGTGATGTGAGCTGTTGGTTCACCATCGGTAATCATGATGATTTGCTTGGTACCTGTCTGGCGAGCAAGAAGCTGGCGAGCAAGACGAAGACCGTGCTGCATGTTGGTGCCGTAGGCGAGATCCCAACTGACTTCGGGCAACTGCTCGTGGGTCATGATGTGCGCCGTTTCGCTGAAACCAACAAGCCCCAAATAGTCGCGCGGGAACTGCGAGCTAATCAATGAATGCAGGGCCATTGCCACTTTCTTTGCCGGAACAAAGTTGCCGCGCATTGGCATGGACATCGACAGGTCGATCATGAGAACTGTTGATGAACGCGTGTTGTGTTCGGTGCGCTCAATTTCAAAATCTTCTGGTGACAATTTCACCGGCGTGCCACTGCCATTACGTGAGATGGCATTGCGAATTGTGCGTTGCAAATCAAGGCGGAATGGGTCACCAAATTCGTATGGCTTTGAGTCGTATGTGCGCTCGTGGCCACTGCCGTCACGAGCAATGCGATGTTGGCCAAATTTGTCTTTTGACAAGTTGTTGAATAACTGACGAAGAGCGTTGTTGCCAATGGCGCGAAGTCCGCGCGGGGTGAGCTCCATCTTTCCCTCTTTGAGATTGATGAGCCCTGCTTCTTCCAGCATCTTGGTCATTTCGGCAAGCCGCTCCATGGACTTTGCGGCGTCTTCTCCGAGCATCTCACGGACCTTGTCGATGTCGACTTCAGCCAATTGAGCAGGGTTGGTGGCCTGGCGCAGCATGCCTTCCATTTCATTTAATTCACCCATTTCCTGCATGGCATCCATGGCTTGTTGCATGTCCATCGATGGCTCACCACGGAAGTTGTAGCCCTGGCCTTGACCCTGACCTGGTTGAGGGAACATGCTCTGTAACTTTTCGCTGAGTTGTTGCACCTGCCAATTGAGGTCCATGTCTTCCATGAGTTGTTCCGACAACTGCTGCATTTGTGAGCGTTGTTCTGGCGTGAGTGAATCCATGAGTGCCTGCATTGCTTGCATGCGCTTTGCCATGTTCTCGAGAAGTTCATCGAGTGTTTGTGGATTCTCTGGAAAGAAATCGCCGAACTGTTCCATGAACTTTTCAAACTGCGGATCTTCGCCTTGTTCACGTGCTTCGATCATGCCGTTCAATGCGGCCATCATGTCTTTCATGCGGGCCATGTCTTCTGGAGACATGTTCTGCATTCCTTCAGACATTTGATCAACAAATTGCTGCATCATTTCTTGACGCAGTTTGTCCATCAGTTCTTCGAAACGTTGTTGTGCTTCACTTGATTCAAAGTCATAACTTTGCATCTCGCGCACCATGCCAGCAAGATCATTTGGCATCATGTCAAGGCGGAAATTACGTTCCATTGCTGCATCTCGTGCGGTATCTGCTCGCCGTTCATCACCAGATGCTTCTGCTTCACGAACAGAATTTTCTACTGCGTGGCGTTCTTCATCAATGATGTCTTTTAGGGCATCAGCGATTTCTGAATACACACCACCAAGGTCGCCGCTCTCTTCAAGTTCCTTCTTGCGATCACGAATGCGCTGCATCATGTCGCGCAAACCCTCGATTTGGTTGCCGTCAGGATCAGTCATTCCGTCGCGCATCAAACGGCGCAATGCTGCGTTCAGGTCACCGTGATAGAGCAAATCATCGGTTAACTCATCGAGAATTCCCTCGGCGTCGAGGCTGAATCCCGTCTGGGTGCCGTCCCAGCGTGAATAAGTGAACCGTGCAGGCATATCCGCAACTTAGTTGCTCTAAGGTGTAAGTGACTATGCGAGTGCCACGGACTTTTGTATTCGTCGATATTTCGGGGTTTACCAACTTCACAAATGAGAACGGCGATGATGCCGCAGGGCGCCTCCTTGCCTCATGGCGTGCCGTCACTCGTGACGTGGCCTCTGAAACCGGTGTCCGCATCGCCAAGTGGCTGGGCGATGGCTGCATGATCGTGGCCGTTGACCAGCGAGATGCCATTACGTTCGCTCTCGAGCTTCAGAAGCGCTCTGGAGCCGCCTGTGCGCCTCTCTCCATACGTGTTGGCATGGCTTCTGGGCTTGCGTTGCTCTTCGAGGGCGACGACTACATCGGAACGGCTGTCAACATGGCTGCCCGCCTCTGTGATGCCGCTGAACCGTTTGAGGTCATCATCCCAAGCGAGCACATCGAGAACCTGCCAGAAGGTGTCATCGTGACCTCTCATGCACCCATGTCACTGCGTGGACTGAATGAAGCGATCCCTGTGGTGTCGCTCACGGGCGAAGCTGCAAATGCTGCCCGCAATGACACCGGCGAACTGTGGACTCGTTCGCCGTTCGTTCTGTAACTACTCAGTTACGAATCAACTAGCTACGTGAGCGATACGTGGCTTTTGAGCCCGATGCGTCTTTGTTCAGACGACGTGTGAGATGTAGTCCCTCAAGAATGAATTCAACTGCGCTTGCCAACATGGCAGGTGATTCATCGCCTCCAGTAAGAACCTTGACAGGTGGCATGAGCGCCGGAATCTGAGTGAGAAGTGCAATCAATTCACCAGATGAAATATCTTCGCCAGCATGAGCAACAGCGCCTTCTTCAAATGCAGTGAGAACATCGCGCATCATTTCGCCTGGCGCCAATTCTTTGTACACAGTGAGCACTGCGCCAGAAATGAGCTGTTGAAGAATGCCATTTTCACGGCCTTCTTCGAGTGCTTCGATTTCGACTTTTCCGCCAGTAGATGATGCAAGTGCATCAAGGTCGCTAATGCGCGGTGCTACTTCGCGCTCCCCTGCACGTAATGCACGACGTACTGCGTTTGCACTGAGGATTTCAAAGTTAGATACCGACAAACGCACACTGACACCGCTGCGCTGGTTGACATGACTGCTGACGCGAGCCTGGTGAGAAAACGTAGCGATGATTCGCTCCATAAATTCAGGCATCGTGACCTTGACATCACCAATTGATGCAGCACGCGACTCTTGACGCATGATGGCAATTTCCGTATCAACTTCAAGCGGATAATGCGTACGAATTTGGCTACCGAAACGGTCTTTCAGCGGAGTAATGATGCGGCCACGGTTTGTGTAGTCCTCAGGGTTTGCAGACGCAACCAACATGACATCGAGCGGAAGACGAATCTTGTAACCACGGATTTGCACGTCGCGCTCTTCGAGAACGTTGAGCAAACCAACTTGAATTCGCTCTGCAAGGTCTGGCAATTCGTTAATCGCAAAAATTCCGCGGTTTGTGCGAGGTACTAATCCGTAATGCAATGTGAGTTCATCACTGAGGTAACGACCTTCTGCAACTTTGATGGGATCAACTTCACCAATGAGGTCTGCAATTGATGTATCGGGCGTTGCTAATTTCTCACCGAATCGTTCGCTGCGATGCACCCACGAAATAGGAGCGTTCTCGCCCTCTGCAGCGATGAGATCGCGTGCGTGACGAGACACTGGGTTGTACGGATCATCGTTGATTTCGCTGCCAGCGATGATTGGCATCCACTCGTCAAGAAGATCAGTGAGTGAACGAATCATTCGAGTCTTTGCCTGACCGCGTTCACCGAGGAATACAACGTCGTGACCTGCAAGCAATGCGTTTTCCAACTGCGGCATCACAGTGTTTTCGTATCCCATGACACCTTCGAACAATGGAAGGCCAGCAGAGATATTGCGTACGGCATTTGCACGCAATTCTTCTTTGACAGGAATGGACTTCCAGCCGGAGGCACGAAGGGCCGCCAGAGTGACAGGAAGAGATGCGGGGACAGCAGGAATTGTCATGGAAACGACAGTACCCCGAGAGCGCTAGTGAGCCCTCAGCCGAACCAATTTATTTGCGAGCAAGATCCTTGCGGTTAGCAAACTTGGCCTTGCGGAAGTCCTTGTTCATGAGGGCAATGACATCGATGGAAATTTCCTTCGGGCATGCAGCTTCACATTCGCCATGACTTGTGCACGAACCAAAATGGTCATCCATTGTCTCCACCATGGATTCAACGCGTGAATACCGCTCGGCCTGACCCTGAGGCAGGCGGCTGAGGTGAGCAATTTTTGCACCGGTGAACAAGTTGGCAGCGCCGTTTGGACACGCAGCAACGCATGCTCCGCAACCAATGCACTCTGCTGAGTCCATTGCAGCATCTGCAATAACTTTTGGAATTGGGATCAGGTTTGCGTCTGGTGCTCCACCGGTGTCGGCCGTGATGTATCCACCCGATTCAATAATGCGGTCAAACGCAGAACGATCAACCATGAGGTCTTTAATGATGGGGAATGCTGATGCACGCCATGGCTCAATGGTGATGGTGTCATTGCTCTTGAACTGACGCATATGCAACTGGCATGTTGCTGTTCCGCGTTGTGGTCCGTGTGCTTGTCCGTCGATCATGAGAGAACATGTTCCGCAGATGCCTTCGCGACAGTCGTGGTCGAACACCACTGCCTCTTTGCCTTCTGTAACAAGTTTGTCGTTCAAGATGTCGAGCATCTCAAGGAACGAGGCCTCGTCGGTGATTTCGTCGACCACATGGGTTTCGAAATTGCCCTTTGCTGCAGGACCAGCCTGACGCCAGATGCGCAATGTGATGTTTTTGAGGTGATTGCTCATTTGTAGCTCCGAGTCGCGAGGTGAACAGCTTCGAATTCGAGCGGTTCAACGTTCAGGTTTGGTGTCATTGGGTCGCCGCCCCATTGCCATGCGGCAACGTGGCAGTAGTTCACATCGTCACGAAGTGCTTCGCCTTCGTCTGTTTGATATTCAGCACGGAAGTGGCCGCCGCAGCTCTCTTTGCGGTCAAGTGCATCGCGACACATCAACATGCCCAACTGGAAGAAATCGTCAACACGACCGGCTTTTTCGAGCGTTTGGTTCATGTCGTCGCCGCTACCTGTGACACGAAGATCGGTCTTGAATTCTTGGTACAGCGCAGGAAGAAGTTCCAATGCCTTTTTCAATCCTTCTTCTGTTCGTTCCATACCGCAGTAATCCCAGATGATTTTTCCGAGTTCACGATGGAAGTAATCAGGTGACTTTGTTCCGTTAATTGCGAGATACGCGTTGTAACGATTGCGTGCTGCGTCTTCAGCAGCTTTGAATTCTGGGTGATCAATGCCAGGCATTGGCTTGTTCAACAACGGAGCAAGTCCGTTTCCGATTGTGTATGGCAATACGAAGTAACCATCTGCAAGACCTTGCATCAGTGCAGATGCACCAAGACGGTTTGCGCCGTGATCAGAAAAGTTTGCTTCACCAGCTGCATACAAACCCGGAATGTTTGTTTGCAATTCGTAATCGACCCACAAGCCGCCCATTGTGTAATGGCTTGCTGGGTAAATACGCATTGGTGTTTCGTACGGGTTTTCGCCAGCAATACGTTCGTACATTTCAAACAAGTTGCCGTAGCGCTCTTGCACGACGTCGTGACCGAGGCGCTCAATTGCCTCAGAGAAATCAAGGTAGACGCCGTTCTTCTTTGGTCCGACACCCTGACCCTTGTCAACTGCACGCTTTGCAGCACGCGACGAAATGTCACGCGGAGCCAAGTTGCCGAATGACGGATACAAGCGCTCGAGGTAATAGTCACGCTCTTCTTCTGGCACCTCGTGTGCTGGACGGGTCTCGTTTGGATTCACAGGAACCCATACGCGACCGTCGTTACGCAATGACTCTGACATCAATGTGAGTTTTGACTGGCTGTCATCACTTTGAGGAATGCAGGTGGGGTGAATTTGTGTGTAGCACGGGTTCGCAAACAATGCGCCCTTGCGGTGTGCGCGCCATGCTGCAGTGACGTTGCATGCCATTGCATTTGTTGACAAGAAGAATGCGTTTCCGTATCCACCCGTTGCCAACACAACTGCATGTGCAGCATGTGATGTGATTTCACCTGTTACCAGATCGCGAACAACGATGCCTGATGCTCGACCGTCAATGACAACAATGTCAATCAATTCAGAGCGGTTGTACAAACTGATGCCACCAAGACCAACTTGGCGCGAAAACTGCTGATACGCACCGAGTAGCAATTGCTGACCAGTTTGACCACGAGCATAAAAAGTACGACTGACTTGAGCTCCACCAAATGAACGGTTGTCTAAAAGACCACCGTATTCACGGGCGAATGGCACACCTTGGGCAACCATTTGGTCAATGATGTCAACGCTGACTTGCGCCAAGCGATGCACGTTTGCTTCACGCGCACGAAAGTCGCCACCTTTGACGGTGTCGTAGAACAAACGATGAACACTGTCACCATCACCCTTGTAGTTCTTTGCACCGTTAATGCCGCCTTGTGCAGCAATAGAGTGCGCGCGGCGTGCAGAGTCATGAAATGTGAACGCGTCAACTTGATATCCAAGTTCAGCAAGTGTTGCTGCAGCTGATGCACCAGCAAGACCGGTACCAACCACAATGACTTTGAATTTGCGTTTGTTGTTGGGGTTCACCAACTTCATGTTTTCTTTGTAGTTATCCCATTTGTCAGCAACGGGGCCATCAGGAATTTTGCTGTCAAGTTTGACTGTGTTCTTTGCGAACAGTTCATCAGTGAGAGTCATGATCGTGTCTTTCTTCTTCGAGGCGCGTCGGTCAGCCGACGATGCCAGCCATTACAGCGATAGGGAATGAAACGTTGCCAAGAACGACAATTGCGGCAAAGCCGGTAGCAAAGCCACGGCGCCAGTTATTGAAACGTGGGTTGTTCCAACCAAGTGACTGGAAAATGCTCCACGTGCCGTGGAACAAGTGAATGCCCAACAAAATGTTTGCAACCACATAGAAGATGGATACGGGAACGCGCTGGAAGCTGCGCACCACGTTGTTGTACACCTCTGCCTTAACGAACACACCGTCAGTACCGACGGTGTTGGCAACACCAAATGTGAGGTCAGAAAGGTGCCAGATAATGAAAGCAAGGACGATCATTCCGGACCAACGCATTGTGCGGCTCGCGAAATTGGCAATTTGGTAATCACGCTTGCTTTGGTACTTCACAGGCCGCGCGTGGCGATTCAAACGAGTGAGTGACCACGCTGCATGAAGGTGGAGGAATAAAAAGGTGATGAGACCACCGCGCAAGAGCCACAGCACTACTCCTTCAGGAGCAATGGGCACGAGGAGCTGCTTCAGGAATTCTGCGTATTCATCAAGGTGAGTAGCACCGAGATACATCTTGAGGTTCCCGATCATGTGAAAGAGGACAAAACCCATCATGGCTATACCTGTGAGCCCCATGACGTACTTCTTGCCCACCGCGGTGGAATAGAGGTCGAGAAGGAACGGGCGCTTCTTTCGCTGATGGGTAGCGGTGCCGGTAACCGGGCCGCGGTGAGATGTAACTACTTGTGCCATGTAAATAAAGTCTCCTTGCGGGCCGGGCGGGCCGGCTGTGCAAATGCACTTGAAACGGTAGCCCGAGAGCGCCCCGAGGGCACAACTTGACCATTTCGCTCTGGCGTGTCTTTTTTCACTACTGTTGCGATGTTCCATACAGCGGGCGCCTGACAGTCAGGTCGCCCCAGAACTTGCCAGGAGACAATTAAGTGTCAGGATTATTTGCTGCCGAAGGCGGCTACCAAGAGTTCGTGCTCAAGGGCGGAGAATGGGCGGTGTTGTGGCTTTCAGCTGCGGCGGCCGTGCTTGCTATCGCTGTTGGGTTCTATCTCGCCCGTTTAGTCATGGCTGCCGACGAAGGCACGCCAAAGATGAAAGAGATTGCGCTTGCAATTCAAGAAGGTGCTCTCGCCTACTTGAAGCGCCAGTTCAAGACCATCATCATGATTTTGGTTCCACTTGCAGTCATTGTGTTCGTCACATCAACTGCAATCGTCAAGGGCGAAGGCGCCGGCGCTACTGAAGCGTTGTCGTTCATGCAAGCCGGAATTTGGCGCACCGTCGCTTTCATTCTTGGCTGTGCTGCTTCAGGGTTCACCGGTTACATCGGAATGACATTGGCTACGCGCGGAAACGTACGTACAGCCGCTGCTGCTCTGACTGGCTCAATGCCAGACGCTCTCACCGTTGCATTCCGCACCGGTGGTGTTGCCGGAATGTTCACCGTTGGTCTCGGACTCAGCGGTGCAACAGCAATCATCATGTTGTTCCAGAACACATCAAGCGTCATCCTTGTCGGCTTCGGCTTTGGTGGATCACTTCTTGCATTGTTCTTGCGCGTTGGTGGAGGAATCTTCACGAAAGCTGCAGACGTTGGTGCTGACCTTGTTGGAAAAGTTGAAGCAGGAATTCCTGAAGACGACCCACGTAACCCAGCAACAATCGCCGACAACGTTGGTGACAACGTTGGTGACTGTGCCGGAATGGCCGCTGACCTCTTCGAGTCATACGAAGTAACACTTGTTGCTTCGATCATTCTTGGTGTTGCAGCGTTCAACTCAATTGGTCTTAACCCAGCAATGGGACTTGTGTTCCCACTTGCAGCGCGCGCTATCGGCGTGATCGCATCAATCTTTGGTGTGTTCGCTGTGAAGGCAAAACCAGACGAAACAGACGCACTGAAGCCGATCAACAAGGGCTTCCTTGTAGCTGGCGTTCTTACACTGGCCGGAACACTTGCATTGTCACTTACATACGTCGGTAACGAAAAAGGTGTCGCTGGCGAAGGTGTCAAGTTGATGGGTGGAGCCGGTTGGCGAGTATTCGGTGCGGTTGCAGTTGGTCTGCTTCTTGCACAACTTGTGAGCCGTCTCACTGAGTACTACACAGCAACTCATCATGGTCCAGTACAAGAAATTGCTGAATCAGCAGAGACTGGTCCCGCAACTGCAATTCTTTCAGGTACTGCATTTGGACTTGAGTCAAGCGTGTACGCAGTTCTTGCAATTGCAATTGCAATTGGTGTTGCATTGGCACTTGGCGGCGGAAACCTTACGTTCTCGCTCTACCTCGTCGCATTGTGCGGAATGGGAATGCTTGCAACAACAGGCGTCATCGTGTCGGAAGACACCTTTGGACCTGTGTCAGATAACGCTGCAGGTATTGCAGAAATGTCTGGCGAGTTCCACGGCGAACCACAAAAGATCATGGTTGCTCTCGACGCAGTGGGTAACACCACTAAGGCTGTAACAAAGGGCTTTGCAATCGGTTCAGCAGTTATTGCTGCTGTTGCCTTGTTCGCTTCGTTCATCGAAACAGCTGGTGCTGAATTGATGATCAAGGCCGAGAACTTGGCTGACGGAGTTTTCAAGGCTCCCCAGCTTGCAATCAACGTTGCTGATCCGAAGATCTTCATTGGTCTTCTCATCGGTGGCTCTGTTCCGTTCTTGTTCTCAGCACTTTCAATTCGCGCCGTTGGCCGCACAGCTGGTGTTGTTGTTCAAGAAGTTCGCCGTCAGTTCGCTGACGGAATGATCATGGCCGGAACAAAGAAGCCAGAGTACGGCCCCGTCATTGACATCTGTACAGAAGCTTCACTTCGTGAATTGGCTACACCTGCACTTCTTGCAGTGTTGACTCCAGTCATCGTTGGATTCGGAATTGGTTGGCAAGCACTTGGTGGATTCCTTGCTGCTGTCATCTTGACCGGCCAACTCATGGCGAACTACCTCAGCAATGCTGGTGGTGCATGGGACAACGCAAAGAAGTACATCGAAGACGGCAACCACGGCGGTAAAGGCTCAGAGCCTTACAAGGCCGCTGTTATTGCTGACACTGTTGGTGACCCATTCAAAGACACAGCAGGTCCTGCATTGAACCCGCTGATCAAGGTGATGAACCTTGTGTCATTGTTGACGCTTCCAGCAATCATCAGTACTCAAGACAACGATGGCCAGCGCCTGCTCATTGCAGCTGCTGCTTTGGTAGTTCTTGCTGCATCGGTGATTCGTTCATCTCGCCAAAAGACAACTTTTGGTCCAGCAACAAACTAATTAGCTACTCATCAAAAGGCCCGAGCCATGTGCTCGGGCCTTTTGTGTTTTCCGAACTAACCTCGCTTAAATGCTTGCTCTCTTAAATCCCGAAAGTCTTCTTACAAGCGGAGGCATTTTTCTACTTGCAGCCATTGTGTTTGCAGAATCGGGATTGCTTGTCGGATTCTTTCTTCCTGGTGATTCGCTGCTGTTCATCGCTGGCTTTCTCGCAAGTCCAGCTGGCCAAGAAGCAACAGGGAAAGACGTCTTGCCAAACATTGTGATTGTGATGGCCGTTGCTGCGGCGATGGCAATTGTCGGAGACCAAGTTGGATATCTGATCGGAAAGAAATTAGGGCCAGCAGTTTTCGCACGTCCGAAATCGCGTCTCTTTGATCCTGCACATGTTGTTCGCGCTAATGAGTTTTTCGCAAAACACGGTTCGCGCACCATCATCATCGCCCGCTTTGTCCCAGTGATTCGCACATTCGTTCCGGTGGTTGCTGGTGTCGGCGACATGGACTACAAAACGTTTACACGCTTCAACATCATTGGCGGACTTGCATGGGGTGCAGGCATTCCCCTTCTTGGTTACTTCCTCGGAAAAATTGAGTTCGTGAAGAACAACATCGAAGTTGCAATCTTGGCCATCGTCCTTGTGTCGCTGTTGCCTGTCATTCTTGAATTCGTCAAACACCGCCGCTCCGCACAGTAACGAAGGGCCGAACACCATGCGATATCTCAGCCTCGATTGGATTGATGCCATGCAGGCCCACGTGGCCTCAAGTGAGTCACTGGCAGACCTTGCCGCAACTCATTCCATTGGCGTCACACAGGTAGTCACAGATGGCCCCGAGGGCTCCGTGCTGTATCACTTGCAGGTGGGAAATGGCATTGCGCGCTTTGCCTCAGGGCCAGCACCTGAGGAAGATGTGCGCATGGAACAGACCTGGGAGACAGCCGTTGGGGTTGCCACTGGTTCACTGCCCGCTCAGGAAGCCTTCATCAAGGGCCATGTACGCATCTCAGGCGACACTCAGCGCCTGATGGATGCAGTGCCAGTCTTTGCTGCCCTCGACGCCGCATTCGAAGCCGTACGCGCGCTGACGACGTACGAGTAAAGAGCTACGCGGTCCGGAAATACGGGTTTGACGGATTGGCCATTGCGGCCAGTGCCTGATCGAGGTCAGGGCCAGCATCACGAGCCTGTTGAAGTGCCGCAAATGTGGCATCTCGATTGTTGGCAAAAATTGCTTCTTCATTATCGGCAGATGGATTCACCCACACCGCAACAATGAGAACGAGTGAGTCGATGTCGCCATCAAACAGTGACTTCTGATGTGCGAGTCCGACACCAGCTGCAACACCAGCCTGAGCTCCACCCCATGTCAACTCACCATGACGATCATTTGCGATTGCCGCTTTGTTCACGAACAACGTAAACGGAACAACAGGCATGTTGGGTTGCGCAACTGCAACAAACGGAACATGGCCCTCACGTGGAGTTGCAAGCGCCGTAGCCCATGCGGTGCCAACTGGGCCATCACGATGTCCGAGAACAACATTGATATGCGCTGCATTGGCGCCGTTGCCGACAAAACCTTCACCAATTTTCATACTGGCAACCTGCCGTAACGGCCCATACGTAATTCATCATTTGAATTGGTGCCTGGCTTCGTGTCATATGCAAGCAATGCAACGTGACGCGGAACGGATCCCGACACGCGTGACACACGGTGGTAGCTATTACGGCCATTGAACACCATCAGTGTTCCGGGTGTCATTGGTTCAGTGCGAACGAGATCGGGACGATCACCACGACGAACAGCAGCCACAGTGTCTGCGTTTTCATTGGTAGCAGAGCGAATGCGAGACGCATTTTCAAAATCTCCACCTTCAGACGATGTTTGCAATGCAATAGAAACGACAAAATCTGTTTGGTCGAAATGCCAACCCAGTTCATGACCATCACGCATGACTGCGAGGTTTAGCGCACCAAACGGATCTGCATAACGAAACAGTTTGTCTTCACTCAAAATCTTTGCAACAAAATCCATGAGCGGATCCCACTCATACAGCGCTCGAATCACACTGTCGGCTGGGAATTGGTCGTACGCAACAACTTCAAGATCAGCATTCACAGTGGTGTGATACGCCACTTTTGCTAATTCATCGCATTCAGCAATGAGACCCGGGATTGCAGTTTCATGAATGAATCCAGGAAGAATCGCGATGTTTTCTTTCGTGAACGTAGTGCTGAGTTCCTTGTGTAGTTCAGCACTATCTAGCGGCCACCTGTCTGTATCGACGAGGGCCGCAACGCTCATTAAATGAGGCCTAGCTTCTTTACTTCGTCACGCTCTTCAACGAGTTCTGCTACTGATGCGTCGATACGTGAACGGCTGAAGTCATCAATATCAAGACCCTGCACGATGCTGTACTTGCCGTCTTTACAGACACACGGGAATGAAGAGATAATGCCTTCAGGAACCCCGTAGCTGCCGTCAGATGGAATTGCCATTGACACCCAATCGCCAGGGGCTGTGCCGAGAACCCATGAATTCATGTGGTCGATCGCTGCGTTTGCTGCTGATGCTGCAGATGACAATCCGCGTGCCTTGATGATGGCTGCGCCGCGCTTTGCAACAGTTGGGATGAAATCATTTTCGATCCACGCTTGATCGTTCACCAATGCAGCTGCATTCTTGCCATCTACTTCACAATGGAAAAGGTCTGGGTACTGGGTGCTTGAGTGGTTTCCCCAGATGGTCATCTTTTTGATCGATGTGACTGGCTTGCCGACTTTGACAGCCAATTGTGTCATCGCGCGGTTGTGGTCAAGACGAGTCATTGCAGTGAAGCGACTGGGGTCAAGTCCTTGCGCGTTGTTCATCGCAATGACAGCGTTGGTGTTCGCTGGGTTACCGACGACCAAGATTTTTGCATCTTTCTTTGCTGCAACACCAAGAGCTTTTCCTTGTGGCTTGAAAATTCCGCCGTTTGCGCTGAGCAAGTCGCCGCGCTCCATGCCGTCTTTGCGAGGCATTGCGCCAACAAGAAAGGCAGCATCAATATCACCGAATGCAGTTTCAGCATTGTCGGTGCATACGACACCAGCAAGAAGTGGGAATGCGCAGTCATCAAGTTCCATACGTACTCCTTCGAGTGCGCCAAGTGCAGGTGTGATTTCCAACAGTTGAAGAATGACTGGCTGATTAGGACCGAATACTGCGCCTGAAGCGATACGGAAAAGGAGGCTGTAGCCAATTTGGCCGGCTGCGCCGGTAACGGCAATACGTACTGGTGATGTCATGTCTCTAAGCGTAGGCAATTTGGGGTACTTGTTCCCAATGGAAGCGCCATATTGGGCCCAAAATTATCGGCCAATGGCCTGCAAAATTAGGGCAACGTAGTTGTCCTGACCTAATGCATTGGGGTGAATTCCGTCCGAATTGAACCATTCGGGATGTGGCTTTGACAATGTGTACCAATCAAGGATGGTGACGTTGGAATGCGTGGCCGGAAGATTGTTGATAACGGCGTTGTTCAATTGCTCTGAAGCGTGGCCTGGCACGCGCATAGTAAGAATGACCACACGCTTAACGCTTGCAAGCGGCTTAAGAATTCGCTCAAATGTCGCAGCCTTTGTAATGCCATTTGTGCCTAAATGAATAACAACAACATCGCCTAACTCGTTAACGGACTTGTAGTAATTGAAGATCTGTACTGCATCAATGACCTGTCTGTTCTTTGATGCATCAACTGTGATGCCATACGACTTCAATTTCTTTGCTGATCCGAGCATTACCGAATCACCGACTGCAAACGCGTCCATCTTTCCGTGAGGAATCGTGGTTGTGGAAACTAGCGGCACGGTAGTAACACCCGATGCAACTGTTGTTGTGGTGATACGAGTAACGGCACCTTCGTTGTCGTTGAGACCAGCAGTGATGTCATCAGGCATCACACGTGCGCCCGCCATCCTGACGACACTGAATATCGGAACAACAGCCAGAGTTCCGAGCACAATCCCCAATGGGCCACGAATAGTTCCGCCGCGTGCTCGCCACGAACGATACGTAGCCAAAGCCTTTCCTGTTCGAATTGGCGTTTCAATGAACTGATACGACGCTTCTGTAAGAACAATTGTGATTGCCATCAACGCAATGAACTCGCGTATGTCCAGCGAATTACCTGCTGCCTTTCGGTACGCCTGGAAAACGGTCCAGTGATACAGGTACAAGCCATATGACCGTTTGCCAAGCCATACCAATAATGGTGTTCCGATGACGTATTTACCCAAACGAGAACGCGGATGAGTAACAGTCGCTATTGCAACAATGGTGGCGATTCCCACGGCGATGAATCCGCCGCGATACAGCAAGTCATATCCAGTGGTACCCACATCGGCTACTTCAACTACTTCACGAAATTTCCAACACATGAATACAAGTGCAGTAACGGCAAGAACTCCCGCGAGGTCAAGACCATTTGCATTTGAACCTGCACGTCCTCGACGCAATGCCCATGGTCGCCACATTGTTGCAAGTGCCGCACCAAGCAATAGTCCGCTCGCACGAGTGATAGTGCCGAGATATAGAAAATCAATTCGTACAACTCGATGACCGAATATGGACATGAATTGATCTGGGGTTGTGGCAAACGTGTCGATAGGGCCTGGGTGATACATCATTGCTGTTGCTACAGCTATAGCAACTGCGATCGCGGTGAACACCAGACCAAGCATTGGCAATGTTTTCGGCCTAATACGGCGAAGCAACACGAACATAATGAGCGGCCACACGATGTAGTACTGCTCTTCCACGGCCAGTGACCACAAATGCCGAAGTGGTGCAAAAGCAAAGGCGGATGTATACGAAGAGCCACTCCAAATTTGGAACCAGTTGGAGACATACAGAACACCGCCCACAACATCACCACGCAACATGCCGAGGCGATCGCGATCAAATAATGCGCAATACACAGTGGTTCCGAGCAGCAACGTGAACAAGGCAGGCAGTAATCGTCGAGCACGACGCATCCAGAAATTACTCAGCGACACCGTGCCGGAACGTTCGCGCTCAGCAATGAGCAACAACGTAATGAGATAGCCCGAGATAACAAAGAACACTTCAACACCAAGAAAGCCGCCGCCTAGCCATTGATGATTTGCGTGATACACAATCACTGCGATGACGGCAAGTGCTCGCAAACCATCGAGTGCTGGAACGTACGGGACTACTGGTCCTCTGCGGGTGCCCCATGCTGGCGTTCCGCCTACGTATGTGGATTGGTCGTTCTGATTACTCATGAAAGGAAAAGGTCATGCGACCGGAAGACCCAGTTGGGCGTATATCTCCCGTGTAGCAGTGGATTTATTCAGCGTATAAAAATGAAGTCCAGGTGCGCCTGCAGAAAGCAACTGCGCGCACAGTTCCGTTGCGGCTTCTACTCCTATTCGACGAACATCTTCTGGGGATGTTCCCGACTCGAGACGTTCGCGCAGCCATCCAGGAAATGCCGCACCTGACAATTCAGCCATTCGTTCAACTTGGGCGATATTGGTGCACGGCATAATTCCGGGAACAACCGGCTTAGTAACTCCGAGGTCTGCCAAGTCGTTCACCAACGACAGATAATGATCAACGTCAAAGAAGAACTGAGTAGTCGCGAAGTCGACAACCTTTAGCTTTTCAGCAAGAAGGCGGCGGTCAGTTGCCAGATCAGGTGAACGCGGGTGTCCTTCAGGATGTGCAGCAACACCGATTGATAAATCAGCTATCTCTCGTAGGTGTTCAACTAAATCAGTTGCGTACATGTAATCGCTTGGTCGCGCATCGGCGGGATCTTTCGGAGGGTCACCTGCAAGAGCGAGGACGTTTTGAATTCCGGCTGCCGTGTACGTAGCAATGATGTCTTCGATTTCATTACGTGTATGACCAACGCATGTGAGATGGGCCATTGCGGGAATGTTTGTTTCGCGTTCAATCCACAAAACCGTGTCACGTGTGTTCTCACGGGTGGAACCGCCAGCGCCGTATGTGCATGAAACAAATGACGGACTGAGAGATTCAAGTTCGGCAATTGTGCGGCCAAGCGACATAGAACCAGCAGTTGTTTTGGGAGGTGAAAATTCAAAAGAGAAAGTTCGTCCCGCCGCAAGGAGGTCACCAATACGTGCCATTTGTCTAGTCTACGACTTGCCTAGTGACGGAAGTGGCGTGATCCGGTGAACACCATGGCAATGCCATAAGTGTTGGCTGCCGTGATGGATTCTTCGTCTCGCACACTGCCACCGGGTTGGAAAATTGCAGTGACACCAGCGGCAGCCAACTCTGAAACCGTATCGCCGAATGGGAAAAAAGCATCACTCGCTGCGACCGAACCAGAGGCGTGGTCGCCCGCGCGACCAATCGCTAAACGCGCTGCATCAATCCGGTTTGGCTGTCCCCCGCCGATACCGACAACGGTGTCACCGTGTGCAAGCACAATGGCATTGCTCCAAGTGGCTGCAACTGTTTGCCATGCCAACAACAAACTTGACCATTCATCGGCACTCGGTGCACGCTCGGTGACCACGGTGAAATCGTCGAGCGGTTCATCAACTTCGTCGACTGACTGCACAAGGAGTCCACCGTCAATTGACCGCACGTTGATGGCCATTGAACCAAACGGAGCCACTGCTTCAAATACCCGCAGCGATGGTTTGGCACACAAAATTTCAAGCGCATCTGATGTGAACGAAGGAGCGATGACAACTTCAGTAAATGTCTTGTTGATCTCAGCTGCAGTTTCACCATTGACCTCCCCATTGACGGCAATGATGCCGCCGAATGCACTGATGGGGTCAGCGCCATGTGCATGTGAATACGCCTCAAAAATTGTGGGGGCAAGTGCAACACCGCATGGGTTGGCGTGTTTCACTACCACTGCTGCCGGCCTATCGAATCGGCTCACCAATTGCCAGGCCGCTTCTGTATCAAGAACGTTCAGGTACGACATCTCTTTGCCGTTGAGTTGCGTTGCAGAATCCCACCAGCTCTCAACACCAGGAAGGCGGTAGCGCGCCCCTGTTTGATGTGGGTTTTCTCCGTAACGCAAAACTTCTGCACGCTCTGCGACCAAAGTAAGAATCGGTGGCACTGTTGCATCTTCACGATCACTTGTTTCATCAGCAAGCCACGAAGAAATTGATGCGTCGTACGCGCTGGTAATTCTGAATGCTTTCTGCGCTAAACGACGACGAGCAGCAACACTGAAAAAATCTCCGCTGATCATTTCGAGAACATCGCTGTAATCAGCAGTGTCTACAACAACGCCGACATGAGCAAAATTCTTTGCAGCTGCGCGCACCATTGCGGGGCCACCGATATCGATAAGTTCGATTCCTGGCTTTGACGCAAATGGATACAGGTTGACAACAACGAGATCGATACCTTCGATGCCATTCTTTTCCATTTCAGCGACATGATCTGGATTTGAACGGTCAGCAAGAATGCCACCATGAATCTTTGGATGCAATGTCACCACACGGTGATCAAGAATCGGCGCTAGCCCCGTGATCTCTGCAACATCTGTTACGGGAATACCGGCTGTAGAAATTACAGCAGCGGTTCCACCGCTAGACAGCAACGACCAACCGAGTTCATGCAGCGAGGTCGCAAATTCGACGATGCCCGTTTTGTCGTAGACAGAAAGAAGAGCGCGTGGCACTCAGCTCAGCCCAGCCACAATGCCGGCCATAAGCGAGCCAGCTTCTGTTGGGTTA
>CAIYTS010000049.1 GCA_903929185.1 uncultured Acidimicrobiaceae bacterium
ATCGTCATCAGCATCGTCAACTACTTTGACAACTGCTTCAACTTTCTTCTTGGCAACTTTCGCCACCTTCAGCACACCTTTTTCAAGCGCCTGATTGAGAAACTCTTCTGCTTCTTCTTTGCTGACCTTCAAGGCCGGTGCAATTTCTGAAATCAAGTTCACGCGAGCACGCTCGTACATGGTGCGCTCAGCTGCAGACAATGAGGCATCGCGGTTACGCGCTGCCAAGTTACGAACAACTTCAGCTACTTGGTAGACGTCGCCGCTCTTCAACTTCTCTTGGTGGTTCTTGAAACGACGTGACCAGTTACTTGGCACGCGAGGGTCTGGCTTTGACAAAACTTGTACAAGGTCATCAAGCTCTTCTGCGTTCACCGGTGGACGCACGCCAACTTCGTCGAGCTTGGACATTGGGACCTGAAGGGTCATCTCATTGATGATGGTCTCAAGGATGAGGTACTCCTCTTTTTTCCCCGTACCGAAGAAGTCGTGCTTCTTTTTGCCTTTTACTTTGCAGGCACCATGTTGGGGGTAGATGACGATGTCATCTTTCTTAAATTCCACCCTGCAATTGTAAGGGTTTCATAGCTGAAAGCCTCATTTGGAAGGGGGAAATGGGCCAGAACTGCCAAGAAACACAAACGTCACAATCCGTAGCCCGCAAAATTTCGCATTTGGCACACCAACCGTGACAGAGTAGCAATGCTGAGAAATCAGAAAATATGTCAAAAATTAAAAAATTCCTCATCGGTAACCCCATCTCAAGCGCCGAAGAACAACACCAACGCCTTCGCAAGGCGATTGCACTTCCCGTCTTCGCTTCTGACGCGATTTCATCTACTGCATACGCAACAGATGAAATTCTTGTAGTACTCCTCATCGGAGCCGGAATAGGTAGAGCAGCATTTGGGCCATTGATCCCCATCGCAATTGTTGTGTGCGTTCTGCTCGTCATCGTGGTTCTTTCATATAGCCAAACCATTCATGCATACCCATCCGGTGGTGGTGCTTACATTGTGAGTCGAGAAAATCTCGGAAAAACTCCCGCACTCATTGCCGGATCATCGTTGCTTGTTGACTACATCCTTACTGTTGCAGTCAGTGTCGCTGGTGGCGTTCTCGCAATTCGAACTGCCTTTGATTTCAGTCATTCATGGACCGTGCCACTGTGTTTGGCGTGCGTCTTCATCATGACAGTCATGAACCTGCGTGGTGTCAAAGAATCGGGAGCAGCTTTTGCTGGGCCTACCTACTTCTACATCATCATGCTGATCATCCTGATTGTCACCGGCCTGTACCGAATTTTCGTTCAACACATTGGGCCGATTCCTGAGTCAATGCTTAGTGAAGAAGCGATTGATATCAGCAAAGGCACTGCATCCTTGAGTCTCTTCATGCTGCTGCGTGCTTTCTCATCAGGTGCCGTTGCGCTCTCGGGAGTTGAAGCAGTTTCCAACGGAGTTCCTGCTTTCGAAAAGCCAGAAGCCAAAAACGCTTCAACCACTTTGTTGTGGATGGGTGGAATCTTGGGAAGCTGCTTCCTTGGTGTGTCAGTTCTCGCAGCTCACTTAAAACCTTTCCGCGGAGAACACGACGGTAACGGACTTGGCTTGATGGCTGAATACCTATACAACGGCAAGGGTGTCATGTTCTGGATGACCATGATCGGAACATTCCTCATTCTGATTCTGGCAGCCAACACTGCATACGCAGACTTCCCTCGTCTTGCATCAATTATTGCGAAAGACGGATTCCTGCCTCGCCAGTTCTTTAACCGCGGTTCCCGTCTTGTTTTCTCTAATGGCGTTTTATTCCTCGCTGCAGTTGCGAGCCTTCTGATTGTCGCGTTCAACGGTGACATTTCGAAACTGATACCTCTCTATGCCTTTGGCGTGTTTACAGGTTTCACACTCAGTCAGTCAGGCATGGTGAAACATCACCTCAAGCACAAAGAAAAGAACTGGAAATTCGGCATCACAATCAACGCCATCGGCGCGATCACGACAGGCCTCATCGCAGTCATCGTTGTTGTCTCGAAGTTCACTGAAGGCGCATGGATCCCCGCTTTCCTTATTCCGATTATGGTCACCTCTTTCAGAGCTGTCGGGCGCCACTACGACCGCGGACATGCTGCAGTGCACGTTGAACCCGGATATTGGCCACGCCGAGAGACCCACACCATGGTTGTTCTTGTTGGAGGAATTAACAAAGGCGTTCTCCACGGATTGCAATATGCAAAATCACTGAACCCTGACCGCCTCGTGGCTGTCACCGTGGCAACAGACGACGACGATCGTCAACGCATCGAAGCACAATGGGCTGAATTCGCAGTTCCTATTGACCTCAATATTTTGTATTCCCCATATCGCGAACTCACTCGCCCTGTTAGCGAATTCCTCGATGAGCTTGATGCGCGTTACCAAGACGACATTGTCACTGTTGTGATTCCAGAATTCGTCACGTCTTGGAGAACTCAATGGCTTCACAACGGAAGCGCGTTTGCCCTCAAGGCAAAGCTTCTTCAACGTCCTCACACCGCAGTTGTATCGGTTCCGATACATATGTCCGGTCTCACTACAGAAGAGAAGTAAGCACATGCATATGATCATTGTTGGATGCGGAAGAGTTGGCTCTTCCCTTGCGCGTCAACTCACTACTGAAGGTCACGATGTTGTCATCAT